>WVZO01000518.1 GCA_011772425.1 Candidatus Aminicenantota bacterium
ATCCAGTACCCGGTAACCCGAATCATTTGGAAAACCACGATTCTTTTTCAATTGGGAGAAAAAATCATTGGTCTTTCCTTCAGTCAATAGCAAGATATTGACATAAGGGCTGCCATTGGCATAAAGGGTGTTGTAAAAGTGATCCAACCAGGTTACAGCAATCTTAAAGAATTTTTCCAGGTGAAAGCAGTCATAAATATGCACATGCCCATCCACCATCAATCGTGTTTTCTTCATCATTCCTTATATTCCTTTCTTCTTTTCTTCCTCGCTTCCTACTTGCCAACTGCCAATTGCCAACTGCCAACTGACCTACTCCAGCCAGCCATTTTCTTTGTACCACTGGGCGGTGCGGATTAAACCATCTTTCAGGGGCACTTTCGGGTTATAGTTCAGTTCTTTTTTAGCTTTTGAGATATCAAACGCCCTGTCTTTGGTAAAGAAATCCAACCGCCTGCGATAGATAGGGGGTTCGATACCAAAAGGACGGCAAATGATCTCGCATAAAAACGCTGCCGTGTACACCGGCCACAAAGGAATACGAATTCTAGACACCGGTTTCTCCATGACCTGGGCAATCAATTTCACCAGTTTATTCAGGGGTAAGTATTCGTTTCCACCAATGGTATAAATTTGACCCGAAGCCGCCGGTGTTTCACCTGCCAGGATAATGCCATCCACCAGGTCTTCCACAAACGTGAGGTGATAAAGCACCTCTCCTTTGCCAATCATTTTAAAATTACCTTTATAGATGTGGCGAAAGAGTTTGAGAAACCGTGTATCACCCGGTCCGTAAATTCCCACAGGCCGAACCACCACACCGTCGATCTTGCCCTCCCGGAAGTAAGAAAGTGCCAGTTTTTCACCTTCCAGTTTTGAAACCTGGTAATGGTCTCCGGGATTGTACGGTGCCTCTTCTGTAGCGGGTGGGTTTTCGATCTCACCCTGCACGCCTACCGTGCTGCAGTGGACAAAACGCTTCACACCACCGGCAATGGATTCCTCCAGCAGGATACGGGTCCCTTCCACATTAACTTTTGTAAACAAATCTTTAGAAACACCTTCCTGCCGGTACAGTGCTGCAATATGGAAAACAATATCTACATCTTTGATTTTACCCTTGATGGATTCCGGCTCGGCCAGGTTTCCCTCAATGAACTCGACCCCCAGTTTTTCCAGTTCTTCTTTATTACTGGATTCTCTTACCAGGGCGTTAATGGCATATCCTTTTTTCTTCAATGCCTTACAAAGATAACCGCCGGTAAAACCGCTTGCACCGGTAACAAATGCTCGTTTCATTTGATATATAACCTCGCCTCTACCTCTTTTTCCCATTTTTTATCGTCCCAGGGAAATATTGGTCTGATTTTGGGAAGAATCTTTATCGCACGCTCCGGGTGGTCTCCCAAAGATGTACGCCTGAAAATCAAATCGCTAAGATGCACCACCGCCTCATTCTCAACAATCTCTTTGAGTTGGTCTAAATCTTTTTGATTGGAAGGTTCCCACTCAAAATCAAACGAAACACTTCCACTGTCCATTTGTTCTACCATTTTTTCATGGGGAATTTTTTTTGCTTTTGGGAATACCCGGTTCAGGGTTTTGTCCGCCACCAGGCGGGAGGTCGTAAACTTTACACCTGAAATACTGAACAATCCCTTTGGCCCTTCGTTTTTGGCGTGATTGAAAATATTTTCCCGGCTGGTCAGTGTGCCGTCTTCATCCGCAGGTAAAATGCCCGAATAAACCCGTTGAATATCAGCTTCCTTTAGATTCACCCCCGGCACCATTGTATTGATATCTTTTATAAATTTAGCCATTTCCCCGGGAGGTACAGTGGTTTCAGTTTCGCTTTTTTCTACGACCTTTTCGCCGGTTCCTACCAGGAGGCGGTTTTTCCAGGGATGGAAGAAATACGTATGTCCTCCGTCTTTTTCAGTACTCAATCCCAGGGCATAATCGGAAAGGGCTTTTTTGTTAAACAGGACATTCCACACCAGCATACGTTTTTTAAACAAAGACACATGGTCCCGGTCAAATTGATGTGCCACCTCCCGGCACCAGGGGCCGGCCGCGTTAATCACCACCGGAGCATTAAACACGAATTCTTTCCCGGTCTCCCGGTCTACAGCCTGGACACCGGTAACATAACCATTCTCTGTTTGCAGCTTCTCCGCACTAACATAGTTGAGAGCATCTGCACCAGACCTCATTGCCAATTTAAGCAATTCAATCGTCAGCCGCTGGTATTCTTCGATATTGGCATCAAACCACAAGGCGCTGCCGGTTAAACCCTGATCATCTACTAAAGAAAATATCTTTTTAGTTTGTTCACGGGAGATGACTTTACTTTTTGCCAGATGTTTCTCTTTACTGACAGATTTGTTGCGGTTAAATGAGAGGATATCATTCATCAGCAGCGCTGCCCATAAAATCCAATTGCGGTGCAGGCCTTTACCGTATAAAGGCATAATACAGGGCATGGGGTTTACATACCAGGGAAAATATTTCAGAAACCACTTGCGTTCACCCACAGATTGCCAAAAGCGATGAAAGTCCAGGGATTGAAGGTATCGTATACCTCCATGAATCGTACGCAAGTGGTTGAGGCTGGTAGCACTGATAAAATCATTTTTCTCCAGCATCAACGAACGTAAATTACGCCGCGCCACCTCATAAGAAAGCATCACTCCATAGATGCCGCCGCCTACAATAACCAGATCATACGGTTTTTTTTGCTTCGAACACGCTTCCGGGTCTCTTACTATTTTTACGTCTGCCATATTTCTCCAAATCAATATCTATATCCGAATGCATCATCATATATGAATTATCCGGTTTTGTCAATTATTTTTTATGCCTTCGGCGACCAAAGGGGGCTCTTTTGGAAAAACTGCCCCCTTTGGAATCCCCCGCAAAACTTTTGATACACGGTCAGCCTGGAGTATGTGGTTCCCACCATACTACCCCATTAGCTGCCCGCGCCGCGGGCTTGCTTTTAACCGGGCATGCGTGTATAATTTAACTTAATTATTAATTCATTGGAATGCAGAAGGTTAACACTTAACATCAACCGGCTCGTGTGCCAACGTATGGTTATAAATGACGTCAAAAAGGAGGAAACATGTATCCTATTGTTGAATGGAAAGATAATAAGGTTTATATGATCGACCAGCGCATCCTTCCCCTGGAAGAAAAATATATCGAGCATTCGGATTATAACGAGGTGGCAAAAAGTATTAAAGACATGGTTATACGCGGGGCACCTGCTATCGGTGTGGCGGCAGCAATGGGTGTTGCCCTGGGGATATTGAATGCAGAGAAAATCGATGACACCGTATTTAATAGGATCGTGGAAACCATTTCCTCCACCCGGCCCACTGCAGTTAACCTCTTCTGGGCAGTGGAACGCATGAAAAAAATCTTTGCTCAATATAAATATGATATCACGCTTTTAAAAAGAAAGATGAAGGAAGAAGCGTTGACCATCGATAAAGAGGATGTTGAGATCAATAAAAAAATCGGCACCAATGGGCACGTGCTGCTGAAATCCGGTCAAACCGTGTTAACCCACTGCAATGCCGGTGCACTGGCTACTGCCGGGTATGGGACTGCACTGGGGGTTATCCGGGCAGCCGTTGCCAATAATAAAAATATAACAGTCGTAGCCGATGAAACCCGCCCCTATCTCCAGGGCGCACGGTTGACCGTATGGGAATTGCAGGAGGATAACATCCCGGTGAAATTGATCACCGACAACATGGCCGGTTACATCATGGCAAAAGGACTGATCGATGCGGTAATAGTGGGAGCAGACCGTATTGCCGGAAACGGGGATATTGCCAATAAAATCGGCACCTACTCCGTGGCTGTGCTGGCCAATTATCACAACATTCCTTTTTATGTGGCTGCCCCGGTATCCACTATTGATTTCTCTATCGACTCCGGAAAACAAATCCCCATCGAAGAACGAAGCAAAGAAGAAGTGACATATTTTATGAATCAGCGGATCGCCCGCCCGGAAACAGAAGTCTATAACCCCGCCTTTGATGTCACACCCCAACACCTGGTTTCTGCTATTGTAACCGAGAAAAAAGTACTTTTTCCTGATTTTAAAACCGCCATTGATCAATTGCAAGAAGAGGAAAAAGACAGTTGGCAATAGGAAGAGAAAAAACGGAGAAACAAAGAGATAAGACAGCGAGGAAATTAAGGAGTTGAGAATTTAAGATAAGGAGGATGCAATGAAAAAGTTAGGCATATTACTGATTATAGTGGTATTGCTCGTAAGCTATTTGGAAGGGAAAGACACCAAAGTCGTTCCCCTCTCGGAGCTGATGAAACCGTCGATGATGCTTGTTGANNTTTTGAAACCGTCGATGATGCTTGTTGACGGTGACCGGCTTTTTGTTACGGAACTAACTTCCATTTATATCTACTCCAGGAAAGATTTTAAGTTGATTAAAAAATTCGGCAAATCCGGTGAAGGCCCCCGGGAATTTAAATTAAACGTTTTTGGCCCAGGGTTGATCATTTTCCCCTTTGGGAATCAATTAGTGATCAATTCCGATAATAAAGTCTCATTTTTCACCAGGAACGGTGAATTTGTAAAGGAAATGAAAACACCAGGAATGGCTGGTGTTTTTGTTCCAATAAAGGACAAATTCGTCGGCACAGTCACCACACAGAAAGACAACAAGCTTTTACTGTCTATTCAACTTTTCAACTCAAAATTAGAGCGTGTTAAGGAACTTTTCCTTACCGATTATGAAGTGGGCCCCGGCGCCACGTTTAATATGCCTACAGCCGGTTTTTATTCCCTGCCCTTCAAAGGAAAAATTTTTAGTTTGATTGGATCAGAGGGATTTGTTTTCGATGTATTCGACACCACAGGCAAAAAACTCTACCGCATCAAAAAAGATTACAAACCCGTGCCGGTTCCGGATTCCTACAAAAAAGAAACCATGCGCTGGTTTAAAAGTGATTCTCCCTATAAACAGTACATTGGCTCCTTGTTTAAAGTTAGTTTTAAAACCCATTATCCAGCAGTAAAGAATTTCTTTATCGATAATGATAAACTGTATGTGATCACCCACAAACAGGAAAATGGTAAATATGAATGTGTTATCCTGGATCTGAAGGGAAAGGAGTTGAAACGGGTGTTTCTCCCCATACCGCCGGAGGAACCGATGCTTGCGTTGGATTTGTATGGAATCCAGGACAACATCTTCTACAGCCTGGTGGAAAATGAAGATGAAGAACTATGGGAGCTGCACATCCAAAAGATCAAGTAGGTATGCTAAGATGGAGTAGGGGAGTAATGGAGTAATGGAGTGTTGGCGTGTTGGAATAATGCGAAATAAAAGAGAAACGTTTGTTTGTATTTGTTTGATATTAGTTTTGCATGTCATATGTATTGATCTTCAAGCCTCCTCCATTGTAGTGGGTAAACAGCGGTACATTGTTACTGTATGGAGCATTGAAGACGGGCTGCCCCAGAATTCGGTATTGAGTATGATCCGGACCCGGGATGGGTATATCTGGTTTGGAACACAAAGCGGGTTGGTTCGTTTTGACGGTGTCAGGTTTCAGGTGTATAACCGCTGGAATACCCCGGGTCTCAAAAACGACAGCATCCTGTGCCTTTATGAGGATAAAAACGGTGCCCTATGGGTGGGGACCGATGGAGGAGGCATCAGTCGATTGAAAGAGGGAAAATGGTCAGTATATTATACCGCCGGGCAGGGACTGTCCAACAATACAGTCAGGGCCATTATCGGTGATAAAAACAACACCCTGTGGATCGGCACCAACAATGGGCTCAACCGCTTGAAAGGAGAAGAAATTAAAGCCTATACGGTTGAAGATGGTCTTTCAGCATACTCAGTCAGTTCTCTTAAATTGGACAGCAGCGGTACGTTGTGGATTGGCACGGTTGGCGGCGGGATTAATCTCATGAAAAACGGTAAATTCCTGCCTGCTCCCACTCCCCTGGAAGACATCCTTGCCGGTGCGGAAGTTACTACCCTCCACCAGGATGGTTCCGGCTCACTTTGGATCGGTACGGAAAAAGGACTATACTCTCAGAAAACGAAAAAAAGACTCCTCTCTGGCAATTCCATCCAGGCCATACGTGAACACAGCAGCGGTACGCTGTGGGTGGGCACTGACGGTGAGGGAATCTACCGGCTGACAAAAGACGGCCATATTATCGATTCCATTACCATCCGTCAGGGATTCCCGGATGATTTTATCCACTCCCTGATGGAAGACCGGGAAGGAAATGTATGGATTGGAACATATACCGCCGGCTTGGTGCGGTTAAAAAAATCACGGGTGCGCTCCATTACCACTGGGAACGGTTTGCCGGAAAACAGGGTGCACACCATGCTCCGGGACCATGAGGGATCCTTGTGGGTAGGAACCGATCGCAAAGGTCTCTCTAAAATAAAAGGTAATCAGGTCATTTCCACATTTACCATGGCGGACGGTTTATCCGGCAACAAGGTGAGAACTCTTTTCTTGGACAACGAGAAAAACCTCTGGATTGGTACAACTTCGGGCCTTAACCGTGTAAAAATAACAGGGGGCCAATTCCAGGTTAATGCATATACTACTGACAATGGCCTCTCCTCCAACAATGTAACTGCCATCTTCCAGGACCGGACCGGTTCCCTCTGGATTGGTACAGCCAATGGTTTAAACCGGTTGAAACACGAACAATTCACCACCTACCACCAGGAAGCTGGACTTTCCGATATTACTATCCGAACCATTGGCGAAAACCGGGAGGGTAAGCTGCAAGTGGGAACACGAGCCGGACTTTTTTTATTAAAAAACGGGAAATTCCGTAATTTTGCCGCTGATGCTCCTGCTTCTGACAAACCGTTTCATTTCGATTATGATGTTCTGGCTTTTTATGAAGACAGCCGGGGGCATCTATGGGTGGGCACCAATGGCAGCGGTTTGATTCGATTCCCACAAGCCAAACCAGGCCCTTACACCATCTTTACCAAAAAAAGCGGCTTACCCAATAACTATATCTTTAGTATTAGTGAAGACAGCCGGGGTCACCTGTGGATGAGTTCTTACAAAGGAGTATTTGTATTACGTGGAATAAATACTTCCCAGGAGGGGCCCAGGCTTGGTGACCCTGACATCCTCACGGTTGTCTCTTTTGATGAAAAAGAAGGCATGAACAGCAGCGAGTGTGTGATGACCGGGCATCCCTCTGCCTGGAAAACAAAAAAAGGAATCCTTTATATTCCCACGGTCAAAGGGATTGCTGTTTTTGATCTTGACCGTTTCTGGGAAAATATCATCGCCGCTGCCCAGACGCCGCCTGTGGTTATTGAAAACGTGATTGCCGATAATCAATCGATTTCTTTGAATGGAATGCTTCCTGCGCCCACCCGTATGGTGGAAATTTATTTTACTGCGTTAAGTTTTACAGCCCCGGACAAACTAAGGATTCTCTACAAATTGGAAGGCTATGATCCTCAATGGCAAGAAGCCACGCCAGAAGCCACACCGCAGCAGAAACGGATGGTCTTATATGTGAACCTGGCTCCCGGGGACTATTGTTTCAACGTCATTGCCTGTAATAATGACGGTGTCTGGAATCATGAAGGGGCCCGGTTCAAATTCCGGGTAAAAGCCCCCTTTTATAAAGGCCCTGTGTTTTATGGTCTGCTTCTGCTGCTGGTGTGTCTCATTGCTGGCGGTACCGGCTGGTATTTGTATTCCCGGGCAAAGAAAAAACGCGCGGAAATCGCAGAAAAAGAAAAATCCGAACTAAAGGAAAAGTACAAAACCTCAGCCCTTTTACCGGAAACAGTGGAACAGGTACTGCCTCGTTTGACCCGGCTGATGGAAGAAGAAAAACTCTACCTGGACCCGGATTTAACGCTTAAAAAGCTTTCCGAGCGACTTCATGTCCACTACAATCATTTGTCTCAGATTATCAATGAGCACCTGGGTAAAAGTTTTAATGATTACATCAATGCGTTTCGCATTGAAGAGGCGAAACAGAGGCTGGCAGACCCCGGGGAAGCCCGAAAAACTGTCCTGGAAATTGCTTATGATACCGGTTTTTATTCCAAGTCGGTATTTAATACTGCCTTTAAGAAATTCACCGGCAAGACTCCTTCTCAGTTCAGGAAAGAGCAAAGCGCGGGGTCAGTAGGCCATGAAAGGTGGCCGCGCCGCGGTCTAACTTGAAAAATAGACCTGTTTATATTATACTATCCGCATGATCAAAAAAGCGGAACGTTATTTTAATACCTCGGGTCCCAATATACCTGACGAACACTACACATTAACCCGGGAAAAATTGATCCAAAGGGGACTTGAGCTGGCAATAAGAAAAAGATACTTCACTATCTGGGCGCCGCGCCAAACAGGTAAAAGCACCTACTTCAGGATGCTGGCTCAAAGGCTTGAAAAACAGGAATACCAGGTTACCCATGTGGATGTTGAAAACTATGAGGAGGCCCCGCGTTCTGCATTCTTTAATTACCTGTTTCGAGAAATCGAAGAAAATTGGGGAATAAAATTTAAAAGCACCAACTTCGGGGATTTCCAGAATGATATTGCATCTGTAAAAGACCGGAAATTTATCCTGATTATCGATGAAATCGAAGGATTAAATCCCGGTTATTTTGGGCAGTTTCTTCATGCCATCCGCAATCTTTATCAAACCAGGGAAAAGCACAGCTTGAAATCGGTCATCC
>WVZO01000206.1:0-2208 GCA_011772425.1 Candidatus Aminicenantota bacterium
ACAACATCTATGTTAAAGGGCAAATACCACCCACAAATACCCAGGAAATTTTTGAAGACTTCAGTGTCTGTAACAGCGACTGGGTAGAATACGACCCGGAAAATAAGATTGAGTTAGACTGTACCAATGACCACCGGTTGGAGTTTAACCATTGGATAAGGTACGAACCTGGATACGTTTATAGGCCATTTTCTACCACGGATTTTGTCCTGGAATACGATATCAATATCACTGATCACGGTGGAAATGGAAATGTGGTTGGGCCGGGTTTTTCAGATACCCTCGGTGCAACGAGTACAACACAAAACGGTATTTTTAGTGTGTTTTATGCAGGTTGGCCGGGGGGAGGTGGTGTTCCTCATCTTGATCTCCATATTTATGAAAATGGCACCCAGGTTTTGGATTGGACACAATTCCTTGACCTTCGTATATCAACAGGTACAACCTATTACCTTCGTGTTGAAAAATCCGGGGGTAACGTTACCTTCAGCATTTTTTCAAATGCCTCCAGGACAAGTCACATATCAGGAAGTCCGAAAACATTTACCACAAATCTTACCAATACAACCTTTAACTATTTTTATGCGATAAATGGTCCTCATACCAGTCCCCAGGGTAATTGGGAATGGACCAGCGGTTGGATCGACAATATCTACGTTAGAAAAGAGCAGATCCCGGGAGGGGATTGTATAAATGTTGGCAATCTTACACTTTGCGCGGATTCAATCTCACAATCGGGCAATATTTATACATTATCTGGAAATGTGAATATAAATAAGAATCTCTGGTTTTCAGGAGATGTCACCTATACCGGTAACTCAACAACAACCGGAACCCTTATATGTACCGGTTATCCTTATGTTAAGCTTTCAGATGGCAATCACCCGCTTTTTACAGCCGTAGATATAAAATACAATGTAGATGGCGTTGCCGGTACCCTGGTACCTTCCAATCTTAATATAACGAATTATGAACTCTCACTTGGGAATATACCCCTGATTGTAACATCAGACCCAATCATTGTTAAAAATAATGGTGTACTAATCGGAGGAAGGATTGTTATCGGTTCGGAGGATTCCACCCTCTGCGGCGTGGATGTGGAGGTACTGTACAAAACAGGGGATAAGGCTTATTTACAAAAAGCTGAGCTGTCCGCGGATATATCTTCCACAATCCCGGGGATTGAAACCGCATCCATCAAATTAAACTATGATGGTGAAAAGGATGAACTGACCGGAACGGCTAAATTGGATTTCCCTTACCTGGGGATAAAGGAAATCGAAGCATCCATTGTTGTTCAGGCCGGATGTATTGACGGTTTCAGGATATCGGTTGCCCTGGCACAAGGTATTCCCCTGGGATCTACGGGATTGCAGATTGTTGGACTTATCATGGAAGTATATAACATATGTAATCCTCCTGAGTTTTACATTTTCTTTGGAGGAAATGTAGGAGTCACTGGCGTACCCCAGGATACATTTGTTTTAGAAGGTGTGGGGCTCGGTTATGCCCCTCCTTTTATATTAAATATAGAAGGAGGAACAGCCAGGTTCCTGGGTTGCTCCGTGGCATCGCTATCAGGACACCTGGATGCCTCTGGCGATCCGAATGAAACCGGAGCAGGTATTCACGGCTCAGTGGATTTTGCCGGTTTTTATACAGCAGAGATTAATTTGAAATTACTGGCAATGTTACTAGAATTCAATGGCAGCGCAGTGGGAACTCTTCAAATACCTGATTTTGACTGTGACTCATTTGCGTGTAAGGTTATTAAAACACTCATCGAAACGTTAATTTCTCTCCCATATCCTGTGGCGAATCAGTATATGGATATCGATGTAAGCTGTGAAAATGGTAATTGTAATGGAAGTTTAAAGGGAATGGTTTCAATCGGAAATCTTGAATTTGCAGCCGCATTAAATTATGCAAATAACGAACTGAATTTTTCAATCGGCACCAATTATGAAGATATGATTCAATTATCAGACAGTAGTCAATTGAGAGTCATGGCAAACTCAGTTGAACAACCTATAACTTTTGCAGCAAATAAAGAAGATGTAATTTTTGCTGCGGTTGGGAATACAGTACAACCTCAGGTATATCTAAACACACCCGATGGGGAAACCATAACTTCAAGTAATGTTGGGAATTTCAGCGGGGTCTCTTACATTGAAAGCAACAATAATTTAGTCACATTGTTTATTTTGG
>WVZO01000206.1:2292-2982 GCA_011772425.1 Candidatus Aminicenantota bacterium
TCAATCAGGGGACAATATCGATGTTAACGTAGCAGTGAGCCCTACTGAAGGAGACACGAAAGTTAGTTTTTATTTTTCAAAGAGGGCATCAGGCGGCACAGGAAGTCCGATTGTTGAAAATCTTTCCGCATCAAGTGGGTCCGTTTCCACCGTATGGAATACCGGCGGGATTTCCACAGGAACGTATTATATCTTTGCTAAAACAACCGATGATGTAAATCCACCAATAATAACCTATTACACCTCGCCGGTCGTAATAAACAACAGCGGTATTCAACCTCCAACGGATTTACAAGGAAGTAGAACAGGAAGTACTGCTGCCTTAACCTGGAAGCCTTCTACAAGTCCGAATGTGATTGGATATAACGTTCTTTACACAGATGAACCTTATGTGGGTGGTTATAAATACCATAAAAGCACAAATTATGAAGATCAGGCAGTTATAGAAAACCTTGACCCGGAAAAAGAGTATTGTTTTTGTGTGGCAGCTTTTGATGATAATGGAAATTCCAGTATCGAATCGAATAAATATTGTACATCGGAGTTGGGCACACCGGAAATTAGCTTGAACCGTACATCATTAACCTTTGGAGCCGTGTCAAATGGTGAATCAACATCCTCTCAACGTATATTTATTTCTAATTCCCAAAATGGAACATTGAACTGGACATTAACTTCATCTGAAAGCTG
>WVZO01000214.1 GCA_011772425.1 Candidatus Aminicenantota bacterium
TCCATCAAGCTTCTCAGCCTTAATGCCACCTGCCAGCCAAAACCATCCGACGCTCCGGCATACATGCCGATGGAACCGTTGTAAGACATGGGATCATAACCGGCATCTTCCAATGCTTCCCATGAACATTCATGGAGGAGCCGAATCAGGGGGTCCAGGGTTTCTGCTTCTTTGGGACTGTACCCGAAAAACGATGCATCAAAATATTCTCTTTTTTCAATGACACCATAGGTTTTTACATAATTGGGATTTTTCAACAATACTTCACTTATTCCACACTCAATTAACTCTTCATTGGAAAAAAAAGAAATGAATTCAACACCGTTTTTTAAGTTTCCCCAAAACTCCTCGATGTTTTCGGCACCGGGAAACTTCCCGGCTATGCCAATAACAGCTATTTCCAACCCTGTTTCAATGGAAGTCTTTTTCATTTCATTTTGTTCCGGGTTGCTTTTAACCTTTCTTTTCCTTTATCCAGCTTTTCTAGCTGATCTTTTTTTTCAGCCGCCGATATTTTGTTTTGCTTTTCTTCTTCTTCCATAATGTGTTGAGCCAGTAAATGAACAGTGGGGTATTGAAGCATCATTAGGGTTGGTATTTCTCTCTTTAAGATTTTTCGCAGTTTAACGATGACTTTAACCAAACTGAGAGAATTACCACCCAGGTCGAAAAAGTTATCGTTGATACCAATTTTATCGAGGTTCAATACTTCTTGCCAGGTATCGGTAATTAATTTTTCCATTCCAGTGACAGGCGCCAGGTAACCTGATTCCAATTGGGGACGGGATATTTCAGGATCTGGTAGTGCTTTATGGTCCACTTTGTTATTGGGAGTCAACGGAATTTTATCGATTTTCATAAAGCGGGAAGGAATCATAAAATCCGGCAGCCGGGTAGAAAGCTCTTGCCTTAAAAGAGATACATTTATATCAGATTCATTTTTTGTTACGACATAGGCACACAAATATTTTTCGTCGTTTTCACCGCCCCTGGTAATCACCACTGCATCTTTTATCCCCTCCATTGCCATCAGGTAATTTTCAATCTCACCCAATTCTAGGCGATATCCCCTAACCTTGACCTGATGGTCCAGGCGGCCCAGGAATTCAATATTTCCATCCTGCAGCCAACGCGCCAGGTCACCGGTTTTGTATAGCCTCCGGCGGCCAGGGGCGCTTTTTGGTAAAATCGCCCCCCTGGCCCCCCCAAAAAACTTTTGATAATTTTCCTTTCTTTTCTCATCATGGTCATCATGAAAATCCCATAAATCCCGGTCAAACTTTTCTGCGGTTAATTCCGGGTTGTTCAAGTATCCCACCGACAATCCTTCACCCGCGATGCAAAGCTCACCCGATACACCGATGGGTTGAAGCCTCAAACTTGATGACAGGATATATACCCGGTGATTGTCTATCGGCTTCCCGATAGTGGGGTATTTCGTCATATCCGCGGCAGCCTTTGTTTTTACCTCTACCTCCGTCCAGGTGGTCCATACCGTATCTTCCGTAGGACCGTAGAGGTTATAGAAAAAGAACGGATAGGAACGCGCGGGGTATTTTTTTAGTCGATCACCTGCGGTTCGCAGCACGCGAAGACATACCCCTTGCTTCGGCCACTCCTCCTCCAATAATTCCTCCGCCATTATAGTGGGCTGGAAGGATATATTAATCCCTTCTTTTATTAACCAGTCCTTCAACTCGACCGGATTCGCTCTGACCTCGTTGTCAGCAATACAAAGGGCAGCACCGCTCAACAAGCAGGGCCAGACCTCAAAACCCATGGCATCAAAACTCGGACTGGCTGCCTGACTCACCCGCTCCCCCGGAGCCTCCCCGAATACGCCGCGATTACAGTTTACCATATTAATAACTCCCCGATGCCGGATTAACACACCCCTGGGGGTCCCGGTGGTGCCGGAGGTATAGATAACGTAAGCCAAATTGGCGGAGCCAATTTGGCAGGTTAAGGTTAAGGTTGAGGTTGAGGAAGGAAACTCTTTAGAGATATTAATTAGCTCTGTAGATACCTCCTTAACCTCAGCCTCAACCTTAACCTGAACTGCTGGCGCAGCCAGCAATATTCTTGCATTGCTGTCCTTTAACATGAAATCAATGCGTCCCTGCGGGTATTGGGGATCAATAGGTAGGTAGGCACCACCAGCCTTTAATATACCTAATAGCCCGATAATCAGTCCCACAGAACGCTCCATGATTATACCCACAATGACATCTGGACCAACACCTTTGGTTCGCAGCAACTGTGCCAATTGATTGGATTTTTCATTTAATTCTTTGTATGTTATGGAAACATGATTCATTGGAACAAGCACAGTACCCTGAGCCCCTACTGACTCTACGCTCTCTGCTTTACGCTTTTTTATGGGTTGGGGGTGCCACCCCCCGTCAACTACAGCAATGCCGTCAGGGCTTTTTTCTGCCTGTTCTTCAAATAGTTCATGAATGGTTTTATCCCGGGGATATTCTACTGCGGTATCATTAAAATCTATCAACAATATCCGTTTTTCTTCCCCGGATATGATTTCGATTTCCGATATGCGGATGTCCGGCGAAGCTGCCACAGCGGCTGCGATTCTTCTAAAATAACCGAAAAGCCGGTGGATGGTTTCCGGTTTAAACAGATGGGTACGGAATTCAACGGTAAAGAGCAAGCCATTTTGCTCTTCCGAACCCTGGAAAACCAGGTCGAATACGGATGCTTCTTTTTGGTGTTCGTAGAGCATCAGACTTACCCCTGGGGATTTGATTTCCAGGTTGGCCTCGTACTGGCTTTGGATATTCAGCAGGTTAAACAGGGTATCGAAGACCGGGTTCCTACTGGTATCCCGGTTCAATTTTGCGTTCTCCGTCAACTGTTCTACGAGGTCTTCAAAAAGGTAGTCCTGGTTTTCAAAGGCAGCTAATGTATTCTCCCTGACTTCTTTTAAAAATTCCCTGAATGTTTTTTCTTTGGAAGGATAATTTCTCACTGCCAGGGTATTGACTAGCATACCGATGACGTTCTGCAAGTCCGCATGGGTCCTGCCGGCAATAGGTATCCCCACCACGATATCTTCCTGAACGCAAATTTTTGCCAGCATCACATTGTAAACGGAAAGCAGTATCATGAAGAGCGTGGCATCCTGGGCTGAAGCGACCTTTTTTAAGGCCTCCGTCTCTTCCCGGTTCATTTCAAACGCTTTCTTGCTTCCTTCAAAACTCATTGTCGCTGGTCTGACATAATCGCTGGGAAAATTTAAAACCGGGATTTCATCTTCAAATACCTTCAGCCAGTAAGCCTCCTGTCTTTTTATGACCTCTCTTTGTTTGTCACTGTTCTGCCATTGGGTATAATCTTTATATTGAATGCAAAAGCAAGGCAGCGGCCCCCCGGTATATAGAGTCATAAACTCTCTCACCAGGATACCGATGGATGAACCATCGGTAATGATATGATGCATATCAGTCATTAATACATGTTTCTCTTCATTCCTTCGGATCAGCCCCACCCGCAGTAACGAGGCCTGTGACAAATCAAACGGCCTTACAAACTGCTGTATGATTTGCCTCTCTTTTATGGGCGCTTCACGGCTCGTTTCGGCCGACAAATCATAAAAATCCACCATAAACTCAATCTCCCGGTGTATCCTCTGAACGTGTTCTTCGTCGATTAATTGGAAAGATGTCCGTAAGCTTTCATGTCTTGTTACCAGGTTATTGAACACCTTTACCAGGTGGTCCTTATCCAGCTGCCCTTCCACCTCGAAGATCAAGGTGTCATTGTAACCGGTACTGTTTATATTGATTTGCTGTAATATATACATTCGCCTCTGTACCGAGGACAATGGAAAGTATTCCCTTTCTTCCACCGGCTCGATGGCTGAATATTTATCTGTCTCCGTACCTTTTATGTATTCTGCCAATTTCTTAATGGTGGGCGATTGAAATATCTCGGTTATGGGGACCCGGGTATCCATGCGTTTGTGGATTTCCGTAACAACGGTTATGGCCCTTAATGAATCTCCGCCCAATTCAAAGAAATCATCGTAAATTCCCACCTCTCGTATGCCGAAGAATTTTTGCCAGACCCCCACCAGGGCTTGTTCAACCTCATTGCCTGGGGCAACATATTCCGTACTTAACGGCGGCCGTGCATATAACCCTGCTGAGACTTCTTCTTCAACCGGAACGGCTTCTCCTGGTTCCATTTCCACCCGGTTGTTCATCCGCTCCATTTGAACTCCCGGATCAGGATTGAAAAGTTCCAGGGGGCCTACATCGATCCAGTAGCGCTCTCTTTCAAAGGGATACGTGGGCAGCGGTATGCGGAACCGCTCCTGGTTGGAGTCTTTTAAATATTTTGCATAAAGTTCTTGCCAATCGATTTTTGTCCCCTTTAACCATGCCACACCGACTTCATTTAATGTTTCCGCTCTTTCCCCTGTCAGTTTATCGATTAAGCCCCGGTCCGGGCTGCCGGACCTGCCTTTACTCTTTACCACCGACGTTTGCACCCT
>WVZO01000642.1 GCA_011772425.1 Candidatus Aminicenantota bacterium
ATGGGGGAGACCAATATATCCCCAACCCTGTCAGCTGGACACGGTTGGGCAACCTGCTTTATGTAGATGCCAGGCAAACCGGGTTTTCCTACTGCTTGATGGATAATCCCCAGGAAATGGAACTGCGGCGAAGAGAATTCGATGCTCAAAATTATAATGCTTTTTTTGATGGAGCGGATTTTATTCGTCTGCTGCTGCGTTTTCTTGCCCACCACCCGGAAATCCGGGATAATCCCGTTATCATTGTCGGTGAAAGCTACGGTGGAATTCGAACAATTGTGATGCTTCATTTACTGTTGAATTATCGGGACTATGGCAATGGGAAGGAGGTATACCAGGATGAAGCCCTGGTGCAGGAAATCCAGGAACACTATAACCATGTGTTCCCACAATTCAAGGACATGCACGTTCCCCCGGAAGTCATCGCCACCCAGTTCAGTCATCAAATTCTGATTCAACCGGCGCTTTCGCGCATGTATCAACAACAGGTAAAGGGTGAAATGTTTGAGCAGGAAGGGTCCATCATCTTTGAAATCGCAGAAGAAGTGGGAGCCCAGTATGTACCCTTGCCGGGAGCAAGTTCAGCCTGGTGGCAGTTGTTATCCTGTTACCAATGCCTATAGTTTTATCAGGGACATTGCGCAGCGGGATGTTTATAATTGTTCGCAGCCCGGGGATTGGATTTGGGATTTATTTGGCAATGCCGCCCGGATGCTTGGTTATACGGAAAATATTTCTCTGCTCACCGGGGTGGATGTAACCGGGATCACTCACCTGTATGCATCCTCCCGCAGTAAGGCTTACCGGTTAATTGATCCCAACTGGCAGGAAATAGGTAACCGTTATTTTGACATCACCCGGTTACCTGTTTATTTGCAATGGGAATTACAGGCCCGGGCCCGCATGAAGGCTGATTTAAAAGCCAGTGGTGAGGAAGCCGAAGCCGGAGACCTGGAACAAACCTTCGGGACCCTTCAGCCCTGGGACCGGTATTTTATGGACGGTAATGATGATGTGCTTTATGCCCATTTCGATAATATTGCGCAATACAGGGGATACAATATCACGTATTATTATACTCCCTGTTACGGGCAGATGTTCTTGGAAAACGTGGCCCATGTGGAAACCTTTATAACCAATGCAAAGTATGACCTTGTGGTTTATACCAATGCAATTCCACCCGCTCTGGCGCGCCACAGCGAAATCCTTGAAAATGTTGTCCATGATACCGGACCGTACCCGGGTGAAGAACGGCCGGGCTGGATCATACTGAACTATAAACCCGGTGTTTTCCCGCATATACCGGACCTGCAAACCCGGTTCATACGGTTTCCCTTTTATGCCGCCAGTGGTCATCCCGTCACCATTACGGAACCGGTGGAGTTCTTCGTGGATGTTTATAAATGGTTGGGAAAGTAAAGATTAAATAGGGAGGCAGCAATGAAATCGATGAAGTCGAGTGTTATGCTGGTGTTTTTATTGATGGCCTATCCGCTGCTTATGACAGCAGCGAATAAAGGGGGAAAATTTCAAATTGAGATTTATGGAGGTTTTACCACATTGAATCCGGAAGATTTGAACCTGGTCCCAGAAGCGGACAGGATGATTCAAGAATTTTTGTATGATGATTATCACCAGTACCTGGAAAATAGAGGGGATATCCGTTCCTGGAGTAAAGAAATGGAAGGAGACTATGGAAAAATTTCTCAAGCCAGGCCATTGGGTTTCAGGTTGAAGTACTATTGGAAACCTTCAATTGCATTCTCCATAGGATTCAAATACCTGTCGAAAGAACAGGATTCTTCGCTTTCATATCAATATGCAAGGGATTTTTACAGGTATCAACGTGTAGACAAAAGGGAGTATTCTTTATATACTGTCTCTGCCAGGGCATCTGCCCTGCTGGTGGGGATTCACCTGGTGAAAAAACTAAACTCTTTTATCGATATTGAAGGTTATCTAGGTGGTGGGCCTTTGTTTGCCCGGTGTAGTTATGCATCCCAATGGAGATCGGAATGGTGGGAACAGAGAACCGGTTATTCGCTTTTGTTATTTGAAGAAGAAGCCATGCTGGAGCAAAAAGGCAGTGGTACCGGGGTGGCTGTGGATGGAGGGATTCGGCTTAACATTCATATTAGTCGTAACCTTGGATTATTTGTGGCTGGTGGTTATGCGTATCAGTCAGTGGGGAAAATCTCCGGCCCCGGGAAAGAGCGGCGCGGTGATTATACTGCTGAGTGGGAAGGCAATTGGGGCATAAAAAGAGATCGTCTTCAGACGGAGTGGGGGACACTGGAAGTGGAATATCCCACCAACTATTGGCAGGAAGGAACAGAAGACGGAAGTCGAAAAGTTAGAGATTTCAAACTTGGTCTTTCCGGTTTCCAGTTGAGAGCCGGGATTTTTTTCAGGTTTTAAACCCTCACCCGGAGATAATGAAAAAGAGGAAACCACAGATTACGCAGATTACGCAGATTTTTTTATATTTTTTTTATAATCTGTGTAATCTGTGTAATCTGTGGTTTTTTTCATAGTAGTCAAAATTGCTGAGTCCATAGGGTATTTATTGATATCTTCTTCTACTTATGGTATCTATATTATCCAATGAAAAGGAGGAATAATGAGAAGAAAAACATTGCTGTTTGTTGGGCTTCTATTAGCCATTGTCTTTGTTGCTCCGGGAATGATCGGCAGCGCCGGCAAGATCAAGGGACAAAAAATTTCCATTAACAAGGATAAACTTCTTTCAATTGCAGTCCAGGGGCAGATAGCACCTGCCCGGCCTGAAACTTCATATATTACCACCTGGAATGGGAAACCGAAAATTGCCATTGGTATGGGAGGAATCAATTATAACCTTAAAATTGGCGATAAGGTTTTCGGGTGGGCCGGTGGAGACCGGGCTACTATGGGGGTCGCCGCAGTGGGAGTTGGAGAGGGCCGGCATAAGAATGCCTGGCTCACTTATACGTCCATAGGTAATAGGGTAAAAATATTAAGCGGCGATGCCAAAGGGGAAAAAGGTGTTATAATCGGGAAATATAGAAACTTTGTCCTGGTTCATTTCCAGGAAGATATCCTGGAAAAGCTCGCTATTGAGGACAAACTCCAGGTGAAAGCCAGGGGAGTCGGCCTTGAGATAAAGGGGTTCAAAGACGTGTTTGTCTATGGTTTGACCCCGGAACTCCTGGAAGAGTTAGTCACTCAACATAAGGATGGAAAACTTGAGGTGCCGGTGGTCAAAGAAATTCCAGCCGAGATCGTCGGTCAGGGGGCAGGCAGCTCAAGCCCTGATAGTAACTGGCATATTCAGACCTGTTATCCCCCTGATATTAAGAAATACGGTTTGGATGAGCTGCGTTTCGGGGATATTGTTTTCTTGAAAGACATCCAGAGCGACTATGGCCTGGGTTATTACAGAGGAGGAGCTACCATAGGCGTTGTTTGCAGTGGACCCAGCGACATGTCGGGCCTCGGCATCGGTGTTGAACCGATTCTATCGACAAGATTTGGCAAGCTAAAGGCACGCCTGGACCCATCGGCCAACATCGGCAAATATCTCGGCTTGAAAATGAAGAAATCCGGTTCCTCCACAAAATCAGCCGGGTTGAAGATAAGGAATCCCGGTTCCCTCACAGCATCAGCCGGCTTAAAGACCAATAAAGACAAGCTGATCACAACCCTTGTGGAGGCGGTGGTACACCCTGCCGGCAGCGAGGGGTATTCCACTACTTACGATGGTAAACCAAAGTTGAGTATTGGCGCGGCCTCGATTAATTATACGGTTTCACTGGGAGACCTGGCTTATGGTTGGGCCAGTGCCGACCATGTGGAGCCTGATGTGACCGTACAGGGTCGTGATAAACCAAGGGCCAGTCAATGTGCCGTGGCCATACTGGCCTGTATTGGAAACGAGGCAAAAGTCATTTCCGGCGAGGCCAAAGGAGCCAGAGGAATCTACATCGGCAGACATGCCGGGTCGGATGATCTTGTCTGGTTTCCTAAGGATGTACTGGAAAACCTCGCTTTGGATGACACGATTCAGGTCAAAGCCAGAGGCGTGGGACTAAAAATCAAGGGTTTTGAGGATGTGAGAGTAAATAAACTCTCCCCGGAGCTGCTGGAGAAAATAGGTATTCGTATAAAGAAAGGGAAGCTGGTGATACCTGTTGTAATGGAAGTACCCGGGCATATTATGGGTTCAGGGCTGGGATACAGCCCCATAGAAGCCCTGGATTATGATATTCAGACTACGGACCCCACAATTGTGGAGCAGTACCGGCTGAAAAAGCTGAGAATCGGTGACCTTGTAGCCATCAGGGACCATTATGATTACTATGGTTGCGGAAGATATAAAGGGGCTGTGACCATTGGTGTTTGCGTACATGGGTGGAGTGACCATGCCGGACATGGTCCCGGTTTAAACCCGGTGCTAAGTGCCCTGCCGGGTAGGATAGAAATGAAGATTGATCCTCACGCCAACATCGCCTACTATCTGGGAATTAAAGCAAGGCCGGCTCAATAAACCCGGAACATTTTACTTTACTGTCGCAGCAGTGGTTTTTCTTGACTGGCACCTTTCCTCTTTAACCATTGAGTATCTTTTGCCAATGGCAGAACCTTTGATTTGTATTTTTAAGATAATGATGTTTT
>WVZO01000187.1 GCA_011772425.1 Candidatus Aminicenantota bacterium
AGTGTGAAAGTGGTTCTCACCTTCTATTTCAAGAAAGTGAAAGTTAGGGATTTTCTGCGGCCTATTCTTAAAAAGCGGGACAAGCCTCCCTTTAATAGGTCGTTCCATCGAGCCGCCCTTTTCCTGACTTCCCAGGGTCACCACCAGTGGTTTGGTATTGATTTTGCCCTTCTTGATCAGGGCTTCTGCCTGGTTTACCGGGAGTTGGTTATCCCACCACATACTGGGGCTGATGGCAATATAAGCATCGAATAAGTCCGGCTTGTTTAGAAAAGCATGAATGGTAAAAAGTCCCCCAAGTGACCAACCGGAAATAATCCGGTAAGGGTGGGTGCGGTACCGGTAGTCGATAAAGGGAATCAGTTCGTTTTCAAAGAATTTAAGAAATTTGGCAGCCCCACCACTGGTAGGGAAGCGGGATGAACTGATGGTTTCCCGGTGTGTTGGCGTATAATCGTGATTGCGATCCACGTTGACGATGCCCACGACGATCAACTGCGGGGCCAGGTAATTCCGGTTCCACAGCGCCCCCAGGTAACCGCATTCGGAAATAAACCGGACAGCAGCAGTCGCCTGTTGGAAAAAAAACTCCCCATCTAGCAGATACAGCACAGGAAATTTCCGTTTCGATTCCCGGTACCCCCTGGGCAGATGTACCAACAGGATTCGTTCCTCATTCAGCACCTGTGAACGGATGGTTAATTTCTCGCCCATAATAAGCGGGGTCGACGTTTCCATTCCATTTGGTTGATCTGTACCGGACAGGACAGCCGTAACGGCCTGGATCCAAAAACAAAACACCAAAACTGGAATTAATCTTTTCTTCATAATACCTCCTTTGCTTTTTTTCAACGCTCCTCTTCGGTTATGACAACCGTATAACGTATAAATTATAGTTGGATTACTCGCAGTTGTCAACAAGAAAGTTTGAAAAGTTTGGGGTCAAAAGTTTGGAGTCAGGCAAATAATTGTATTTGGATAATGGGCTGGTTAGAATGGACAATAACCTGCTTGAGAATGGGATTCGACCTATTGTAAAAATTGACTTGAAATAAAAAATTTGATTATGTAAAATAACGTTGTAAGCATTTAAAAAACGCTTACAAATTATTCAAAGGAATTATTATTATGAGATATGACGAAAAACTAAAGGTTCTGACGGCAAGCCGTACGCGTCACGCAAGGCCAATCAGCATTACTGCCCCGAAGAGGCGTCTTCTTCTTGAACGGCAGCCATCATGAAGATCCTACTTGTAGCACCCGATATCTCATCAAAACAGGAGAACCATAACGACTTTATCTATTTCTCAAGCTTAGTCAATAAACCGAGTAAAAAACAAACCGGTCACAAACTGGGTGTTCTGCCTCTGGCCCTTCCCACTCTGGCCGCCTTAACGCCTCCTGAGTTTGATGTCCGCATCATTGATGAAAACATCGAGGACATTGATTTTAATGCGCCTGTTGATATTGTAGGTATCACCTTCCTGACCTGCTTCGCCCGCCAGGGCTATGAGCTTGCTGACAGATTCAGAGACGCAGGGGTCTACGTTGCCCTTGGCGGTGTCCACGTCACCATGTGCCCGGAGGAAGCATTACAGCATGCTGATACTGTGTTTGTTGGAGAAGCGGACGACACATGGGAGGTGTTTCTCAATGATTTCAAAAGAGGTAGGCCCAGACGGTTGTATAAGCCTGAGAAACGACCGGACCTGACAAGACTGGTGATTCCCAGGTGGGATCTTGTGAAAAATGAGCATTATCGGTCCAATCTTGTTCAGACATCTCGGGGATGTTACTTTGATTGCGACTTCTGTTCCGTGCCGAGATATGTGGGGCCTCTACGTAATAAGCCTGTAGAAAATGACATAAAAGAGATCAAGGCGACGAAGAATTATGGCCGTGTCCCAGGGATACACTACGTCTATTTTGCTGATGAGGAGATAAACGTGGACAAGATAAACGGGGACAGGCAAGGTTTCAGACTTTTTCGTGTTTACCTCCTTTAGATTTTTAGATTTTCTTCTTCTAGTTTTTCTTTTTTTACTTGTTTTCGTTTGCCCTTCGTTTGCTCTTTAAGCTAGGGTATAGTGTATTAAAGTAGAATTGTCAACTTTTTTTCCCATTTTTTTTCAATTTTTTTGCCTGTCCCCGTTTCTTCCTCCGATGGTTCCGGTCAAAAGTCCATAGTTAAATTCAACCCAAAAAGATTAAACCAATGGTTAGATGAGATGTCGCACGAGCCTGAATCGGAAAATGAAAAACAAAAAAGGCATGTAAAACTAAAAAAATCAAACCGGAAGGTTTTGGAGCAGTTCAACGATGCCGTGGCAAATATATAGTTGTATAGCGGTTTTGAAATTTTTTTTAAGTTTTTTTGTTGAAAAAAATCGATTTTGATATATATTGGGTCCCCCCGGAAATCGGGGCATTTTTGCTGAAAGGAGGCGCCAATGAGCGTTTATAAAAAAAAGAATCCAAAAACAGGCAAGTTAAGCAAGAAATGGTGGATTGATTACCGTTTCAATGGCAGGCGGATTAGGGAACCCATATCCACAAGCAAGAGGGAAGCCGAAAAAGTCCTGCATCAGCGGTTGCACTCCATCAACGAAAACAAGCACCCGATACTGCGAAAGCGGAAAAACAAGAAAATCAAATTTGTCGATTTCTCCGAAAAGCACATCAAGGAACACGCAAAGCCAACCAAGAAAAGCTATAAATGCGACATGTCCCGGCTGCGTAATCTCATTCCTTACTTCGGCGATTTATACCTGCATGAAATAGAAAGCTACCACATCGTTGAATACAGGAAACAACGATTGCAGGAGAAAGCAGCGAACAGGAAAAACCTGACAAACCCAGGCACGGTAAACAGGGAAGTGGGTCTTTTGAGAAGCATGATAAACCTGGCCTCGGAGTGGTTCGATTTGGAACTGAAGCCGATCAAATACGAGATGGCAAAAGAGGAGCCAAAGGAAAGGATACTGACTGAGCAGGAGATAAGGCGTCTGATTGAAAATTCCGAAGCGCCTTTAAGGCATATCATTCTGGTTGCGCTCAATACGGGGATGAGAAAAAGAGAAATACTAAACCTGGAATGGGACCAGGTTAACCTGGAAGAAGGTTTTATCCGAATAGAAGCAGAAAGGAGCAAAAACAGGAAAATAAGGGTGATACCACTTAACAATTCAATGAAAGAGGTGTTTTACAAGCTCCATTACGTCAGGAACGGCAGCCAGTACGTTTTTGAAAATCCTAAAACCGGTAAATCTTTTGTATGCATCAACAGAAGATGGAGAAGCCTTTTGAAAGACCTGGGCATCAAGGGTTTTAGGTTTCATGACCTTCGACATACTTTTGCCACCTATGCCCTCTTAAAAAAAGGCGGTGATTTGGTTTCACTTCAGGCAACTCTGGGGCATGCTGATATTTCCACCACTGCCAGGTATACCAAAGCCCTGCTGGAAGGACAGCGAAAACTGGTAAACAGCTTCGAGGTACCGGAAAGCGAATCGAATATCATTGAATTAGCGGGATAGAAAGTTATAATCAGTAGATTGAGGGTTGTTAAGCCTCGAAAGAAAAATTCATCGGGTTCAAAAAAACAACAGCAGAAGCATAGAATAAAAATACTCATTTTTAAAAAAGTGTTCAACGGGTTCAACGGGGGGTTGACTTTCTTTCTTAAAGTATGGTAAAAAGTAATTTCCGGGAAAGACCGGAGATGATTAGATGTAGAAAATCTGAGTTGGCTGTGCGAAAGGGGTAAGATCAGGCCTCAGGGGGCGGTGTCCTCGCCTGACCCCGCATTCTGTTTTGGGACTATTTTTACAGATTTTGGGACTATATTTATTGCAAGAAAATCATCATCCCGAATATAATACGCACAGTTGCTTGAGACAATATAAGATGCATCATGAAAAAACAATGATAAGTGTTTTTTTGGGAGTATTTTAAATGGACAAGATTAAAACACTATTCTTTGCCGCCAGTCCGGTAGGCAGTAGTGGATTAATGGTGGAAGAAGAAATCCGGGCGATTACCAAAAAAATTCGTGCCGCAGATTATCGTGATTCAATCGAATTGGTACCGGCCCTGGCCACACGACCGGATGATCTGATTGAAATGCTTAACCAGCACAAGCCCCAAATTGTACATTTCAGTGCTCACGGGAAACCGACAGGGGAAATTCTACTGCTCGATAAGGTCGGTGGTCTGCCAAAAGCGGTTAAATCTCATGCAATACGGGAATTGTTCAAGACGATGAAGGATAATATCCGGGTGGTGGTGTTGAACGCATGTTATTCCAAAGTACAAGCCCGGGCAATAGTTAAGGAGATCGATTGCGCAATCGGCATAAATATCCCCATTACAAACCAGGCGGCCATTACTTTTGCGGCATCTTTTTATGGGGCCCTTGGGTTTGGACGATCGGTAAAAGAGGCGTATGAGCAAGGTCGGGCTGCAATATTGCTTGAGGGGATCGATAAAAAAAACATTCCGGAGTTACTGATCAAAGAAGGTGTTGACCCATCGCGTATATTTCTGCGGCCCCCCTTACTCGTATCACAAAAAAAAAGGACAGACAAGAATGTCATTAATAAACAAATTAAAATAATAAGTGAACCTTCTCGAATTCAATCGATTCTTTCTGAGGATACGGAAATACACTTTTCAGATTTAATCTCTTACCATTGCTCCGTCTTCGCTGGACGGAATAGAGAAATTTCTGCAATCAAGAACTGCATTTCTGAAACAACTTGGTCCTATATATTTATTGAAGGCCCATCGGGTTTTGGAAAGACTGCTTTATTAGCATACCTGACGAAAATTTTTCATAATGCTTCTTATCACTTCATAAGCCAGGCCTTAGCTGGTAAAAGTGCTTTATTTGATCCAAATTCAGAAGAATTCTTTCTTGCCAACCTTTGCCGTCAAATAATAAAAAAATCTAATAAGAGAAATAACATTATAACACAGGATTTACGAGGTGCATATCTTTCGTTTTTGAATGAAACAAATTCAGACAAAGAACCCACAATCATCATTATTGATGCTGTTGATGAGGTAGATCAAAATAGAAATTTTCTGCGAGGTCTCTTTCCTCACAGGCTGGCAAATAACAATTATTTGATCTTTTCTGCGCGATCAATTGGTGACCGTAGTTATCTTCATAATATCGGACTTTCTTCTACTGATAAAGTAACTATAATAAAACTTGACCGATTCGATCTCGATGGCATTTCCTCCTTACTAAAGAGAGCTGGCGGACAGGCAGGGCAGTGGGTAAAAAATTGGCATTTTATTGAAAACCTTCAACAAATTACAGATGGTGATCCATTTTATTTAAGATTTTTGGTAGAAGATATTCGCGATGGCCTCATAGGGACAAGCAATATATGCGAAATCCCTCGAGGACTTTACGATTATTTAGACTTACAGTTTGAGTTGTTAAGTAATAGTGCTGAAAGTAAGCAACAGCGAGACATCTTGGGTTATATACTAACAGCCAAAGGTCCTTTAAGTAGGTCAGCATTAATTTCGTGTGTTGCTGGATTAGACCCAATAAATTTCGATAAAACGATTCGTAGTATAAGACGTTTCTTAATAGAGAATCAAGGAGAGTTCACATTTTGTCACGAACGATTTCGGCAGTATTTTATTGAAAAGGCACAACTATAATGAGTACGGATACAGTAACAAAAAAAAGAGGAATTAATTACTTCACCGATCTATTGATACAAAACAGTTGTGACTCTCAGGGGAGAACTTTCTTATCAGGACATATTCAATATTGCAGGAATTGGAAGGTTCACCGTGACTCTTATGCTTTTCGATATTATACGAGTTACCTATTAGAAGATTCTAAAAATAATATTGAAAGCTACAAAGAGTTATGCGGATTAATAAATAATAGTGATTTTATTATCAATAAAATCAAAACAGTTAAATCGGTATTCCCGGTACTTCAGGATATTACTTATTTAATCAATGCCGCAAAAGAACAATCTGATTTTCAAAATTACGGGATAAGCTTAGGTCTCCATTCAGTACTGTGGGAAAAAGGAGTAACTCAAGTTGAGTCAGGTTTAGTAAAATTATTTGCTCATAATTGCCAGTTTCAGGAAGCTGCTGCAAATGCTCTCCACGCACGAAGCGCCAGAGATGCTTTCGATCTCCTTCTTATGATTATACAATTTATAGAAAAGGATAAAATAGAGGCATTAATTGACATCTCAAATGCATTATTCGATTGTATCAAAAGAATGGACAATGAGGGCACACAAGCACATCATATTCACCGGGTTTTGTATGCTGTGAGGTTGAGAAATGAAAAGTTAGCGCTAAAAATACTTCCTGAGTGTAGACAACTTACAAATAACATCAGAGACGAATTTCAAAGACTTGTGAGCAATCTTTTTCTGGTCCAACAGGTTATTCCTTTAGACCTTGATATTGCCGAGGAAATTTCCCATACTGTAACTGGAGAGACATTCATTGGTGAAGAAAGACAAGTATTAATGACACTTGCTGCTTTAGGCCGCGATGCAGAACCTAAAACGGTAAGAATTGATAGGCTGGAAAGACTTCTAAAGCGTGCAGAAGAATTACGTTCACCATCTTATTGCCTTGAGACTTCGTTAGGGATCATACTTGAAATCTTCTGGGAACAACCACATATAATGATACTCCAACTGTTTGTGAAAATAATCTCCACTTCACTTTTCAAGCTTACAGAGTCCTCTCTTTCTAAATTTATAGATAACATATTCTCTACAAAGCCTATAAAGGTGAACAATGCAACTTCCCCATACGGAAGAAGCTCAAGATATTATGTGGAAAAAGCAGATGCTAAAAGTTTAGGAATTGGTGTTGTAGATGCACGAAACCTGGAAAAGGCGATCTCACTTTTGTCTAAGACAGACAAAGATGTTACAAATATTTTACCTCGAATTTCTGATGCATTTTTCGAACGAATATCAAAGGTAGAAGATTCTGAAAAACAGGAAGAACTGTTAAAAAAACTAATCCCTTACCTTCGTAGAAGTGCAAAAAAAATTGGGGGACCAGCAGGAATTAAACTTTTAGAACATCTAGAAGGGAGCCTTGAGAATACTGATAAATCAGAGATTTCACTACATTTAGCAGAAGTTGCAATTGGTTGGTACCAACTTGGTTATTCAGAACGCGGAAAGCAAATAATTAAGCAATGTGTGGAGTATATAAACCAGAGTCGAGACAGAATCGCTGATGGTACCAATATTGACAAAAAATCAGATGATTCAGCTTTTAAGCAGCTATCTTCATTTTTTTCGCTATTTAAAATACCTGAGAAATCACTAAAAAAAAATAATAAAACAGAAATCGAACTTACCCAAGAGCGAATGAGAAGTATGAGAAAAATATTGGCGAATGCGCTGTTGGAGATTCCGAAAGAAAATCGGCTTTCAGCATATGATGAAATTCAAAGTATCCTGATTGAATATGATGATAATGACATCGATTTGTCATGGTCTGAAAGGATTACTGCTTGTGCTTTGGCAGACGTGAACATCGCTCTTGCTGTTAGAATTATTGAAAATATAAAGATAAAAGATGATCGGTTTTATGCTGTTACAGAATTAGCAGAAAAGGTCGGGGAACATGATCCAAAAAAAGCAGTTGCCATCATGGACTCAATCGCATTGTATAATGCTTCATCAAAAGTGGCAAGAAATATAACAAAAATTTTTATTGCTCTTCGTTCTATTCCCATCCCACAGAATTTTTGTTCACAAATTTCTAAAAATATTTTTCAGCTAAAAAAATGTAGAGAACGCATAACGACAACTTTTTGCTGTGTAAGAAAAATGATTGATTGGTCTACGTCTGAAGCCATTAAAATTATACAAATCGAATTGGAGTCTAAAATATATCAAGATTGCGAAATGACAAATTTACTAAAAGTCTTAGTGAGCTTTCTTAAAATTATCGAAGGAATAGAAGGAGAAGATTCTATATTAAAGAAACTTCTATTGGAATGTAACGAAAAAGGAATAGAGATCGGCCCGTGGACAAGGAAGCTTGCCTGCGAAAAAGTGTCACCACTTCTAGCTTTGAAAGACCCTAAACTAGCAATCGATATTTTAAAATCCGTTGGAGAGCTCAAAGAAGACCTTTCGGCAATTGCTGATCTTATTATCTTACTTCTTAAGAATGGAGAAAAAGCAATCGCAATGAAAGTACTACAACACCTTCCTGAGGTTGCAAATGAAATCCCCAAAGAAGAACAAACAGATGCCATAACTCAATTTGTTGAAAAACTTGCTTTGGACGAATCACTTTCTGACAAAAGGGATGCAGCCGATATCTGGCAGTGGCTAATTCACGAATCACATAGATTTTGGAAAGATGAAGTTATAGAGGGAATAGAACTCTTCCATATTGTCTATATTGCAGCAATTGATCCAGAGTGGGCTATTTCCCAATGGTTTGAAGTACATAATGCTACTGATGAGATTATAATTCCATTGATCAAAAAGGCGATAATTTCACAACCTGTTACTACCCTTGAGATTTTATCAGCTCTACCTGATAGTCAAGTAAAAATAAAATGCTTTTATGAGGCTTATGTACACCTTATAGAACATCCAAAGACCAGATTGACAATTCCTTCTCCCTTTCCACTACTCCAATTCTTGGAAGATCCCTCTGAAAGAGGAAACTTAATAGCCAGTTACCTGAAGATAGTCCCAGATATCAATGAGGGATTAATCATATCAACCATAAAAAATCTATCTTTACCAGAAGAGCGTTTACGGCCTATTGAATTCGCCATTGAATTTATAGAAGGCCCTAAAAGTGAAGTGCTATTAGAAATCATCAAAGATACGATTAAGACTTATATTCCTAACAAGTCTCATGACGATGATTTCAATAGTGAACTCTGTGATTGGGCACTTATTGCTGGAAAATTGAGTTTTGATACCGGAGTGGAAATTCTAAAAAGAGTTACTGATACTTACGATAGACGTAAAGCGGCTGTAGAACTTTTTAAATATACATCCCATATTATGCCTAAAACAATAATTGAATTAGCAGAAGGATTCGACGAATTTGATAAATGTGATTTGGTTGAAGATTTAGCTTTGTATCTTTCATTAAGCGACTTTTCTAAAGGAGAGGCTTTAATAAAATCACTGGACAATTTTCTTGAAAAAGAAGATCAAGAAAGTTGTTTGAAAAGTGTTATTGAGAAACTTGAAAAAGAAAAAATAAGGCGTACTCCTGATGTAGCAATTTCAGAAATTAAACTAATTCCTGATCAAGAAAAGCAAGCGGAAAGACTCATTGAAATTCTTGAAAGCTTGGAAGATATAGAAAAATTGAGAATTACAAGATGGGATGACTTAGGTGAAATCATTGACGGTTGGGTTGAAACTTCGAAATCCTTTTCAAAGGTATTCAATTATGATTATATTGAAAAAATTGTAGCATATGCCCCTGATTTGGCTTATGAGAGGATTAGATCTAAACCCGAAAGTGAAAAAAAGGCTGATATAAGAATGAAATTGCTTGGTTCAATTAACAGACCAAGCCAAATCTATTTATTGGATATAGCCTTCACCGCTTATCGTAACAGATTTAATGAGTTACTCAAAGAAGATTACGATTTATTTTCTATTACATGTGACGAGTTTCTTGAAAAGCTAAGAGATAGAATTAAAAAATGGAACACAAATGTCATTGATGCTTCTTTACCTAGACTAATACAAACCTTAAATGATTTTCCAGGAAACAGATTACATCGGGACGAGATTGTGTTGGAAATTCTAAAAAAGGTATCCATCAATAATATAGATTTTAATGTAAAATTGATCAATATGATCGATACAAATGAATATAAAAAACAAGCAAATGAAATTATTATCAAGAAATTGCCGGAAGACAAACTTATGGATTTTATTCAACACATCCCGATTGATAAAAAAAATCAAATTTCACCTGAGGGGGAAGCAACAAATATTTTGGGTAATACATTTGAACGAATCTTTCAAATTAATTTAGGCATTCAAAAGAAAGAAGATAACTTTAAGATTCCAAATGAGAATTATGTGAAAGCATTTTCATTGATTGCATATAGTTATATACATTTACGACATATTATCTCTAAATCAAATGGAATCTCTCTGCTTGTCGTGATTTTCAAACTACTTCATCGTATTATAACTCCAAAAAATCAGGCTTATCCTTTCGCGTCATTACTTAATAAATCCAGTGTGGGAATAGATGCTAGTGATGCAGGCAAAGAGGTAGGAAAACTTCTCTCAAACTTGACCCTTCTGCCAGAAAATATAGCTTCAGATGAACTGGAAACAATCTCAAAAATCATTATTGATGGTAGCCCAGATACTTCATTGCCTCCTCTTTTGGGTTCACAACTTGCTCCTATTCGAGATTCTAATGGCAGTGATTTTATAGAACAGCTTTTTTTAAAATTACGTGAGTATAAGGGGGATTTAAAGTCATTTGTTAAGCGATGTTTAAATGCATTGTTTGATTCATACAATGATAAAGAAGATTTGCTCGCCGATCTCCTAATAATTGCAGAAAATGTTAAATCTTCTAATGCAGAAGTGCGTAAGCATTTTGGCTACGAAGTAATTAAATTTTTGACTATATTTTCCGAAAAAAATGATGAACTGAAAGAGGCTTTACCTATATTTCGAATCTTTCTCGCCTCAGAACTTTTCTTACCAAATTTTCTCCTTGATTGCATTCAATGGATGCGACTTGGGTTAGATGAGTTAATAATATTTACTTCTTCTAATGAACTAACATCTGATCTTTTCAACTCTCTCACCCGTATAAGTTATTGCTTAGGCCGAATAGTCGTGTTGAGGCAATGTGACCATAGAACTTTATCAAGTATAGAGCAACATATCTGGGACATGTTGCTTAGTTTAGCCGAACTTGAGTATCTAATTAATAGTTCGAGAGGGAATAAAAAGCTTAAAAAGAAAGTTCTTAAGTCGCTTAATCAACTTAAAAAAGACTTTGACGTTCTTGAAGAGTTCTTTGTCAATGGATTTATATCTAAAAAAACTGTGGGTCTTCATAATCGTCGGAAATCTCTGTGTAAGAGTTTTTTGCTTAACTTAAAGTACGCCCTCAGAGAAAGTTCGCAAGAAACCAATATAGATAACCTTTCGGAGGAAGATACAGAAAGCGAAGATTCTCCAGAGGAATTTGACAGCACTAAATATCTATTTGCGTTTGCGGGATTTTGGAAAATCGGTTTAAATAACTTAGAAGAGAATAGAAATGAGATCATGAATCTCATGTGCCAGCTTGCAAAAAAAGCCGATCTAGATGAACTGAAAGAAGAAAAAAGCATTTTTGAGGTCAATCAAAAGTTTGAAGTAGAGTTGTATGTGCGTTCAATTAGCATGATAAGCCGGAAAGATGCGCTCGAATTTGTTAAAGCTTTGACTTTAGGAAAAGAGGATATTAGTGATTTTGGATTGTTTGACCAAATTTTGCTTGTAGACCCAAAATGGGTTTTTTTAAATATAGAAGCGATCGGTTCAGAGAAAGATATATCAGAAAAAATCGATTATCTAGTTAAAAGGCTTGGAAAAGAAGCACCTTCAAAACTCTTATCAGTTTTGGAAATCTTAATGGAGATTGCTACACGACATGGCGATTGGGTATTTAGAGCTAATGTACTTGAAGCTGTAGGATTGGCACTGTCAAAGAAACATATAAAGGAAACAGAAATCATTCTTAAAGAGCTACCGGAATTTTCGGCATTTTCAGAAGTTTGGGCTGAGCTGGTTAAAGTAGAGTGGAAACGCGATCCACAGAAAGCCTTGGGTTTGGTAAAAAATATCGAGCTATTAGATGTGAGATGCAACACTTTGATAGACTGTGCGAAAATGATACCATTTTTGCCCGAAGAACAACCAATTTTTGAAATCATAAATAAGATGATTACGTTGTGCGGTGGTCTTATCAATGTTGAACAACGCTTCAAAGCATCTCTGGAATGTCTCTCTGCCATATTCTTTATTAAAAACATGAAGTTCAATAAAAATGCATTGAATATTGTATTTAAATTCATGGAGTTATTTAAGTCTGGACCGATACAATGGTTACAGCTAGCTTTTGTGAATTCTGCACCGATTCTCTCCCTATTTCTCAGTAAAGAAACAATTTCGAAAATGGGGCAGAATATCTTTTCTTCGAGAACATTAAAATCAATTGAAGTTAAAAACTGGTTTTACTTCCAAAAAGACAAAATATCATGAATTGAATTTAAATGTTTAACAATATTAGTAATTAGAACCCACTCCCCACTCCTGACGAGCAAGCGGAAATCCAATCCCAGAAAAGTGGTGACTAAAAAGTGACCGCCTTATGTCACCTTTTATCACCTTTTAGTAACTTTTAGTGGTTTATAGTAACTGAAAAAAATCCCGGAAATGATCATTTGAAAATCGTTTTGCCCTATTGATGGGGTTCTTGAGAGATGGGACGAAAGTGAGCATTTTGTTTGATGAGAACAATCACCTACCGCGAAACTCTTTGATGAAGAGCCTTTTAAATTAAAGATTTTGAAATTTTCCAGGCAAATCAATAACACTCAAAATGCCCCAAAGGTTGTTTTTTGCCTGTCCCTTGCCTGTCCCCTCTTTTTTGTCCCTATCATACAAGCATTTTAACAGATTTTGATGCAAAAATCCACGGTGACGCGTTGATGCGCGCATCATGAATGACTGTCCCTATTTTCCTCTGATATTTGGGGCCTTAGGGACCGTTTGGTTGGCATTTTCCTCAATTAGTAGGCTGTTGACGCTAATCTCTTCTACTTCAATCCGGTCATTCGGGATTCCATTCAAATTCTTCTGAATCATTCCAGGTATTTTCGTTGATTTGAAGAACGACTATTCCTGAAGAAGTGCCAACAATTATTTTACTACCAGCGAAAATTGCAACTTAATTACAGTGACTTCCAATCTGTATGGCTTTACTTCGTCTGCGTTCAAAATCCCAGACCCGGATGGTATCATCCCAGCTCCCTGCCAAAATGATCACCGGTTTTTGTCCCAGCATGCCGACTGCGAGTGATTGGATCGGATGTTCATGCCCCTTGAGTGGTTTAACGATTTGTTTTCCCGTCTCCAGGTCCCAGACCCGGATGGTACCAGCACTATCCCCCGACACGATCAGCGGTTTTTGTCCCAGCATGCTGACAGAGGAAAGGGGACAGGCAAAAAAAATGAAAAAATCGGCAAAAAAATCGGGTGCCCGGACTTTTAAAAGACCGAACACCCGATGAATTCGTCATCAAAGCTCTCTCATTCGTTTCCGGCCATGTCGCCAGTTTTAGCAACATCACTAATTAGTGGTGTAAGTGGCATAAATAGAGTAGATATAATTTGATTGTGAGCCGCTGCCAAAGGGATCCGGCATGCCGCCGGACCAACCCACACCCGCATCCACTCGACCAGGGCTGCCGGTTTGATATCTAATTCCCGGGTTATCCTCATATACCCAGGCCAGCCAAATCGTTGTACCGCCCTGGACTGACACAAGATTTGTCAGGTTTATGGTCTGCCAACCGGTGCTGCCGCTTACAAAGGTTTCCGCTGTTACTCCCAATCGGTTCTGGGGGGAACCCTCGCCATCGTACACTGCCAAAATCATCCTACCACTGCCGCCGGTATGGTACATGGAAACACTTGCAATAGTTCCGTCCTCCGGCATGGTAAAGGGCATGGCCCGCCGGCTGTTACTGGTGGAAGTACTTCCAAATACATTGGTGTTCCCAACCGTTCCCGTGGTACCGATTTCTGAAAAAGCGGCAGTCACACTTTTGTTGGCGTTCATGATTATAGCGGCCGGGTTCTGTGAACCACTTAAATCACCGCTCCAACCGTCAAACTGCCAACCCGGATCAGGTGCGGCGGTGAGTGTCACCTCGGTACCGCTGTCATAGATTCCGCCCGGGGGATCAAGGGTGATACTTCCCTGGCCCACTATATTGGTGGTCAACGTATATTGCGGAGGAGTACCTCCCGGGGTGAAAGTGGCATAAATAGAGTAGATATAATTTGCTTGTGAACCGCTGCCAAAGGGATCGGGCATGCCGCCGGACCACGTCTGCGTCGATTGGTATCTCCCGGGTGAACCGGTTTGATAGCGAATTCCCGGGTTATCCTGGAAGACCCAGGCCAGCCAGACGGTGGAGCCGCCAGCCACATAGGCGGGACTGCTCAGTTCAATGGTCTGCCAGCCGGCGCTGCTGTTGATAGTGGTGGTGGGGGTGACGCCTAATCGGTTCTGCGGTGTGCCCTCGCCGTCGTACACACCCAAAATCAGTCCACCACTGCCGCCGGCATGGTAAATGGTGACACTGCAGATGTTACCGTTCTCCGGCATGGTAAAGGGTAGGGCTCGACGGTTGGCACTGGTAGACGTACTTCCGAATACCGTGGTGAAGCCGACCGTTTCAGTGCAGGGCCCGGTTTCTGAGAAGTTGGCGGTCACGGTTTTGTCGGAGTTCATGGTAATGGTGGCGGGGTTTGCCGTACCACTCAAATCACCACTCCAATTATCAAACTGCCAACCCGGATCAGGTGCGGCGGTGAGGGTAACGACTGTACCTTCATCATATACCCCGCCCGGGGGATTCAATGTGATACTTCCATTGCCCACGGTGTTGGTGGTCAGGGTATATTGCACAGGGGGAACTCCTCCACTGATATCCACGCTGTAATCTTCCACTTCACCATAGTTGAACGTACCGCATGCCGATGGATAGCTGTTGTAACTCATGGATACTCTCATCCGTGTCAAACCTTCAACGCCTGATGGAACAGTAAAACTGCCCGTGACAGTTGAAGAACCCGAACCGCTGAACACCACTTCGCCGGCATCATCGAAATCGCCGTCGATGTTATAATCGATCCAGATTCTCCAGTATTCGGTATAGGAACTGCCCGTGAAGCCCGGTGTTAATGAGACACTAACAGGGGCACCCGCGGTTAAATCGGCTGTCATGGAAGTGAAATCAGAGTAACCGGAAGCTCCTGAGGAATTATTTAAATTACCTACCTGTACTCCGGCGATGTATTCGTAACTTTGATTATTCCCGGATGAATCACAGTAATCCGGGCCGGCTTCTTGTACGTTGATGTAATCGACTTTGGTTTCCGTATCCTCACCGGCTGCATTGCTGACGGTTAACGTGACATCATAGGTCCCAGGTGTATTATAGGTAACCGAGGGGGCCTGGTCCGTGCTGGTGGAGGGGGTGCCACCGGGGAAAGACCAGGACCAGGAGGTGGGACCATTGGTGGACTGATCAGTGAATTGTACACTGTCACCTGCAGTAATCACGGTGTTATCAGCGGTAAATTGCGCATCCGGCGGCTGTAACGGCAAACTCACCGTAAAAACATGGGGGTCGGGCTCGCCGATATAAGGATGCTCGCTGGTCCTGCCGGACGTGTCCTCCGCATGGATGTAATAAGCGATCTCACTGCCCTGGGGCTGACCGGGAATGGTCCCTGTATAACTATCTGCAGATGTATTATTCATATCGACCGTATAGTAGGTACCGCCATCGACTTTATAGTAAATTTTTACCGAACCGGCGATCACTTGCATCCCGCTGTAAGGAATAATTTCCGCTGTAATTTCATAATCCGGTTGGTCGGGTTTTTCCCCCAGCAGCGGCGAGTGTTTGATATACAGCATCCCCCGGTCGGCAATGCCGATAACCCGGCAATGCAGCGCATCGGTAGATGTCCAATCACCTGACACACCAATAACTTCATAACCGGGCATTGCCGTTGTATAAGCGGTAATAGCACCGGGATCATTGGCCGAACCCGTAACAGGCACAAATACTCTCTTATTTAAAATTAATGAATTGGTATAGGGTTCGCTGTTGGGAGTGTCTACACGATAAACCTGGTAGTAGTTCCCATAACCGGTGGTTTGACCGGAAAAATAACCGGCCGCCGATTCATAATCATCGTAGCGCGGATTCGTTTGCGGTACCCTGCCGATTAAAACTTTATCCACATCCAGGTACTTTCCCCAGCAGTCCACATGTTTGATATAACTCCCCAGTGGGTCTTGCATAACATGATAGGTATGGACCCCCAGGTAATCGTACACGATCTGGTCAATCTGCGCGGGGGTATATTGGGTATTCTCGTCCCATACCAGGTCCGTGGACACCGAAATTCCCCAGCCGTCGGTCATATAATTCCCGCCGGCGTGAACCAGGTCCATATCGTACAGGTCAAGGCCTAAAAAACTCGCCATTTCCACGGGAATGTTATTATCATTGGGCCGGGGCCGGTTATAAACAAAGTTGATAACGCTTATCCTTTGATTACCATCCATGACAAACCATGGGCCATAGTCCCTGGTCCAATACGAATCATGGGGGGCATAGATAAAATTGCAATTATCCAGGTTAACCCCGCCGGAACTGTACTGGTTTCTTGCCTGGTTTTCACTGCTGGCATTATCTACAATTGTCGTAACCATAACGTGTTCCGACATTTTTGCCACCAGTGAAACCGGTATGCCCAACGGGTAAGCGATTAAAACGCCCTCCATATGCTCAAATTCCGCGATATTGCGGACAGGAGCAAGCGGCGGCCCACTTTCGATGCGGGCCCGCAGCGATTCCAGGTAAGCCGGCATTAACGCCTTTTCCTCTTCGGTCATCTCATGGGTAAGCTGTTGACTAAAGAGCGGGAACGTTAATAATACCGACAATAAAAAAAACATACCCATAAACCTGCTGGATTTTCTCAGCAATCCAGGGGTTTTTCTTTGCAATAATGTGTGTCTTAATAGCATGTTCGCCTCCTTTAAATCGTGGTTTTAACGAGATCACCGCCCCAGGTACGGATAGAAAAGACGGGTCTCATGATTTTAATGAGTTAATATAGCCTGACAAAACAACCGGAAAATTTTTGATTGATATATTATTATAAAGGATTAACTGACATATTTCAATAGAAACGTAGACCTAAATCCACGAAATTACTTTTGCCTCCGGCGGCCAGGGGGGCTCTTTTTGAAAAAACCGCCCCCCTGGACCCCCTGCAAAAACTTTTGATTAATTTCATTGGTTTCAGGGTGAGGGCATTGTATTGCACTCATGATTGACTGTCCCCTTATCCTTTAATAAAAAGTTTTGGGAGGTCCAGNNCTTATCCTATCTTGGGCGGGGGGTGCTGCCCGCTCTTTCGGCGATTTTTTTGATGAAACCCATGTCTTGAGGCAGTTGGTCGTTGCCCCAGAGCCGGATTAACCCGGTTCCTTCGGGACCGCCGTAAGATTTGATCCAGGCGGTGGCCCGGCCGTGCTCATCCACACCCAGCACTGTGGTGACTTTTTTCGGGTCCACGCCGTACCCGCTGCACCACCATTCCGGCATACCCAGCTCTTTCCCGGCCTCCGTGGGATACGAGATGTAGGCATCATAATAAAAAAACCCCCGGTATAAAAAGTCAGCATCGATACCCAACGTCGCCATGATCTCTTTGGAGGGCATTTCCGGCTTAGTGGCACCTTGTTTTAATGCGAACACAAAAGGTGGATACCCCACCGACACGATGCTGCCGCCGGC
>WVZO01000574.1:0-1114 GCA_011772425.1 Candidatus Aminicenantota bacterium
CTGCCCATCCTGAAACTCCTATAAAACTCTATCAGAACTTTTTTTTGCCTCCGGCGGCCAGGGGCTCTTTTTAGGTAAAAACTGCCCCTGGACCCCGCAAAAACTTTTCAAGCAGGCGCATTCGCGCCATCTCGAAGACTTCCTTTTAAATAATATCGTTGCGTTCAAAAAAACCAATGATCCTGTAAACCCCCTTTGCATCTACCAATTGTTTTCCTTTATTGCCCATTTCAATTCGTTTTTCCAGGGTTAGTTCATTTATTTTTTCTATCACGTTTACCTTTAATAAATCGTCAATATGTGAAATTTCCAAACCCACCCCTTTTTTTTCAAAGGCCCGGGCAATACATTTTTGTTCTTTATGATAATAAAAATAAAGAGCAGGGGTCCCGGCAGCAGCGGCTTCGAAGGCTGCCGTACCGGCAGTTACCAGGGCCGCATCAGCTTCGAAAAATGAACGGGCCAGGCTTTCAGTATTTCCTACAAAACGAATCCCCGGGTAAATCCGCCGCAAGACCTTTTGATAAGACTTTTTTAAATAAAAACCCGGGGCGATTTTAATGTCAAACCTGAACCGGCTCAGTAAATCAATGGCATTTCGCAGCAGCCGATAGGTAACCCCCCCACCAAAACAGATAAACACGTTCTTGATTTTTTGCCGGTACTTTCGTTTGATCTTATGAAAATGTCGGTAATGAGTGTGAAGAATCGCATAACCAGGTCCGCAGAGCAGTTTTTTTTGTTTATCCTCTTTGTAAGGGAATAACTGTTCAATAGAAGCATCAATGATATAATCCACATCCTGCTGGCTCAGGCCGAGGTCTGTAATTTGTACTGTTTTAAAGGGTTCCCTGTTCCTATTTTTTGCCTGCCGGATCAATTGGATATCTTCGCTGCTAAAGTACCCTAAATCAAAAATAATACTCTTAATCGACGGGTCCTTTATTTTTTGGCGCTGCAGTTCTTTTAAATGGCAATAGGGGACCCGTTTTTCCTGCAAAAACCGGGTAACGGTTTTATCCTTATTCACGCAGAATAGAACCTGGCACTTGTTTTTCAGTAATGAGGCCAGGTAGGCACTTCGTTTTAAGTGCCCGAACCCGGTTTTTTGGGA
>WVZO01000574.1:1150-3747 GCA_011772425.1 Candidatus Aminicenantota bacterium
GTTATCCCAGGATTTCCCGTATCTTTTCCATGGCATAGTCGATTTCTTCTTTTTTAATCACCAGGGGGGGAGCAAAGCGGATGATCCAGTCGTGGGTTTCTTTACATAGAATACCTTTGTTTTTTAGCCGACTAGTATATATCCGGGCTTTGCCTGCGGATTTCTTAAGGACCACGCCGATGAAAAGGCCTTTGCCGCGGATCAATTCGATTATGTCTGAGTTCATGGCTTTTAATTGGTCCATAAAATATTTCCCCAATTCTGCGGACCGCTGGACCATATTTTCATTTAAAAGTACATCGATGGCAACCATTGCCACAGCGCAGCCCAGGGGATTGCCACCGAATGTGGACCCATGGCTGCCGGGCTCGAAAAGCTCCAGGATGTCTTTGTTGGCTGCAATGGCACTTACCGGGAATACCCCTCCGCCCAGGGCTTTACCCATAATAATAATATCCGGTTCGATGTCATCGTGCATAAAAGCAAACAATTTCCCTGTTCTGCCAAGACCAGTTTGAATCTCGTCAACAGCTAATAAAATATTATGTTCATCGGCAATCTCCCGGAGACCTTTGACAAAACCGTCATCCGGTACCACTACACCGGCTTCACCCTGGATCGGTTCTACCAGGATTCCCACGGTGTTTTTATTCACCGCTTTCTTTACCGCTTCCAGGTGATTGTAAGGAACAATTTTAAATCCCGGTGTATAAGGCCCATAAAAGTCGTGAGCAACCGGGTCTGTAGAGAATGAAACAATGGTGGTGGTTCTGCCGTGAAAGTTTTCTTCGAATACAATGATTTCTCCCTTGTTTTGTTCAACGCCCTTTACCTTGTAGCCCCATTTTCTTATGGTTTTAATTGCGGTCTCTACTGCTTCAGCACCGGTATTCATGGGGAGAACCATATCTTTTCCTGTTAACCCGGACAGCTTCCTGGCAAACAGGGGCCATTTATCATTAAAAAATGCGCGCGATGTCAGGGTCAATACATCCGCCTGATCTTTAAGTGCCTTAATGACAGCCGGATGTCTGTGCCCATGGTTTACTGCCGAATAAGCAGACAGCATGTCGATATAACGTTTTCCTTCAGGATCTTCTACCCAAATACCTTCTGCCTTTGAAATAACAACCTCCAGTGGGTGGTAATTATGGGCACCATACGTATGTTCCATTTCCATTAACTGTTTGGAACTGTACTTCTTTTCTGCCATTGTCATATGTCACCTCTTTTATTATGTCAATATGATATTTTATCAGTTTAAAAATCTCCGTCAACCCCCTTATTTACCACTTAACCCTTTTTTTGATTTTATTGGGCCACGAAGTCACAAAGTCACAAAGGCGCACCTTCGTGCCTTCGTGTCTTCGTGGTAAAAAATTGACAGTCGATTGACAAAGTATCGGAAATGTGTTAAAAAAGAGCATCTAAAAATACGTAATTAAGACTGCCAAACGTGCAAAAGGAGTATTAAAATGAAAGTGAAACCATTAGACGATAGGGTTTTGGTTCAGCCAATTGAAGAAGAAGAAAGGGTTGGTCCCATCATCATTCCCGACACTGCTAAAGAAAAACCCATGATGGGAAAAGTCATTGCAGTTGGCACAGATGAGGAACTTCAAAAATTAATCAAAGAGGGAGACACGGTCATTTATGGGAAATTTGCCGGTGAAGAGTTCGAGCTAGAGGGTGTGAAGCTCCTCGTGCTTTCAAGGGACAACCTGATGGCAAAAGTCAGTTAACCTCAACCTGATCATGTTATGGCTGTTCTTTGTTTGTTGAAAAATTCGTACTTCTTTGTATCAATAATATCTTTCAGAAGATGAACCGTCTGCCAGACTTCGTGAAAGGTATTGTAAAGGGCAATGGGAGCAAAGCGGATCAGTCCGGGTGGACGGAAATCCGGGACCACCTTTTGTGCTTTCAATGCCTGGTGAATGAGCCATAATTTCTCATCCCCTTCTATTGACACATGCCCGCTTCTGCGGTCCGGTTCCCTGGGGGTGCCGATTGTTAAATGATATTGACCTTCTGGCAGGATATGGTCTACCAGGTGGATGAGATAAGAGGTTAAGCCGGTTGATTTTTCCCTTATTCGTTCGATACCTGCTTTCAGGGTGAGTTTCAATGCGCCTTCCACTGGTGCAGCACTGAGTATATTAGGGGTAGAAATCTGCCATCCACCGGCATGTTTTGCGTGCTGAAATTCCAACAGCATATCGAATTGTTTTTCTTTGATGTAACCGAACCAACCGGCCAGGGGTGGTTCCCGGTTAAAGTGTTTTTTATTGACATACAAAAATGCCGGGCTGCCGGGACCGCCGTTCATGTATTTGTAACTGCACCACAGGGCAAAATCCACCCCCCATGGGGAAAATTGGTGAGGCACCGCACCCACTGAGTGGGAGCAGTCAAAGCCGATAATAATACCTCGCTCATGCGCCTTTTGAGTCAACAGCGGCATGTCCAGCAGTTGACCGCTGCGGTATAACACCGATGGTAAAAGCACTACCGCGATTTCATCGGTCATGTGTTCAATGATGGTTTCCTCGTCCAGGGTACGGCCGTCCCGGGAGGGAACCAGTACCAGGTTTTCT
>WVZO01000724.1 GCA_011772425.1 Candidatus Aminicenantota bacterium
CTGGTTATCTTGATACACCACAGCAACCCTTTCGGCCACCTTTTCCACCTGTTCTTCAAATAATTCATGAAGGTTCTTATCCCCGGGATATTTGACTGCTGTATCATTAAACTTCTCCAACAGCAACCGCTTCTCCGATTCCGGGACTATCTCAATTTCACATATCTTTTGACTAACGTTCTCTGAAACCGAGGTGACCATTTTCCTGAAATAACCGATGAATCGTTTAATGGTTTCGGCTTTGAAGAGCCTGGTACAGTATTCAAAAGTAAATAGAAGTGTATTTCTTTCCTCTACGGCCTGTAAAGTTAAATCAAACTTCGATGTCCTGCTCTCATAATTATAAGGCATTAGTTTTAAGCCGGGGATTTTTATCTCACTTCTATTCATATTCTGTAAAGCAAACATGGTGTCAAACAGGGGGTTACGTCCAGTATCCCTGGTTACGTACACGTTTTCCACCAGGTCTTCAAACTGGTATTCCTGGTTTTCAAAGGCATTTAGCGTTCTTTTTTTTAATTCATTGAGAAATTCTCTGAAAGTCTTCCTACCTGATGGATAGTTCCTCAATGCCAATGTGTTTACAAACATACCGATTATTTGTTGAAGGTCGGGATGCCTGCGGCCGGCTATCGGTGTTCCGATTACTATATCTTCCTGGCTGCTTAGTTTAGATAAAAATATATTATAGATGGCCAATAGTAACATAAACAGTGTTACATCCTCTTCTAATGCCAATTTCTTTAAGGACGTACCCTGCTCTGAATTTAATTTAAAATCAATACCACTTCCCTTAAAACTCTGAATCGGGGGTCTCACAAAATCAGTGGGAAGATTCAGTACAGGAATTTCATCACTAAATTGTCTTCTCCAAAACTCTTCTTGTTTTTTTATCGTCTCCCTGTCCTTTTCCCTGTTCTGCCATTCCGAAAAATCTTTATATTGAATGTGAAGTTCCGGTACGGGTCCTCCTTCATAAAGAGAAATAAAATCGTTTATAAATATCCCCTGGGAGATACCATCCGTTATAATATGATGGATATCCACCAGCAATAGATATTTTTCGTCTTCTTCCTTTATTAAACCTACCCGGAATAACGGTGTCTGCGATAAATCAAAAGGACGAACAAAACTTCGGTTGATATCTGCAGGGCGTCCCTTTTCACGCTTTGCGTCATAATATTCAATCTCAAATGCCGCCTCATCATGTATTTTCTGTACCGGTTCATCTTCAACGATAATAAATGATGTTCTTAAACTCTCCTGCCTATGTATCAACTTGCTAAAGGTCTTTTCAAACCGTTTGCTGTCAAGTTCTCCCTTAAGTTCCAGTACAGCGAACTCATTGTAACCGATAATATCTCTTGCTATCTGCTGCAAAACATACAATCTCTTTTGCGCTGAAGATAATGGATAATATTCTTTCGTTTCCACCGCTTTTATGGGTGTATAAATATCCGCTGCCATTCCTTTAATATATTGGGATAGTCCTCTTATGGTCGGTGTTTTGAATATTTCTGCCAGTGGAACCTTTATATCAAACTCTTTATGTATCTTCGAGATCACAACAGTGGCCCTTAACGAGTGCCCCCCCAGTTCGAAAAAATTATCATCAATACCTATAGACAGATGAAATGAGTTTTTATTGTCCAAATGGAGTACTTCTGACCATATCTTGACCAATTTCTTCTCTATCTCATTTTGGGGTACGGCATATCCACTTGTTTTTCCGATTATTGGCTCCGGGAGTGCTTTCTTATCTATTTTTCCATTTACGGTTAAGGGTATTTTCTCTATTGGGAGGAAATAGGAGGGGATCATGTAATCCGGTAGTTTTGCGGATAGAAATTCTTTTAAATCTGATATTTCCTCCTTTTTATTGGAAACAATATAGGCGCAAAGGTAACTATCGTCTCCTTTGGGCGATTTTGCCAGAACCAACGCCTCATCTATATCATCATGTTCCAATAAGCAATTTTCGATTTCTTTTATCTCGATCCGGTATCCCCTGATCTTCACCTGTTCATCCAGGCGGCCTAAAAATTCGATATTTCCGTCTGCCAATCGACAGGCCACGTCACCGGTGGCATAGATTTTTTCACCCAGCACAAAAGGATTTTCTAAAAATCGTTCCGCTGTTAACTCCGGTAAATTCACATATCCCCTGGCCAGGGCATCTCCCCCAATATAAATTTCTCCTATCGAATTGACAGGGACCGGCTTCATGTATTTATCTAATATATAAATCTTTACATTGGCAGCCGGTAGTCCAATGGAAACCCCTTTTCTTTTGTCCCGCTCATTGTCAAATTGATATATCATACATCCGACGGTTGCTTCGGTAGGCCCATATTCATTATATATTTCCACTTTACCTGAAAAACGGTTATAAATGCACCTGGCCAGTACGGTCTCCAGTTCCTCTCCGCCAACGATATATTTCTTTACCCTGCCATTGTCATTGGCAATATCCTGGCTTAGCTGAAGTATTTTAAGATGGGAAGGGGTGGCCTTTATAATATCAACAGTGCCTTCTTCTAAAATCTTTTGTAACGGAAACCAGTTCTTGTGGCGATCATAATGATAAACGGCAATGGTATTCCCAGATATCAAAGGTAAAAATATGGAAGTAACGGTTAAATCGAAAGCCGAAGATGTATATAACGGGACATAATAATCATCCCCCTTATCATCAAGAAAGTGTTGAATTCCCCACATCACATAATTAACCAGGCTCTGATGTTGGATCATCACCCCTTTGGGCTTTCCGCTGGTACCAGAGGTATAGATCACATAAGCCAGGTCGTGAGGCTTTATGGGTACTGATGGATTATAGGTATCGTATCGTTGTAAATCCGCTACATCATGCTGGTACTTTCGTTTAATTTTGTTTTTCGGTTTATGCTTTTTATTTTTATCTACTTTGATCAGGGCGTCATAACGAAACCTTGTCAGTTCGTTTTCTATGGTAAAAATTTTATCCGTCAATTCCACATCGCTGATTTCCGGGACCTCTGCCATTTGATCCTTGAAAAATGAGCGAGATACAAACAATTCTGTTGACCAATCGGTTTTGGTATTGTAATTTTTATCTGCATTTACCCGTTTGAAATCAATCAAATCCTGTATCAGGTCTGATTTTAGATCAAGGTCCATGACATCGCCGATAAACAAATATCCTTTAACTGCCAATAAATTCACAGATTTTCGAAACACCTTTCTCAGGTAATTAAGGCCGTGAAAGGATTGGATGACACTGTTTAGAATAATTAGGTCAAAATTTTTCTCTTTTAATTTATCGATTTCGTGTGCTGGCAGAGCTGCCAAGGCAATATTTGCATGCCCCTCTTTCTTGACCCGTTCTTGATTTTTTTCAATCATCACCTTAGAAAGATCGGTTCCGAAATAGAACATAACTTTCGGGGCAATTCGGTACATGGTGATTCCTGAGGCGCAGCCGATTTCCAGTACCCGCATATTCTTGTGTAACAAAGGCTCCAGTTTATTGAAAGCGTTATCACCGTATTCATCCATCTCTTTTTTGCTAAAAGGCTCCCCTGTATAACTGGAATTCCAGCCTCCCCCGGTAATTTCATCAACGGCTGTTTCTCCCACGTAATTCCACAATTCCTCATCCATCAAGGCACTTTTTTCCTGTTCCTCTTCGGAATATATATCAATACTGTCCAGACAAAGAAACGTATGGAAAGAGTTGCATTGCCACTGCAAGCGATTCAGAATTCCGATATATTTTTTCTGGGATATCACCACCCCCACTTTCGCATCATTAATGATATCTTTAAGCCTTTCCTCCGGTGATGAGGTATCCAGGGGCACGTAGGGACTGCCGGCTTTCAAAACCCCGAATATCGCTGTAATAAGGCCGGGAGAATTATCCATAAGTATCCCTATTGGATCATCCCGGCGGGTGTGCGTTTCATAATAGAGGTAATTTGCCAGTTGACCGGCTTTTTCTTCCAGGCACCGGAAGGAAAGGGCCTCATTTTTTTGAAGAACAGCTGTCTTATCCGGGTTTTTCGCTGCCCGGTCCGAGAATAATTCGCAGATGGTTTTGTCTTTCGGGTATTCACAGGCGGTTTGATTGAGTTCTTCGATCAATACCTGTTTCTCTTTTTCTCTGAGCATATGGATATCTGCCAGGCGAATTTCAGGAGTTTCCACCAGTTCTTTGATTATATTGTAAAAATGATCCGCTATTTTCTCGATGGTCTGTCTGGCAAATATTGCCGAATAGTATTCCAGGTCAAATAGAATCTCATCCTCTAATTCATAGACAAAAAATGTTAAATCAAACTTCGTGGTTTTAGCGTTATATCCATAAGGCTCCAGGTGAATTTCATTGATCTCTGTTTTTATCTGTTCAAAATTCTGAAGCACCAGGCAGATATCAAAGATGGGATTTCGCGAGGGGTCTCTTTCCGGGTCCAGTTTCTCCACCAGGGATTCGAATTGCATATCCTGGTTTTCATAGGCCTGGAGGCATACATCTTTAACCTCTTTTAAAAATTCAGGATAACGTTTCTCCCCCCGGGGATAATTTCTCATGGCCAGGGCATTGACAAACATACCGATGATATCCTGCAGATGCGAATGCCTTCGACCGGCAATACTGGCTCCCACTACTATATCTTCCTGGCCGGTATAGCGGTACAACAATACGTTAAACGCAGCCAAAAGGTTCATGAAAAGTGTTACACCGTAGTTTGCACCCATCTCCCTGAAACCAAGGGTGTCTTCTAATTTTAACCCGAATTTATAACGATCTCCGGCAAAAGTGAATACACCGGGCCGTGGGTTATCAGAGGGTAAATTTAACCGGGGAATTTCTCCTGAAAAAAGATTCAGCCAATAGTCTTCCTGGTCTTTGATAACTCCGCCTGCCAACAGGTTGTTCTGCCAGAC
>WVZO01000242.1:0-244 GCA_011772425.1 Candidatus Aminicenantota bacterium
GCCTGGAAAAGGAAGAGGCGGTTCAATTCAAGGCGCTGGGTTCTGCCAATGGTGGGACGCTTTATATGAATATACTGGCGGCCCTGGATACACTTTTTTATAAATACACCGGCCAGAGAGATATTATTATTGGTACGGGTATTGCCGGACGGCCGCATGCCGACCTCCAGGGGATCATCGGTATGTTTGTCAACACCCTGGCCATGAGAAACTACCCACAGGAAGAAAAAACTTACGAGTCCTT
>WVZO01000242.1:335-1052 GCA_011772425.1 Candidatus Aminicenantota bacterium
CATGAAGAAGAGGAAAGCGAGGATGTTTTTGTCGATATCGAGTATTATAGGTCGATATTCAAACAGGAAACCATTATCCGCCTGGTCAGGCATTTCAAAAAACTAATCGAAGAAGTGGCTGTAAATCCTTTAATCAAACTGGATGACATCGATATGATGTGGGAAGAAGAAAGACAACAATTGTTATATGAATTTAATGACACAGCCACCCCTTATCCCCGGGACAGGACAATCAGTGAATTATTCCAGGAACAGGTAGAAAAATTCCCCTGGCGCACAGCCGTGGTATTAAAGGACGAAAGTTTGACATATAACGTCCTTGAACAACAGTCCAATCAACTGGCCCGTTATTTATGCCGTGAAACCGGGCTGGTTCCGGGTCAACCGGTGGGGATATTGATGGAACGGGCGATATCCATGATGGTTGTCATCATGGGAATCTTAAAAGCCGGTGGAGCTTATGTTCCCCTATCGCCGTCTTTCCCGGAAGAAAGAATTAAAACCATGATCGATGATGCGGGGATGCGGACACTGATCGGTCAAAAGCGCTGTATTAAAACCCTGAACCGGCTGCAGTGGGAGTGCCGGGGACTGGAGACAATTCTCTGTATCGACAGTGAGGATGTTCACAGCGAACCTGAAACCGAAGAAAGCGAATTGATGAGCCGCAAACTCTGGGAGTACGTGGGGGAAACGTCCGTGGATGAAGTGACCGGC
>WVZO01000242.1:1058-3037 GCA_011772425.1 Candidatus Aminicenantota bacterium
ATCGGGGCGGCGTCAGGAATAACGATGTACCGCATCGCCCCCCGGGTGGGGTTTTATTACGGAACCGACCTGTCCGCTGTAATCATTGAAAAAAACAGGCAGCGGGTAAAAGAAGAAGGACAAAACAATATCAAACTCGCCCGCCTGGCCGCCCATGAAATCCAACAATTGAACGAGGGAAATTTCCACCTGGTGATAATCAACAGTGTAATTCAATGTTTTAAGGGTCATAATTACTTGAGACAGGTCATCCGTCATATAATCAACCTGGTGGGAAGCAGGGGGTATATTTTTATCGGGGATATCATGGACCAGGACCTGAAGCAGGATTTGATCGCTGACCTGGTCCGGTTCAAGGAAGCCCATAGAGATAAGAACTATAAAACCAAAACCGATTGGTCTGAAGAGCTTTTTATTTCGCGTACTTTCCTGGAAGACTTGCGATGGGATTACCCTGAAATAAAGGATATGGAATTTTCCGGGAAAATATTTACCATTGAAAACGAGTTAACCAAATTCAGGTATGATGCATTGATTGTTATAGACAAAGAAGGCAAAGCACCCCTAAAAAGAAAGACGAGATATAAGAAACAGGACGATTTGAGAATCTTGAGGAAATACAGCACAGAAAAGGCAGCGGTTGATTTTGGGTCCGACAGCCTGGCCTATATTATTTATACTTCCGGTTCTACCGGTAAACCCAAAGGGACGCTAACCACCCATTATAATGTTACGCGTGTGGTAAAGAACACCAATTACATTGATTTCCAGGTATGGGACCGGGTATTGCAATTGTCTGACTATGCGTTTGACGGCTCGGTTTTCGATATCTATGGGGCGCTGCTGAACGGTTCAGCCCTGGTCATGGTGAAACGGGAAGATATGCTGGAAATAGAAACCCTTTCCAATTTGATAAAAAAGGGAAAAATAAGTGTATTTTTTGTCACCACAGCACTTTTTAATACCCTGGTAGATATTGGTTTAGATTGTCTTTCCGGTGTAAGAAAGATCTTATTCGGCGGCGAGCGAGTTTCCCTGGAGCATACGGTAAAGGCGCTGCAATACCTGGGGAAAGACCGGATCCTTCATGTGTATGGGCCAACCGAAACCACCGTATACGCCACCTTTTACCCGATAAATGAAATTCATGACCGCCAGGTCACTGTTCCCATTGGTGGGCCCCTGGCCAACACCACAATATATATCCTGGATTCCCGCTTACGGGTTGTACCGGTGGGGGTAAGCGGAGAGATTTACATTGGCGGTGCCGGCGTATGCAATGGTTATTTAAATAATGAAACACTCACAAAAGAAAAATTTGTGCCTGCCCCCTTCCGGGATGGAGAAATCGTCTATAGAACAGGGGACCTGGGGAGGTGGCTGCCGGGGGGACATATCGAGTTCCTGGAAAGAATCGATCAGCAAGTGAAGATAAGAGGATTCAGGATCGAATTGGGAGAGATAGAGAGCTGTTTATTAAAGCATAGTTTAATAAAGGAAGCCGTAGTCATAGACAGGGGCGGGGGTGGTGCCGAGAAGTATTTATGTGCTTATATTGTACCCGGGAAAACACTTGATACCGCGGAGTTAAGGGAATTCCTGGCTCATACTCTCCCCGGTTACATGATCCCTGCTTATTTTGTGCAACTGGACAAAATCCCGCTCACTTCAAATGGAAAAGTGAATAAAAAAGCTTTACCTTCACCTGAACTCACCTTAGATGAAAAATATGAAGCACCCCGGGATGAAATAGAAACAAAATTGGTGGAAATATGGTCTGAGGTATTAAGTGTAGGACTCACCACTATCGGGATCGATGATAATTTCTTCGACCTGGGTGGACACTCATTAAAAGCCACGGTCCTAACCTCGAAGATACAGAAAGAGTTAGACGTTAAGGTGCCGCTGTCAGAAATATTTAAAGGCCCCACCATTCGGGAATTGGCCCGAACCATTGGCATTTCATCCAGGGAGTCGTA
>WVZO01000242.1:3107-3362 GCA_011772425.1 Candidatus Aminicenantota bacterium
CCGGGAAGTACCGCCTATAATATGACCGTGGTCCACCGTTTAGAAGGCAATCTTGATAAAGAAAAATTTGCAGGATCAGTAAAGATATTGATCCAAAGACATGAAACCTTAAGAACATCTTTTCAATCCATTAACGGTCAACCGGTACAGCGGGTCCATGAGGAAGTGGAATTTGAAATCCAGCGGCACACCGCGTCCGCCGTGCGCCATGCAGACATCGTCCAGGGCTTCGTGCGTCCATTCGACCTATCGAAG
>WVZO01000242.1:3416-3569 GCA_011772425.1 Candidatus Aminicenantota bacterium
TTATCACCGATGGAACTTCCACGTCCATTTTTTTAAAGGAATTTATGATCCTTTACTCAGGGGGCAAACTCTCGCCCCTGACACTGCAATATAAAGATTTTTCCCAATGGCAGCATGACCGACTGGTATCGGGTAAGCTAAAGAAACATGAAG
>WVZO01000576.1 GCA_011772425.1 Candidatus Aminicenantota bacterium
GTATTTCTATCTCAAAGATATTAACATCTCTCGATATGGGCTGTGTATGGCCGAAGCCGAGTGAGCAAACAAGCCAGGGCAGGTACGTGGCAAACACTTTACCTGTCTCATATTTTTTTATTTGCTCTTAAATGTCTTTTTAGATTGCATAATTTTAAACCTCTTTTTTTTAAATTCAGAAACCGTTCACAGTACCTGAATTGATTAAGAGCCGCGGACGGTGCGTGGGTTTGTGTGAATTTATTGTCACCAGTTTTTAAAGGGACAAGCCAGAATTTCTGTAAATCAAAAATCTTCTTGATTTTATACGCTTTTTCAGAAACCTATAATAAGCTCCCGCCATTAGAGGCTGATCACTTTTTCTTCACCCCTTCTGCAACTGCCAACTTGATTTGTCCATTTCCACATGACAATTGACTGTCTTCCAATTCCCGCTTCAACCGAAGCTTTCAGCATCTAATTATCTTCAACTGTTCCATACTTGAATCTATAGATTATCGAACCAAAGATAAAATGTCAAGATATTTCTGAAAAACAGGTAGAAATAATCACCCCAAAATAGGTAAAAATACTTAGCCGACAGGGAAGTTCAGCCAACCTGGTTGCCGTAAACATTCTCTTGCGATACAGATTTGGTTCCCATTGTGTGGTAAAATTGCCTGTGGTTGGAAAAATTTTCTATCTATCCCGCTAATTCGATGATATTCGACTCCCTTTCCGGCACCTCAAAACTGTTTACAAGCTTCCGCTGTCCTTCCAGCAATGCTTTGGTATACCTGGCGGTGGTGGAGATATCAGCATGGCCCGAGGTTGCCTGCAAGGAAACCAGATCGCCGCCTTTTTTCAAAAGTGCGTATGTTGCAAAAGTGTGGCGCAGATCGTGGAACCTAAAACCCTTGATGCCCAGCTCCTTCAAAAGGTTTCTCCATCTCCTGTTGATGCATACAAAAGCTTTCCCGGTTTTTGGATTTTCAAAAACGTATTGGCTGCCGTTCCTGCTGTAATGGAGCTTGTAAAACACCTCTTTCATCGAATTGTTAAGCGGTATCACCCTGATTTTCCTGTTTTTGCTCCTTTGCGCCTCTATTCGGATAAAGCCCTCTTCAAGGTTAACCTGGTCCCATTCCAGGTTTAGTATTTCGCTTTTCCTCATTCCTGTGTTGAGCGCAACCAGGATGATATGCCTCAACGGCGCTTCTGAGTTTTCGATCAAACGCCTTATCTTTTGCTCAGTCAAAATACTTTCCTTTGGTTCCTCCTTTGCCATTTCGTATTTGATCGGCTTCAGTTCCAAATCGAACTACTCTACGGCCAGGTTTATCATGCTTCTCAAAAGCCCCACTTCCC
>WVZO01000322.1 GCA_011772425.1 Candidatus Aminicenantota bacterium
GAAAAATTCCTACTGAACAAAGTATTGGCACCCAACGCAAAGATGATCGATTTTTTGAACCATTTGAGAAAGTGTCCTGGGAATTTAAAAATATATATGGTGTTGACGGCGATAATATCGATACTGCGACCTGGGAAGGGAAACGCTTAAGGGGTGAATTGCTGGTCTTACTCAAAGAAAGGGCGGGTTTAAAGTATAGAGAAATTGGTGAATTCAATGCTTTTGGCGATTTGAGTTTTACATCATTGGCAGGTTTGTATCGTAGGTCAAAAAAAACAAGGGGTGAAAGCGAGTGAAAGATAATCCGCAACATTCGCACACTCGCACGCACCGTCCCCTTTTTTCTTCCGTGACGCTGTGTACCCAGCAGTGGGACAGGTGAGAGCGTGATGACGTTGATAACGCCAAAACGCCCCCACCTGCCTCTTGCCTACCCAACGTGAATTCCATTTACTTTTATTAATCTCAATATAAAAAAATATAAATGCACTTTCATAAGTGCCTGGTTTTTTTATTTCTTTGATACAGAAATCACATTTGCGCAGCTTTCACCAGAACTGGTATATGCACATACTTTATAGTAGTAAGTGTTTTTCGGGTGAACACCGGTGTCTGTGTATGATGTGGTATTTGGTCCGACAATCGCGATGAGCGATAAGTACACAGGGTCGAGTCCCCTGTAGATCCTGAAACCTTGTTCAAAATCAGAATTATCTGTCCAGCTTAATTCGACTTTTCTACCTTTTAAGACACCGTGCACGTTGCTGGGGGGAAGAAGGAACCCGGGGTAACCGATGGCACTGTTGGGTAAATAAGGACCAAGGTGGGAGATAATCTCTGTAACGGGAACACCGCGATTGGGGCAGTTGGCACAATGGTCCAGGGCAACCACCAGGTGATCGTTGTAAGCGATTACGGGTGAACCGGAGCTCCCGCCCGCGGTATCTGCATAATAGCCGATATCACCCGGACCTCCGAAGCACGGATACTCATTGGTGCTGTAAATCTTAGCATAAAGACCATCTACATCGCTGAACACTGCCAATTGTTTCCCGTAGGCGCCCGGATGCTGCGGGATATAGATGCGTTCACCCACCGTGGGCAGCATGTCTCTAAACTGCAGGTAACCATACGTCGATGTGAGGTTGACGGGTAACAGGATCAGGGCGTAATCCAGGTTATAATCCTGTTTTATCAGTGTACCTGACGATGCTTCCACGATACCGGGGCAAGCCATCCAACCGGAACAATCGGTGTCACAGGTGCTGCCTTCCGCCATGAATTCGTAGTCGGTGTTGTCTGCCTCGTATTGGGTGTCAATGCAGTGGTTGTTGGTCATGATGTGGCCGTCACTGCCCAGCAGCCAACCGGTACAGGCACTGGTTCCGGCGATTAACAACCGGCAAACAGCCCAGGCTTTTTCATACATAAGGGTGCCTTCATAACATGGCGCCCATTCCTTATCGTCGCTGCTGCAAATGGCTTCCCCTTGTGCTTCCTCTTCCAGGCCGGACAACACCGCGTCGATATAGCCCCGGTCGTACCCGCGGACCCACTGGTCAATCTCAAAACCCCAACCGCCGTTACGGTTTTTGCTGTGGAGTCGGACAATGGCTGTATCACCTGGAATATGAGTCGCCCAGAATTCACTCAGAACAGCCGCTCCACCCCGGACCACTTTACCTTTCTCCCGGTAACTAGAGGAGAACCTGCCGTCAGGACTGGATATTTCCACGTAATCACCCGGTGCCAGGTCAAACGTTGAGAAATGAATGGCAATATACCCGGCATTGGGATAGTTAAACACATGTTCCCAAACCGTCTTCCCCGGATAGGGATGCGGTGTCTCAACCGTTTCAAAAATCGCTTCCCCTACTGTCACTTTGGAGAAAAGGCAAGTGGCGCTCACTATTAAAAACATAACCATGACAAACCATGAAAAAAGTTTCCTCATGCTTTTCCTCCTTTATTTTTAGTTATTTTTAATCCCATTGTTCACCAATGGTAGCGAATAAAAATTCATTTGTCAATCAGTCAAAAGTTGTATTTTTAAAATAAAATATACAACTTTAGTTTTACAACTTTAGTATTACAAATCTTAATTTTTCTGCATATATCAAGGTTCTGGAGAAAGAAAAAGGGACAGGCAAAAGCCTGCCCCTAATGATTTAAATAAATGTAAGCGCTTACTTTTTACCTTTACTTGGTTGTAAAGGAGATTACACTGCTGCAGCCTTCACCATTGGCGTTGTAGGCACATACTTTATAGTAGTAGGTGGTTTTGCCTGCGAAATTTCT
>WVZO01000453.1 GCA_011772425.1 Candidatus Aminicenantota bacterium
TATTTTATCTCTGGTTTCTCTGGTGCATAGAAGATTGGATGCTGCTGTGGCGGCAAGAAAATCATATAGCAGAGGCTCCTAACAAAAATGAGAAAAACTCGACTGATTTCTTTTCTCATCAGGCAGTTGATTTTTTTTACTTGGAGTTGTAATGTATTTTTCCGGCAAAACCGGCGATGATCGGATGGAGAAAATCTGAGTTGGCAGGGCGAAAAAGGGGACGGTGCCTGCGAGTGTGCGAATGTTGTGATATAATAGGAGCATGGGAAGAGAAAGAATGACTTATACTGTCGCCTACCACCATGTTCAAGCGGTATAATGTCGGATTTCTGATCAGCGACAATTATAATTCCCGGTTGACGACAATTAAAATTCCTGTTTATTTCAAAAGAAGTGATGGCTAAAAAGTGACCACTTTATGGCACCATTTATCTCTTTTTAGTGGTTTTTAGTGCTTTATAGTAACTGAAAAAAATCCCGGAGATAATTTTCTGAAAACGATTTTACCCTATTGATGGGCCTTTTTGAGAATGGGGCGGAAGTGCGTCTTTTGTTTGAAAAGAACAATGAGCGGATTATTCCACAAAGACCACCGGTCAGGAAAAGATAGAGACCGGCTATGTTAAGATAGAGGCGGTCTATGTTAACATAGAGCTCGTCTATGTTAAGATAGAGCCTGTCTATGTTGACATAGAGACCATCTATGTTAGGATAGAGGTCGTCTATGTTAAGATAGAGGCGGATCAGGATAACATAGAGATCGGTCACGATGACATAGACGCCGGTCAGGATGACAAAGAGATCGGCTGTGTTTAGATAGAGTACAGTCAAAAAATGATAGAAATAAGGGTTAACGAAATATTTTAAAGGAGTGAACCGTGCCGCTTATGCCAGGCGTTAGGTAATAAAAAATAGGTGAGTGAGTTGAGCAGGGTGAGTAAGGTGAGTAGGAAGTTCTCTGTGACTATTGTAATATTAGCCACGAAGGCATTTACAATGCGGTTAAAAGCACGATTAGACACGAATGATAAGTAAATCCGAAATCCGAATATCGAAATTCGAAACAAATTCAAATGACCAAAATACAAATGACCAAAACAAAAAATCACAATTACTAAGAAACTGCAAAATCCAGAGTCATCCGGCCATCAATTCCGTTCTTAATCGTCCATTGATTTACTCCAGCATAATAGTATTAATAGCAGAAAATTACTGCGCGAACGCAGAAAAATTCTGCTCCAACGCAAAAAATTGCTGCTCCAGTGCAGATAATTTCTCCTCGATCGCAGAAAAATGCTGATTCAATGCATATATTTTCCCCATGGGAGCAGATAACGACTGAAGGGCAACACATAATTACGGGTGGAGAGCAGATAACTATTGGTTAGGAACAGAAAATTTCTGCTCGTAAGCAGAAAAATTCTGATGGGGAGCAGTAAATTTCCGGCCGAAAGCAGATGATATCTAAAATTCAGTAGAAACTTTCCGAAAGAAAGCAGAAAATAACAAATGTAGGGCAGTAAATATTGGATGGGGAGTAGAAAATATCTGTTGGGGAGAGGGGAATTGCTGCTTGAGAGCAGATAGTTCCTAAAGGGAAGCAGAAAATCTCTAGTTTTGAGCAAATAATATCTGATGTCGATCAGAAATTCTGTGATTGGAAGCATAATGTTTACTCTCCTAAGCAGCAATTTTCCTCTTGTAATCGATACTATTAGCAAAAGCTTTTGTTTAACATTATAGAAAAGTAGACAAATTATCACATTTATACTATATAAGTCTACTGCATTGTAATTGAGGTATACGTACAGGGATAAGGCTGAAACATGATACTATTTATTCCTGAAAACAATATGACGGCAGGAAGTTTGAACTGCCTGAAACAAAAAAGAAAGATGGGGGTAAAAATGAAACGAATTTTAGCTGTAACATTATTCTTTCTTTTTAGCAGTTGGGTCTTAGCTGTTGTCGCCAATCCGGAACCCTTTACCCTGACGCAGAAAAATGGGCAAAAAATTATGGCGGTTCAAAAGGGTGATGAATGGAACAACTGGATTGAAACCATCGATGGTTATACAATTGAAAGGAACAAAAATGAATGGTGGGTATACTCAGGGACAAGGCATATCAAAGATGATGGACTGGTAGTTGGCTTCGACAATCCCAGGGGATCTGTAAAAAAACATTTCAGAAGGGTGTTCCGGGAAGTACCTGTCAATGCCAGGCATCACTGCCGTCTGTCTAAGCCGGCTGCAGTAACAAATTATAATCTTTTAGTGATCCTGGTGGAGTTTTCAGATCAATCGTCACTGGGAGCAAAAACATCCAATTGGGCCAATAAAGTCTTCCAGGACAGCAGCAATAGTCTGGTGGATTATTACAACGAAATTTCCTATGGTCAATTTTTGATAATTGCGGCATCAGAGACCCATGGAACCTCCAATGACGGCGTGGTGGGCTGGTTAGATATCGGGTACAATCACCCCAATACCAATATGGGCGTACAGAATCAACAACTTACAAAAGATGCGATTATTGCGGCTGATCCTTATGTGGATTTTTCCTCATTTGATATCAATGGTGATGGATACATATCTGTTTCAGAGCTGGGGATTCTCGTTGTTGCTGCAGGATACGAAGTCGGGTTCGGGTCCACTTACAATAACCCCGGTGTATGGGGTCATCAATATTCCCTGGATCCTCCCGGTGGGCCAGTACCCGCACCTACTTGCGATGGAGTGAAAGTCGCGGAATGGGTGGGGGCGGGAGACCCTCGTACAGGTGGATATATGCAGATTGGCGAATGGCACCAAAGAACCGCTACCGATGGGCATATGGCAACGATAGGAATCATGGCGCATGAATTTGGTCACAATGCCTTTGGACTCCCGGACCTGTATGATTACGATCAGTCGTCCGCCGGGATCGGCTGTTTTGGATTAATGGGAGACGGCGAATGGGGGTGGAAGATCACCGATATCTATCAAGGAACAACCCCTGTTCATATGTGTGCATGGTCCAAAGAGTTTTGTGGATTTATTACTCCTATTACGCCTACATCCGGGACAAGCAATTCTATCAGGGAAGCTTCAAATTACCAGGATATTTACAAGTTATCAACTTCGGACGCCAATCAATACTTTCTTGTGGAAAACCGTCAACTATCAGGATATGATGAAGGCCTGTGGGGTAAAATCCAGGATACCACCGCTGGGGGCCTTGCTGTTTGGCATGTAGATATGTCTAAACTTAATACTACCAATAATGATAATGAAAATCAAAAACTGGTGGATCTCGAAGAGGCAGAAGGAAATAATGAGCTTGATTCTAATACGAACCAGGGAGATAAAGAAGACCTTTTTTATCAGGGAAACAAAACCTCCTTTACAGATTCAACGGTTCCTGACAGTAAATTATATGACGGGACATCGACAAATATAGAGATAACATCGATTTCTAGTTCCGGTCCTACAATGACCGCTTTCTTTTCAATTCCCAACCCGCCTCTAATTTCCCTTAATCGTTCCCGTTTAGATTTCGGTTCAACGCCCCCTGGTCTTACAACAGGCTCTCAAAATCTACTGGTCAGCAACAGGGGGGGAGGAACCCTCAATTGGTCAATTGTGGTTGATGCAGCCTGGCTGAACTGCACACCTTCCTCAGGAACCGGTTCGGGTAACGTTACCGTATCAGTGGACCCGACAGGTTTGTCTGCGGGAACGTATACCGGGACGATTAACGTTTCCGATCCCGGTGCCGGTAACTCTCCCCAATCGGTATCTGTCACGCTCCAGGTTTACAGCACTGGTCAAAACACCTATCCCTTCGGTAACTTCGCTACACCTAACGACGGTTCAACAGTTAGAAGCAGCATCCCTGTAACCGGGTGGGCCCTGGATGATATCGGCGTACAGAGTGTTAAAATTTACCGGGGAAATCTGGCAAACCTGATTTATATCGGAGATGCGATTTTTGTTGAAGGTCAAAGACCGGATGTGGAGAAGGCATTTCCCGGTTATCCCATGAATTATAAAGCAGGATGGGGTTATATGATGCTGACCAATTTCTTACCCGGCGGTGGAAACGGAACCTTCACGATTTATGCGATTGCCACGGATATAGAAGGATACCAGGTCCTATTGGGAACCAAAACCATCATTTGCGACAATGCCAATGCAGTTAAACCTTTTGGAGCCATTGACACCCCCACCCAGGGCGGAACTGCTTCAGGCAGCAGTTTTATCAACTGGGGATGGGTATTAACACCTCAACCCAATAGCATTCCTACCGACGGTTCCACCATTAAGGTAGAGGTAGATGGAGTTAATATCGGTAACCCAACCTATAATGTCTTCAGGCCTGATATCGCAACCCTTTTCCCTGGCTATGCCAACAGCAATGGTGCGATAGGTTATTTCTACCTGGACACCACGACGTATACCAATGGTGTCCATACCATTCAATGGGTCGCCACAGATGATGCAGGAAATACCGACGGTATTGGCAGCCGGTATTTTACTATACAAAACACAGGAGGCAGTCCAAAAACCGGAGCTGAGGTCTTTAATGTTGATATTGATCCTTCTCAAATTCCTGTGGATGATTTACAACCAATTCGCATCAAAAAGGGGTACAGTGAATCCTATGAAAAGATAAGGTTGGAAACAATTTACCCGGGTGACAGCGGTAAAATAACCATTGAAATCAGGGAACTGGAAAAAATAGAGATTCAATTTTTTGAGGGAGATACAGAGCCTTCGCTTGACTTTGTCAAATCAACATTGAATAGGAACGTTGAACATAGGCTCCTGAATGTTTCTCCTTTGCCTGTCGGTTCAACCCTTGACACCAGGATGGGTAGATTCTACTGGCAGCCAGGTCCGGGGTTTGTTGGGGAATATTCGTTTTTGTTTATTATGAAAAACCGGGAAGGCGAAATGAAACTAAAAAAGGTAAATATCATTATTCGACCAAAGTCAGAGGTTTTCCTTGATTAAAAAAAATTATTCGTTTCTACTTGCCTGTCACCTATCCTTCTTCATCCCTTTCATGTCGGTGGGTCCCTTTACTTTGAGACGTTGGGCGAGTCCTACGGTTATGTTTGCAAAATTTACAAATTTACATGCACCGAACACGGAATGAACGGAATGAAAATAGCCACAGAGAACACAGAGGTCACAGAGAGTTCCCCCCTTAACTTACTCACCTTACTCAACTTATTCACCTATTTTCATGGTAGTTTCTCATGAAGGCTGTGCTCTTCGCCCGGAGACAAATGAAAATAAACAAAAGCTTTTGCGGGGGGTCCAGGGGCACTTACAGTGCGGTATTAAGGAATACCCATGGAG
>WVZO01000092.1 GCA_011772425.1 Candidatus Aminicenantota bacterium
GTCTCGATTTTCGCCCACAGCCACTCATACGTCTCCACGATTCTGCGAGAACACGGTTTCGAAACGCTGAAGAGGCAAAGGGTGTTGATGAGGGGCGAGACAGAGGGCCAGGATGACATGGTTTTCGCAGTCTATGTCGCGGGAAAAGGTTATTAAAGGGACCGGTTCCCTTCATTTGAGGATATCTCATGAGGTTTTTCAGGTACGGTATGCTGCTTGCTTGCCTTGTTGGTATAAGCCTCTGTATCCGGCTCTAGTGAACAGGGACCTCAGGCCTCTCGATCCACAGCCGTCTTATTTGTGCCCATAATTCAGATTCGTTAAGGGGATAGGCATGAAGAGAATAGAACGAGGATATATACAAAAAGCATCGGCATACCTGGAGACTTTATGCAGCGTGAAACCCAATAGACGCACAGGGTCACCGGGAAATCGAGAGGCAACTGCTTTTTTTGCCGGCATTGTCAATCAATTAGGGTACACGGTTGATACGACTCCATTTGCCTGTTTGGATTTTACTGGTGGACAAGCATCTTTAGAATGCAAGGGTAATTCATTCGAAATCAACGTGAGTCCATATTCTTTAGGATGCGATGTCGCGGCTGAACTGATAACAGTTTCTTCTGTTGAGGAATTGGAGCAATGCCGGTGCGGGGGTAAGATTCTTTTAATGAAAGGGGAAATATGCCGGGAACAGTTGATGCCTAAAAACTTTGTTTTTTATAATCCTGATGATCACAAAAAAATATATGCTCTTCTCGAAGAAAAGAAACCGGCCGGGATAATCACGGCAACTGAGAAAAAACCCGAACTGGTTGGTGCTTTGTATCCTTTTCCCCTAATTGTAGATGGTGATTTCGATATTCCCAATGTGTATTGTAAGGATACTGTCGGCGAAAAAATTACCGGCAAATCAGCTGAAATATTTAGACTAAAAATAGATGCAAAACGCATTCCCTCCACAGCAGCCAATATAATTGCCCGGAAGAATCCCGGGGTAAAGGATAAGATTGTGCTTACCGCTCATATCGATGCATATGAAAACACACCAGGTGCTTCTGATAATGCTTCGGGTACCGTTGTCCTGCTGCTCCTTGCAGAAATGCTTTGGGAATACAAGGGGCGCCTGGGGGTAGAGATCGCTGCATTAAACGGTGAAGATCATTATAGTGCCGGCGGCCAGATGGATTATCTTAATAGATATGGCAGCGATTTCGACAGCATTATTGTTGCTGTAAACGTTGATGATGTGGGGTACAGGAAAGGGAATTCCGCTTATTCGTATTATGAATGCCCGGATGATATCAAACAGAAAGCCAATACCACGTTCAACGATTTTGACGGAATAATAGAGGGAGAGCCATGGTTCAAGGGTGACCATATGATCTTTGCCCAACGTGGTAAAGCAGCGATCGCATTCACGTCGGAAAAGATATCCGAGTTAATGGCAAACGTAACCCATACTTCCCGGGATATACCTGATATTATTGATTCTTTAAAACTCGTTGAGGTAGCGCTGGCATTGAAAAATTTTATAATGCAATTCTGAGGAATATATTGAGAAAGGGGTCAGGCTGGAAAAAGGCAGCACATAAACCAGGAGAGCAGGATAAATGAGAACATCTTGCCGGTCATGGTGGCGTAATTGCGCCCTGGAAGTTGATTGGGAAATTTTGGCCA
>WVZO01000073.1 GCA_011772425.1 Candidatus Aminicenantota bacterium
CCCAGGAAGTATTCCTGAAAGTCTACAACAATATAGAAAAGTTTAAAGAAGAAAAAAGCTTCACCTCCTGGCTTTTGCGGCTTTCCAAGAATTACTGCATCGATTACTGGAGAAAAAGTAAATACAACAGGAGAAGTCTTGAACTGGACGAAAACCTTAAAATTGAACCTGCTAATGGAGCAGGAACACCCGAAGATGCTGTTATCAAAAGATATGATGCCATATATCTTAGAAAAAAATTACGCCTGCTGCCGCCGGATTTGCGGGCCCTGATCATTATGAGAGATATCCAGGATTTTTCCTACCAGGAAATTGCCGAACATTTAGAAATTCCCCTGGGCACCACCAAATCCAGGATTAACCGGGCCAGGACAAAACTGGCAAAACTCATTTTAAAGGAAGGGAAGTAAAATGGACTGCCAAAAAGTTGAAAATCTAATATCAACGTATATTGAAAATGAAGTCTCCCAGGAGCTTCATAAAGAAATCACCCTCCACCTGGAACAATGTGAACGATGCAGGCATCTAAAAGAAAAGGTGGAGGAATTGCTGGTTGCTTTCCCGGAACTGGAAGAAGACGTGCCCTTCTTCTTAAAAAACAGGCTTTATTATATCCCGGAGTCCCAGGAAATTGAAGAAATTAATGCAAGCAAATTCTATTTCCTGAGATGGGTGGCAGCAATAATCGGTACGTTTGTCCTGTTTCTTAATCTTTTCTATTTTACCAATATTTATCCCCCGGCAAACCGGACCTTACATAATATTGTGTCTGGAATCAAATCCTTTACAGTAGAGACCGGGGCGTTTATTCAGAAAGTAACAGAATCAAAAGGAATGTTTTTATTTTCACTGCTAAAAAAAGAAAAAGATTCGGATCCGGATTCCGACCTTGATAAAGATAAATACAACGATACGGAGAAAAAAAAGAAAAAAGCCAACGACAAAGGAGGAAAAAATGGCAGAAACAAGACGGGAAAATGAAAAAAACCCAGTGGGAGCGGCAGTCTTGTCGGCAATTGTCCCTGGTGTCGGGTTCTTTTATATCGGCAACTTCCTCAAGGGAATCGCTTACATGTTGATCTTTGCTTCCATAATCGTAATGATTGCCGAAGGACGAGGTCATGAAGCACCTATTTTAGGACTGATGCTGGCCGGTTTTTATATCTTCCAGATATTCGACAGTTTCAATGAAGCAAAGAAAACCCGTTACCGGGAAGTACCCAAAGAAGTGACCACCGATAAAGAAAAAGATGAAGTCTCCCTGTTCGCAGCAGTTACCATACTGGTGGTGGGGATCGTTTTTCAACTGGCAGAGCTTGATGTTATCCGCTACAGGGATATTGCCAGGTTATGGCCCCTTATCCTGATCGGTTTTGGTGTTAAGTTCATCTTTACCTATGTGATCAGCAGCCGGGCAGAAAAGGGTGATGAAAACCAATACGACTCGCTGGAAAATGAGAAATAGCACAGATACAGGAGGAAACAATGAGCAGAAAAAAGCAAGAAAAGCTGTTCTGGGGTGTGATACTATTGATAGTAGGGGCCCTATTCATGCTGGATAATTTCGGAGTAGATATCGATTTGTGGGAGATCATCGGTGATTTCTGGCCCTTGATCCTGATCGCAATCGGACTTAAAAATATCTGGATCTATTACAGCGCTAAAAGTAGAAGACAAGAGGAAAGATGAAAAAATGAAAAAACGAGAGATTTTTATTGTTATTGCTCTCATTGCCTTCGGGATTATTTACAATTCATATAAATCCGGGGACTTTGAGATCAGTTTCTACGAGGGCTGTTCCGTCGATTCCAGGTCGCTCCTGGATAAGCGCAGTCTCACCAAGTTTGTCCAGGAAGAAATCCGCTGCTCCCATGACGATATCAAAAAAGTTGAAATCGAAAACCTTGCCGGTAGTATTACAGTGGAGAAACACAGCGCAATAGAGGGTAAAGCCGATAGTGAAAGCGAAATTGAAAAGACCATCCGCATCGTACCGGAGATTCATGTGTATCACCGGGATGTAGAGAAGGCGCATGAGATTTATAAGAAAATAAAGATCGAGAGCCGGACGTACGACCTGGTGGAAGGAGAAGAACCGGGATCAACTGCCGGGACAGGATCGAAACCAACATATAAAAAATTACACATTACCGTATCACCTGAAGAGTCTTTCCCTTACCGCAGGGTCCGGGTACATTTCAAACTAACCATTCCCGAATCCGCTGAACTGGACCTCTGGAATCGCTACGGTAATATGGAAATCAATGGCTGCGGCAAAAACATTTTGCTGAATGGAAAGTATGGGGACATCTGGGTACGCCATATCGATTCCAACCTCAAAATCCGCCACCGGCATGGCAATGTAGCAGTAGGAGATATCAAGGATGCAGTGGACCTCTCCTCCAGGTACTCCAAAATCAAAATAAAGGACGTATCTGAATTGAAACTCAACTGTTCCCACTCCAGGGTTTTCATTGCCGGTGTTAAAAAAGAAACCGATATCGACCATGCGGCTTACTCGGTAATCACAATGGAAGACAGCCAAAAAATCACCCTTGACGGCAGGCACACCAAAATCAAAATGGAAAATATAGAGGAAGGTGCTTCCGTCAAAAATTCTCATGAAACCATATATATGCAAAATGTCAAAGGAAATGTCCAGGTGAAAGCCAGGCATTGTAAAGTGGTAGTGAAGCAGGCGGTATCAGACGATGTGGTGGTAAAAAATTCCTACGGTTCTGTCTGGTGTGATGAGATTTCCGCCAAAAACGTGGACATCATGTTAAATAACGGGAAACTGGACATTGCCTTTGATCGCATAGAGGAGCGGATAAATATAAGAAACAGGTATTCACGAATCAGGCTGGAGTATCCACAATCGCTGCAGCCGCTATTCAGCATTCATGTACGCCACGGCAACATTGTCAATCGAACTCCCGTGGAAATGGCGATTTTAAAAGAAGGAAGTGGGGCAGCCATGAACGCCAGTACCATGGAAGGCAAACCCGAAATTATTATCAATAACACCTATGGCGATGTCTTCCTGAAAACCAGTTCTACCGGAACTACCCCCACTGAAACGCAAGAACAAAAAACAAAACCAACCACAGAAACAGAAAAGCCACCAACACAGGATAAAGATAACTAGAATTAATGGAGGGGCACGTCATGGCGCCTGCTGTGCCCCTCTCCATTAAAAATTAATCATTAACAATTCACAATTAATAATTAACAATTGATTATTAACCCCCTTGCAATTTACTCCATGATGTTTTATTATTATTTCTTGTGGATCACGTAATAAAAAATAATAATAAATCATCAATGGAGTTGAGAATGAATGGTGAGTCAGAACACGCAGAAATCGGAATCATTGGCGGCAGCGGTTTTTACCGGATGAAGGGCATTGAAGATTCACACTATATCGAATTGGATACCCCTTTTGGCAAACCAACGGAACGCATTCTTTTGGGAAAGATCTGGGGAAAGCCCTTTGCTTTTATCTCGAGACACGGCATCGGGCACCGCTACAATCCCTCAGAAGTTAACTACAGGGCCAACCTGTTTGCCCTCAAAATGTTGGGGGTGAGCAAATTGCTTTCAGTGGCTGCTGTGGGTTCGTTAAAGGAAGAGATGAAACCCATGGACCTGGTGATATGGGATCAATATTTTGACAATACCTTTAAACGGGCCAAGACCTTTTTCGAAGATGGGGTAGTAGCCCATGTATCCATGGCAGAGCCCACTTGTGAATGCCTGTCCCGGCTGGCTTATGAAAAAGCAAAAGCCATGGGTCTTGGTGTCCACAAAGGAGGGACGCTGTTCATAATGGAAGGCCCACAATTCTCCAGCAAAGGAGAATCCTTTACTTACCGGAAATTGGGATTTGATGTCATTGGTATGACCCAGGTCCCGGAATGTAAATTAGCCAGGGAACTGGAAATGTGTTATCTCCCCCTGTCATTTGTGACCGATTACGACTGCTGGCATGAAGAAGAAGAACCTGTCACCGTGGATATGGTCATCGAATACCTGAATAAAAATGTCGAGAATGCCGGGAAATTGGTTCAAGACATCATCGGCGATATCGACAAAGAAGACCCCACCTGCAATTGCAGCAGTGCGCTGCAATATTCTATCATCACCAACCCCGACAGCATCTCCAATGCCACCTATAAAAAACTGGAACCAATAATTGGAAAATACATCAAACCAAAATGAATTGAAAAAAAGGAAAAAAAGAGGTTCATCTTTGCGTAGTAGGTAAAGAACGATGAAGATGGTTAGCAGGAAAGAGCAGGAACATAATATGGAGCTCCTGGTTCAAGACATCAGCCAACGAATCGAAGATTTAAAGATCCAGTTTAATCTCTTTTTTACCGGGGAGATCAGGGTTCCCCCTGAAAAGGAACGGGGAGACCTGGAAAAACGAATTCGAAACTTAATCTACGCCGAGCAAAAGTCACCGCGCCTTAGTCTGTTGATCCAGAACGTCTCGTCACGTTTTTCACTATACAACAATATGTGGTTGAAAAAGCTCAATGAGATCGAAACCGGGGTATCTGTAATAAAACGAAAGCCAACCGCTTATATGGAGGAACCCAAAGCACCTCCCAAATCCAAAACCAAAACCGTTAACGTGAGTTTAAATAGTGAAGAGTCATTTGAAAAATTTTTTGATAATTATGTGCAATTGCTAGGTAATAAAGCAAAAACAGTGCCTGATAAAGAACAGGTCATCAATTCGCTCAAATCTAAACTGATTACGTCCAACGTGATTGATGCCAAAGTGAGCCTTTCCATCGAGAAAGGAAAAGTCAAAATCAAAATAAAAAGTGAACAGTAGATTTTGGGCTTGACACATAGCCATTATAACGTTAAAATAGAAAGGTGAAACAACGCACAAGTACACGTTCAGCAATAATGCGAATAACAGCAGAAGTTGCTGCGGCTGCTCTTTTTACCTTTTTTTTTCTATACCTATTCCTGTGTCTCCCCACCCCTATGGACGCTCAGTCCAACGTCAATAATGTCACTTCATTCCGGTTACCCAATGGCCTTCGAGTTATTTTAGCACCGGTGAATGATATTGAAGCCACCTGTGTGATGCTTTACCATTTGACCGGGGTTCGGGATGATCCACCGGGGATTCGGGGCGGTTCGTATTTGTACCAGAACTTAATGCTGGGAGCAACCCAAAACCTGGATGGTTACGACCGAATTTATTTTATAAAACAATACGGCGGAATTAGCAACCGAATCGTCAATTATGATTATTCCATTTTTTACCAGGTAATCCAGGAATCTGAGGTGGATAATGCCTTATGGCTGGAAAGCGAACGTATCCGTTCACTGCAATTGACCAACAGGAATATTACCATTCAAAAGGTCAATGTATATATAAGAAACTACAGGCTGCTCAATTCAAACGTGGATTTCAGGGCCATGGATTGGATCAAAGGCACACTATTCGAGGCTACCCCCTATGAAATCCCAATTTACGGTAAACTGGAAGAGATAAGAAATTTTGATAACCAATCAATAATAAAGCTTTATAACAATTTCAGAAACCTTTCCAGGATCATCATGGTGATTGCTGGAAAGTTTGACCTGGAAGAATTGAAAAAATCCATCAATAAACATTTTGCCACACTGTCCTCACCACCAGCAAGTCCCAGGAGGAGATACATTACCCCCAATACCAACGTGAAACATAAATATACGTATAAAAATATGCTTATCGATAATTTGTCGGAACCCTTTATTTTATACGGCATTCGGGGACCAGCCAAGGGCAGTCTCGACTATATCTATTTTGATCTTATCCGTTACTACCTGGCGGATGAGAGAATTTCGGAATTGAACGAAATATTGAATCGAAACTATGGCCTGGATGTTACCATTACCCACAAACACACCGACTATTTCGATGACAATGCACTCATTATCAAAATATCAGCCAAACAACGGGCAAACCTCGAGAAAGCCAGGGTTTTAATCAACAGGAAACTGGAGGCATTAAACAAAGGCAAACCCCATTCGTTATCCAATTCAACGTTCAAAGCCGCCAAATCCTTAATGGAAATCGATTTCTTGAAAAATATGACGGATCTGCAAAAACGAAGTGTTTTCCTGGCAGAAAATTATCATTTAAACGGAAAACTAAATGCTGAGGAAGAGTATTTAAAAAGGATCCGTAAAATTAATATCTATGATATCTATCGGATCGCACAAAAGTACCTGGTAAAAGATAACCTGGTCAATCTATTTGTATATGAAAAACCCAAACCCAAATGACGTGTTAGGTGTTAGGTGTTAGGTGTTAAGTTGGAAATATATGAACAATAAACGCAATTTCTCTTCCAGTTGGCGACGTTGGCAACCAGTGATATTCCTTTTATCGATTACCATGCTCGGTTTTTTTCACCTCCAGGCTTCACCGCAGGGACCAGAAACAACACAAAAACCCGAGGAATTTGACTGTAAAAAAGGGTTAAAATTGAAAATCTTTAAAAACACCAATATGCAATTCATCCATGCCCAATTAATCATATATTATCGGGAAGATTTCGGGAATCCTGCTGTCCCTTATTTGACGTGGCAAAACCTTTTCAACCGGGATGTGATTAAATGGGATTCACCGCTATTAAGCACCCTAAAGAAGCTGGGAAATGATTTTGAAGTGGAACATCGTCCTGATTTCCTGGTGATTAAAATCAATTTTTTGCCCGAAAACATGTCGTTGTTTATGCGATTTTTAAAAACCCTGTACAATTTTAGATCCTTTTTAATCTCCGGGTCTGCCCCTGGTACCACCTATTCGGAGCGGAAAAAACAACAATTAATACAGGCTTCCTTCGAAGACAGCGTCAAGAATTTCTGGAAATACTATTCTAAAAACAAGGATTGGGAAAAGACCATTGCCTTTCAAATTGCCTATAACCATTTTTTCCCTGGCAGCATAATGGGCCGTACCTTCATCACCCCCCAGCGTTTGAAAAATTTAACCCTGGATCATATCCGCTCCTTTTATCGCAGTACCTATAAAATGCCCAATTCCACGCTTATTATGAAAGGAAATATCCCCCGGCCGGTGATTGTCTACGGCACCATTGAAAAAAACTTCAGCTCGATTAAAAAACACCTCCACCTACCTGAAGTGAAGCAGAAACTACTCATCAACCCTGAAAAAAAGGTGATTATACTTAATGTTAATGAGAACAATTCTCCTGTTATTTTCTGGTTTGAAGCTGTTTCCACTTACAATAACAGGAACCTGGTCCCATCATTGGTATTAAATAATATATTGTTTTTACATCCCACCGGTCGGTTGTACCTCACCGCCAGGAATTTAAACATAAACCCTATCATGTTAAACACAGAAATAATAAACCATAATACAGTTTCAATGATTTGTAATATTATCCACCTAAGATACAGAGATATCGAACCATTTATCATGATGGCGGAAAGAGAAAAGAAAAAATTGCGGGTCATGCGAGTAAAGCGAAGAGAATATTTAAATACGCTGACCAATCTCATTGGACGCTTAAAAGTAAAAACCCAGGATTTTGAAAACGATGTCAATATTGAAAAAATGAAAATCCCCTACAATACACAACAAGTAACCCAGGCCGGGCTGAACCAAATCGCCGATAAGCCGGACAACCTGGTTATTGTGATTGTAGGCAATGCCCACCTAATACTACAGTATCTGACCATTCTCCGACCACAGGTCAAGGTCATTGATTTCGGTCTTTAGTTTAGCTCATAGCTCATAGCTCATAGAAAAGACTTTAAGAGGAAAATTACTCAAATAATATAAATATACTATGAGCTAACTGCTATTGAGTTTAACTGGTGATTTCCTTTAATATCCGGTCAAAAGCTTCCGACGGATTCTCTGCTTTGGTAATAGGTCTGCCAATAACCAGGAAATTGCCGCCAGCATCCACTGCCATTTTCGGAGTAAACACCCGTTCTTGATCTCCTTTGGCTGCCCACTGGGGCCGAATCCCAGGGGTTACCAGCACCACATCTTTACCAAACCGTTTCCTGATGGGGGTAATCTCCAGGGGAGAACAGACAAATGCCTTTAAACCATTGGCTAATCCCAGTTCGCAAAGCTTTAACACCGCCTTTTCAATGGAAAGAAGCATCCCGGTCTCTTTTAAATCGTCATCCGATAAAGACGTCAAGATCGTCACCCCCAAAATGGTTAAGTCCGGGGCGATTTCAGCGGCCTCCACTGCTTTTTTGATCATTTCCCCTCCACCCGTCAGGTGAATCGTGAGAAAATCCGGTAAATACTTCAATGATGATTTCACCCCACCGTAAACCGTATTAGGGATATCTTTGAATTTCAAGTCCAGGAAGAGCTTTTTCTCCCGGTTCTTCAAATACGTGACAATTTCTATACCATACTTTAAAAAGGCCTGAAGACCCACTTTAAAAAAAACCGCTTCCGGTAGTTGATCCACCACATGTTTGGCATCATAATACCGGTCAAAATCAAGAGCAACAATAATTCTTTCTTTCATATTATATCCTCAATGTTCCTTTAATCTCATTTAAATTTTTTATTTGCAATTCTTTCATTAAATACTCGATTTCATCGATGATGCGCACCGACGCACAGGGTTCCACCATATTAACCGTACCGGTTTGCACCGCAGCAGCACCCACCAGGATATATTCCAGCACATCTTTTCCAGTGAAAATACCGCCGATTCCAATCACCGGGATACTGACACTTTTAGCCACTTCCCAAACCAATTTAAGAGCCAATGGTTTGATGGCCGGACCGGAAAGACCCGCAAAAACATTTTTAAACACCGGTGCCCGTGTCTTTAAATCCACTGCCAATCCAAGAAACGTATTGACCAGCGATAAGCAATCCGCTCCCGCCTCTTCTGCCGATAGAGCAATGGAAATAATATTACTGGTATTGGGTGTCAGTTTTACCATCAGGGGTTTGCAGGTATTGTCTTTAATTCGTTTTACCAGACGGTAGGTATGTTTATCATCCTGTGCCGGACATTTGCCCCCTTCCTGAACATTGGGACAGGAGATATTCAATTCCAGCATTGCCACTTCTTCCATTTCGTCAAAAATTTCCGCCACCTCCTGGTATTCCTCGTCGCTCTCACCGCAAACATTAACAATAATAGGAGTAGACGTTACTGCTGCCACACGTTTAATAATGGTTTTTAACTCATCGGCCCCCGGACCGGCAAGACCGATGGAGTTCAGCAAACCCGAAGCAGTCTCATGAAGCCGCGGCGGTGGATTTCCTTTTCTTGGTTTTTTATATATTCCTTTTAAAACAAATGCACCTAAAATATCCAGGTCAAAAAAGGGCTGAAATTCTTCACCATAGCCAAATGTGCCGGAAGCCGGGATCACCGGGTTTTTTAGCCTGATAAAACCCAGGTCTGCCGAAAGGTCTACTGCTCCCATGCGATCTCCTCCAACCTGAACACCGGACCATCCGTGCAAACTTTCTTATAATCGCCGGTTACCGTTTTCACCACACAACTGTGACAAATACCGAATCCGCATCCCATTAACGCTTCCATAGAAACATAATTTTCTGTCCCCATGCCTTTAAGCGCATGAAAAAGGGTTTCAAACATGGCGTCCGGCCCACAGGAAACAGTAACATCGATGTTATGTTCATCGATAATCTCCCGGATATCTGTGGTAACAAATCCTTTTTTTCCTTTACTTCCATCATCGGTAAATAAAAATATTTTTTTTAAGGATAGGGTTTCGATTTCTTCCAGGAGGTTCAGATCGTCTTTTGATCTGGCGCCGTAGATTAAAAAGACATTATTGGAAGGCACTGATGTATAGTCTTCGATGGCGTAATAGATTGGAGCAATCCCTCTGCCGCCCCCCACCACCAGGATGTTTTTATTGTCAATGGGCGGAAATGAATTACCCAGGGGACCTACTATGTTCACTGTATCGTCGGGTTTTAATGAGGATATTAATTCCGTGCCTTTTCCCACGATTTCGTAGTAAATACAGAAAAACGGAGGTTTTACTCGTAGAATACCAAAGGGTCTTTTTAGCAGGGGTTCAGTGGTTTTGGAGGCAGCCAGCATGATGAAATTTCCTGCTCTGGCATGGGTAGAAACATAGTCTGACTTCAATTTCATCAGGAAGTAATTTTTCCTGATGTTCCGATTTTCCACGATCGGGCATGCTTCTTCTTTCATGTCTTAATTATCCCATGTANNAAAAAGTTTTTCGGGGGGTCCAGGGGGGCGGTTTTTCAAAAAAGCCCCCCTGGCCGTCGGAGACAAAAAAAGGGGATTATCTCCTTTCTTCAAAGTATCCAATCATCTCCCATTGGTCCTCGGATATATCATCTCGGAACACCAAATGCACCATATTCCCGGTAAAGGTCATCCGCATCGTACCCCGTTCATTCCAATCGGCAATCTGGTAGTTAAGAACAAAGGTGGTATCATTCTCCCACATGCCTTTGTAGGCACGCCAGTAAGAATGCTGCCAGGTTACCCGGTAAAGGTTATCCAGCCCTACCGGCAACTGGAGGTTCCTGTCGCGGAAGGCAAAGTTTAAATGGGCTTCTTCCGCTCCTGGGGTAAAGGTCAATGATATGTGTTTAAAATCAAATGAATTGGTTTCAAAATAGAAGGTTTTCCCGGAGATAGCCGCCGCAGTTTCCGGGAGTGGTGGGATGGGCTGCGGGTTCGGGTTGGAAATTTCTTGGATAATATTGTCCAACCTGGCCTGTTTCTGTGAATCCTCGGGGAGGGGAGCGTTTGACCGGGCAGCATCTAAGATATACTGTTCATAAAGTGTTCCCGGGAAATAAAGGTCCTGGTTTGCGAAGGCGCTGGTAAAGACCACCACCAGGTTTTTTTCGGGATGAACAATGATGTACTGACCGGCATAACCCAACGCTGTAAAATAACCCTGGTTCGTCACCCACCATTGATACCCGTAGCCATCGATAGGTGTGTTGGTTGTGATTTGTCGCTGCGTGGCTTTTCTTATCCAGTCGGCAGGGAGCAATTGTCTGGTGTCCCATTTTCCTTTTTGCAGGTAAAGGAATCCCAGTTTTGCCATATCCACGGGCCGCATGCGAATCCTGCCCCAACCTATGACTACCCCCTGGGGACTCATGGGCCAATCCACATGGGAAGCAGGGATTCCCAGATGAGAAAAGAGATTCATATGGGCGTAATCTAACCCCGGCCGGTTGGTTGCTTTTTGTAAAATCGCAGCAAGAAGATATGATACCCCGTTGCTGTATTCGAATCGCGTGCCCGGGGGTGCCACCATGGGCAAATCCAACACATATTTGGCCCAATCGCTGCTGGCCATCATCTCTGTGAGGCCTTCCCAGTTGTAATAAGCCGTATCCCGGGTATTCAAACCCGAAGCCATCATCAGCAGGTGCCGCAAGGTAAGCGACTCTTTCCTGTCGTCTAAGTTCTCCACACTGTACTCCGGGAAAAAATCCAACACCCTTCTATCTTCACCGGCAATGTACCCTTGATGGATGGCTATCCCTATCAATGACGAGGTGATGCTCTTGGTGCAGGAGTGGATAACATGCCAAAAACCTTCTTGAAACGGATGAAAATAAGCCTCAACCACCAGGTAACCGTTCCGGATAACCAATAGGCAGCGTATGGGATAGTTTTGTGTTTGTATGGTTTCCAAAAGATCAGCCAGATATGCGGAATCCATCCCCTGTTTTTCAGGGTAGGTGGCCCTCCACCCGGAAGTCGGCCAATAATCCGGTAACAAGATATCCGAGTCATCCCCCTTACCGGGAAAAATGCTGCAGCCGGGGTGGAATACCAGGAATGCAGCACTCAAAAAAAGGATAATTACTGGAAAATAAATATACTCTAATCGTTTCATTGTTGCACCTCATTTAAAATTTTTTACATTCTTCATTTTTCCTTTGCCTGCAATTCTTACAACCGCCAATTTGAAATTATATTATACTCCCTTTGAATTATTTTTCAACATGATTTCTCTATAAAGATTTCCGGCGTTGTTTTTTTATTCTATGCCGAGCTCTTTTTTTTCCTTTTCAGTCAACCGAGGGATATTGGCCGTTTTTAGCCACTCGATAATTCCTTCCGGGGTGTACCACAATTTGGCGGTTTTGTCATAAGAAAAGGTGAGTATCCTGGTCCCATCAGGAGAAAATTCGGCACCCCATACAATACCGGTATGCATATCTAAATTTGCTATAAGTTTACCTTCCAAATCCCACAGCCTGGCGGTTTTATCATCCGATGCGGTAAGTATCCGGCTGCCATCCAGGGAAAATACGGCAGAATTAACTGCATGAGTATGCTGGTTAAAGCTTATTAAAAATTTGCCTTTCAAATTCCACAGCTTGGCGGTACTATCCAGGGAAGCGGTAAGTATCCGCTTGCCATCCGGGGAAAATACGGCAGAGTGGACACGATTATCATGCTTACAGCAGGCTAAAATCTTTCCATTCAAATCCCACAATTTGGCAGTCCCATCCAGGGAAGCGGTGAGTATTTTTGTTCCATCCGGCGAAAATACGGCGGAGTATACAGCACCTTCATGCTTAAAGTACATTGAAACACTGCCATTCAAATCCCACAATTTGGCGGTTTCATCCAGGGAAGCGGTGAGTATTTTGCTTCCATCCGGGGAAAATACAGCAGAGTAAACACCACCTTCATGCTTAAAATTCTTTAAAACTCTGCCATTCAAATCCCACAGTTTGGCAGTTCCATCCAGGGAAGCGGTGACTATTTTTGTCCCATCCGGGGAAAATTCGGCGGAGTAAACCTTACTTTTATGCTTAAAATTCTTCAGACGTCTGCCATTCAAATCCCACAATTTGGCGGTTTTGTCCAGGGAAGCGGTGAGTATTCGCTTACCATCCGGGGAAAATACGGCGGATTTAATGTCACGATCATGTATGGCTAAGTCTTTTAAAAGCTTCATTTCCAAATCCCACACTCCGGCGGTTTTATCCTTTGAAAACGTGAGTATCCGGGTGTCGTCATGTGAAAAAACCGCCTTCAAGACAGCATCGTCGTGAAATTTATACTCAGCTAAAATTTTTCCATTCAAATCCCACATGATGATTCTTCTATCATAAGAACAAGTGAGTATCCTGGAACCGTAATTCGAAAAAACGGCTCCAGAGACAGCAGCGGTATGAGCATCTAAAACCTTAATAATCTCTCCATTCAAATCCCACAATTTGGCAGTCTGATCATCAGAAGCGGTGAGAATCCACCTGCCATCCGGGGAAAATACAGCAGAGTTAACCGCCTCCTTATGATCATTGAAAGTTGCTTTACAATTGCCATCCAAATCCCACCGTTTGGCAGTTTTATCAAAAGAAGCAGTGACTATTTCCTTTCCATCTGGAGAAAATTCGGCTGATTTAACATAAGAGTTATGTTTTTTGAAGGTTGTTGAACAATTGCCATTCAAATCCCAGAGTTTGGCGGTCTGATCACCAGAGGCGGTGAGTATCCGCTTGCCATCCGGGGAAAACACGGCGGAATTAACTGCATCAGTATGCTGGTTAAAACTTATTAAAAATTTGCCTTTCAAATCCCACAGTTTAGCGGTCATATCATCAGAGGCAGTGAGTATCCGCTTGCCATCCCGGGAAAATACAACAGAGTTAACCACACCTTTATGCCCGTTGAGGTTTTCTAAACAATTGCCATCCAAATCCCACAGTTTAACGGTTCCATTATCTGAAGCGGTCACTATTCTTGTCCCATCCGGGGAGAATCCGGCATATGTTACATCATCAGCAAGCTGAATTTTTGCGTTGTAAAACGGACGTTTGTAAGTTGTAGCAGCAATATCGATCAAAACCTGCATGAGTGTGCCAGAGGTATCGAGAAAAGCCTTTTTATTGTATGCCTCTTCTGCAATGCGTATGGCTTTGACATTATCTGTTTTTAATGTTGACTTAGCTTTATTGAGTAGACCATCGACCAGGGCTTTATTTTTTATATATGAGGCATACCAAAATGAAATCAGAGCAAATAGAAACAATAAAATTGAAACTGTTAATGCCAAAATCCGGAGCCGCTTCCTTCTTCTCAGTTCAGTTTCTAAAAACTCCTTTACTGATTCTTTAATTTTTTCTTTTAAACTATCCAGGTTCTCGAATTCGGCTATAATTATATCACTTTTTTTTGTTTTACTCTTAAATTCATTGAGCTTTTCTAAATTTCCGGGATCATCAATCCAATCGCTATTCCAATCCGCATTTTCACTTAACAAAAAACATAAACAAGGAATATTATTTCCTTTTGCTGCCTCAAATTCATGCTCGGTGATGGATTTTCCATCTTTTGCCAGTGTACCGTATCGACGGGCGTATATTCCAATAAACAAATCGCTTTTTTTTACCATATCGATGCTTCCCAACTCTGCACTTTTTGCAATTGCAGGGAAATCTCCCATTTCAATAACTTCGATTCCTAAACCTACAAGAATGTTGGATATTTCATTACGCCAGTCTCCAAGGTCAACACTCGTTGAACTAATAAAAGCTTTAATTTTTTTCTTGAATCTTAAAGGAAATAATTTCATTTGATAAATCCCCTTATTTTTTTTCCCCCATTTTTTTTAAAGCAAACAGCCACCCAGTCGCGTTAACTACCACCTTTTCAAACAAAATTTAATTCCCACGGATAGTCGTAATCCCCCGAAATCTACCTCTACCGGCATTTCTTCACTTTCACCCTCCAGGTTGAACAATGGGATGGATAAGTCTTTAAGACTGCCGAAGGTATACTCACCTGCGAATGTCACAGCCAGGTTTTTATTGAAGAAGGATTCGATCCCCAGGGAAACGTGAACGCCGATGCCTGAGTCTTCTATTTTTAAGGTGTCAATCGCTTCTCCCGGAATATTTCTTGTATAGTCAATCGTTGATATATAGTAATCTAATCCTCCTGCGAATTTGAAAAAAAAGGATTCATTGACAGGCAGCTTATAATATAGTTTCAGCGGGATCACAACAGTGGACAGGTCCATTTTGATCCTCCCTCCCTCCATTGCCAAAGGCCGAACCTGCCGGAACCTGCCTTTGGGAAGGATCTGATAACCGGCACTAAGACCCAGCTTGTGAGAGTTGCCCAGGTTATACTCACCGGAAAGGTCAACGCCACCAAAAAACCGATCGGTGTCGGCACTCGATGTGACAATGACATCTGGGTCCTCTTTTAACTTATCAAAATAGTCCGGAATACAGAATGACCATACAGGAGGTTTGAGTCCGACATATAAACTAAATATCTCTTCTTTAACTTCAATAGTAGAGTCAGGCTCTAAAGCGTATGCTTTGAAAGATGGAGTTGAAATAAGCACACCACCAATTTCTTTTGCCGCCACCAATGGGGGATCCGACACCGCTGCGTTATTTATATCGAATCCGAACACGAATACGTTGAGAGGAGTATCAATAGGCAAGTCGTGGGAGGATACTATTCCTGTGTAGGTACCATCTGCGGCTTTCCGGTCACCCTGATGTCCATCATCTCGAAGAACAATCGATTGAACAACTTCCTTTAACTGTGTATCATTGGCCTTGAATAGATTTGCAACAAAATGAGCCTCATTATTCCTCACCCTGGGGGTGCGGGTTCGTGCTGTAATAATAAAAACCTTTTCATCCCCGGATTTGCGACGTTTAATTTTAATTTCAGGTCTCCTAATAAAATGTGTATTACGCACTTGTTTTTTGGATTTATGTGGTGGATAAGTTTTAACATTCGTGGTGCGTGTATATGTCCACTGTACAACAGCGATAAATCCTGTTCCCACCACAGGTTCCGATGGGTAATCAATGGACACTTCCACCTCTTCTTTTGTAGTGATTTCGTCAGGCCCCGGGTAAGTGTTCTCCTGTCCTTGGCGAAAGGGATCGGTTTCATCTGAAGTCACCACTAAAGCGGAGGCAGAAAACGAAGCTCTTACAATACTTCTGATCGTATCCCCATAATCCGCTCCACACACACTAGCAATTCTCTCATCGATGGCGGTCTGAACTCTGCCAACCGGTGCGATGCTCCCAATCACCTTCCACCAGGGATCACTATAAGCTTGAGGAGAAAATTTACCTCTATTGGGCACGTCCTCTTTCGTCCATTTGTATGCACTTACTGCTCCGGCACTGCCCAGATTACTTCCATCAGCGAATTCAGGTTTATTAAAGCTGATTTTTCCTTTCGGTCCCCCTGTATGAATCGCCCACTTGTTAGGATCATTCGGATCAACCTCTGAGCGTATGACAAACACATCGCGCGATATAGTCTGCTGGAAATTCTTATTGCCAGAGACCTCCAGGGTCAGTGGATATTTGCCAGGCTTAATGCCATGGAAACTGGCCTCGAAAAGCACTTTTACTGATTTTTTGGGTACGAGCGTAATTGATGAATCACTTTCCTTTTTTTTTAGGACTATCCCGGAACCATCCTCAAAAGAGGCTCTCACCTTCACATTAGAAATAGTCTCATCGCCTACATTCTCTAAATGGACACCAATTTTATAACCTTTCGTATATCGACTGTCGAAAAGTCCATCTAGTTCCATATGGTCGTTAAGGGTTAATATTGCATACGGCCGGACGCTCATGTCAACCTTCCTCTCCCCATAAGCAAAATTAATCGAAACCAGGATCAGACATATGCCAATGAAGAGTAATTGTAAATCTTGCCTTCCACATTTCATTTTAAATCCCTCCTTCTCTTTTAAATTGTTTTAACTTAAAAGCCTTTTTGAAGTATAATAATATAACAAAAAGAATTTTTTTTCAACTTTCTCCGGGATTTTTTTTAGAACGATGCCAAAGTAAGAAAAAGGGGACATGCAACTAAAAAACATCCTGGTAAAAAAAATTCACAAAATGTCCGTATATGTGGCGACTTGAAAACCAAAAAGGACATAATGTAGTTATAAGTAGCGATTCGAAAATTAAAAAGGACGAAATGTAGTTCCCAGTGACAATTCAAAAACCAAAACGGACACGATGTAGTTCCCAGTAGCAACTCAAAAAATAAAAAGGACATGTTGCCGCTTTTGGGCACTTTTTTTCTATCAAAAACCGGAAAACGAAAACCATGAAGGTAATAATATCAGACAAAATTTTCTGCATTTCCTACGGGTTAAGGACTATCTTCCTACGGCCAAGGAAGTGTCTTCCTACGACCTAGGTACCCGTTCCTACAGCCCAGGAACCATCTTCCTACGGGCCAGGTACCCCTTCCTACGGCCTAGGAACCATCTTCCTACGGCCCAGGAATCACCTTCCCACACCCCTTGAACCATTCTCCCATGCGGTTTTTCTCCCTTTCATGCCAACGAGGTCCCCTTCCTGACCACCAAGATAAATAATTAGAGCAAAAAAGCAAAAAAAGGGGACTTGCAACTAAATAATCTCCTTTTTTATCCAGTTGTTGAAAGTGGTCATCGAATTGTTGGAAATCATCATTCAGTGGCTGGAATTCGTCATACAATCATTGGAAGGAGTAGATTTTTGCCTCTCCACAATACCTTCGCTTTCTTATTTCCGGTACAGACGAATATTTCCTCCCCTAGAAAAAAAACTTTCTACGGTAGAAAAGAATTTTTCTACGGTAGAAAAAATTTTTTCTACGGGAGAAACCACTAGTTTCTCCCGGAGAAAACGAAAAATCCAGGGTGGGCTTTGGAAATTCAAAGGTTGACTTTCCCGGAATTGTATCCTTATTTTGGCTTTAGCTTCTTTAGCTGGCCTTATTGGTGTTTGAAGCATTATATTTCGTCTACCCAGCGGTAATGAAATCAATTATCGCAGCAATCGCAGCAGTAATTTAGTATTGAGATAAAAAATATGGGTCTATAAAAAAATATTTCTTGCATGCCTACTTTTCTTTCACATTGTAGTACTAATCCGTAATAACCTGTCAAAGATGAAGGATTCAAAGTCTCTTCTTCCATCTATAACAGCGATAATATATACATTAGATTTTGTCAATTTGTATACCACCCTATAAGGCGAAATGATGATTTCTCTATAACTTTCTATGTAGATATCCAATAATTCAGGGACTCGCCGATATCTTTCCGGGGAGGTTTCCAACTCCCTGCACTTTGATTTAACTTTTTTATAAATGGATTTTGCAGCGGAATCCCGGTCTTTTGAAATGTAATCGACGATCTCTTCCAAATCCAGGGTTGCTTCTTTTGTCCAATAGACTTTGAATCGTTTCATCATTAAGAACGTCAGACATCAAGATGTTCATCCATTTTTTTAAAAAATTCTTCCTGCTCTACCAGGTTGCCTTTCTTTATATCACTTTCCCCTTGTGCAACCAATTTCAACATCAACAGGGTGTTTTTTTGCTTTTCATAGCTGTCAATGTCCAATAAAACCGCACGTGCTGTGCCATTTTGAGTAATCACAATGGGGCGTTTATTGGTATTAACTTCTCTGATCAGGTCAGAAGAGTGAGTTTTGACATAAGTGATTGGCTTAATATCTTCGCTTAGCTTCATGGTAAATCTCCTTTATCGTACTATCTATTGTACCACATTTGGAACCCTTTACAAGTAGAAATTTCTAAAAATTATGCCCGCAGGGCACTTTTTTCTTAAGCTGGTGCATCACTTTCATCTCCGCCACTCTTTTTCTTGAAGAAATCGCCAATCCGGGTGATGATATCTTTAGACACTTTTCCCACCTCTTCCACTACTTTGACAGGAATGTCCTTTGCTTTTTTTAGCGTTCCCAGGAGCGCACTAAACACCTGCTTCGAAGGTTCCATGATTACTTCCCCCAATATCTTCCCGGCTTCACGGATGGCAGAGACACGAATAAATTTTCTCAATTGTTTTTCACCTTCTTTTTTATACTTTCGTTTACTTTCAAAATAACTGAACAGGCTGCAGTATTTGCGGGTAATAATCCCGGTTCGTAACGTCAACAAGGCATTGGCTGTGCCGCTGAAAATCGAATTGGTGAGGATGGATATCACCGGTACAATATTGATTACTGCCACACCGCTAAAACTGCTGATCACAGGCTCGAATATTTCGGCAACATCCACATCCTCGATGGCTCTGGCGGCAAACGAAGTACCGGCCACATTGGCGTAAAGTTTGATCATTTCACGCAAAGCCGGCCGTTGATGGTAAACCCTGGCAATACGCCATACCATCCTCACCTGGGCAATGAATACCACAATACTATCCAATGACCCGGATTGCGAAACCGCCGTACTGACAAAAACAGCCTGGGCCGTGGTTTTGATATCTTTATTGGCCAGTTTATCCAGTTCCTTTTCCGCTTCCCTGATGGCGTGCTCCAATGCCTGGACATTTCCATCCGCTTCAAGCTTCTTTGAACACAGTCCAGTGTCCACCATTTGAGACGACAGGTTTTTGTTTTTAATCAACCGCTGTTTGATCTTAAGCAGGAATTCTTTATATTCTTTTGTATTTTCTTTTTCAGGCCATTTCAGCGGTTTGGGAAGACGCAGCAAATGGTAAAAGGAGAAAATGATTAATAAAGCATAGACAGCGATTAAAAGGTATTTGACAATTTCTCCGAACAATGGGTGAATGGAATTACAGAAGTTGACCAGTTGAACCGTTTGATTTATCAAAAAGATGATAAACAAGACAATAATTACGACACAGCAAATAAGGATCAATTGTTTTATGTTCTTTCTCATATGCCTTCCCTTTTTGTTTTATCGGCCACTAAGTCACGAAGACACAAAGGAAAATAAAAAAAATCCTTCGTGTTCCTTCGTGGCTAAAAAATATCTGTGAAAAGGGGACAGTTAAATAAATTTGTAATGTTATCAAGGTCTTTGTGGTCTTTTCCTGTTGACGTTGACGCTTTCGGCCAGGAGGCAAAGGATTTCGTACATCATAGTGGCACCTACCAGTGCGGTATTCCCCGAGGGGTCGAAGGGAGGTGCTACTTCTACCACATCGCCGCCCACCAGGTTAAGGCCGCGCAGCCCCCGCAGCAACGCCTGCGCCTCCCTGGTGCTAATTCCACCTATCTCCGGTGTACCGGTCCCCGGGGCAAAAGCAGGGTCCAGCCCATCCACATCAAAAGAGATATAAGTAAAGCCGTCGCCCACCTTTTGCCGCACTTCCGCAATCACTGCATCCACTCCCAGGCTGGTAAACTCTTCCATAAAAATAACTCGCATACCGGAATTAAGTGAAAAATTCCAGCCCTCTTCCGTATTTTGAGTGCCCCTTATACCGATCTGTACTGTTCGGTCCGGGTCAAGGAATCCCTCTTCCACAGCCCGGCGGAAGGGTGTACCATGACTGAATTTAAAGCCCAATTCCTCATCAGCAGTATCGGTGTGTGCATCCACCTGGATCATACCGACAGGCTTATCCGCGGCAATGGCCCGCAAAATCGGGAGAGTAATCGAATGGTCGCCTCCTGCACTCAGCGGCACCACACCAGCGGCATGCACCTTGCGGTAAAAATCCGTGATATCCGCATGAGCTTCCCCCGGGTGGAAAAGGTGGGTAATAGGGACATCGCCTATATCTGCGATGCGGCAAAGTTTATACGGGTTGATGCGGGTAACGTGATGGATGGACCGAATCATACCGGACATATTGCGAATCTCACGCGGCCCATGGCGAGCGCCGGAGCGGTTCTCAACCGCACCATCGTAGGGCACGCCGATAAGCGCTATATCCAATTCCGACGGATCGTAAACCAACGGAGTGTGCATGAAGGTCGCAATACCACTGTACCGTTGAGCAAACTCCGGGTGAAATTTTTTATCCATCGTATATTATAAAATCAAATGGTCCTTTTCGCAATAATGCGAAAAAGGGGACAATCAAAAAAGGGGACCATCAATAATGCATTTTTGCCTTCTTCTGTTTATAGATACGAAACCATCGACGGATGACAAATACAACGATAAATACACCCCCAGCAGTTAGAATAATCCCATGATAGTATTTTTTCTCAAGTGTAATCAAATATATTCCAGAAAATATAGATGCGATACCGAAAATTAACCATGTGATACTATGATAGGACTGCCGAATTTTATTATATGATCTCCAAAATCCCGGTTCCTCATATTCCGTTTCCATCTCATTTGTTGTGTCTTCTTTAGAATCTTCACCTGTGGTACCGTCAAATTCCATTAATAATTTTTCTGCTTTCAGCTCATCTTTTTTAGGAACATATAACCGGGTGACTCCATCGAATCGGTATTCTACCGGTACCGCTTCAACACCGTTTTCTAACAAAAAATCCTTTACCATCTCAGCGGAGCCCGGATCGCGATACATGCCAATGTGGACCACTTCGTCCTCTATGTCTCCCGGTTCTAGCGGTTTTGCTCCCGGTTCGGGCGGTAGTTCCCAAACCAGTTCTACACCACAATCAACACACTTCCAGATGCCCTCTACATATTCGCATTTACATTCAGGACAAAACATGTTATCCTCCCTAAATAATTAAATCTCAAAACAACCCCTTTTTACTTTGAGGGTGTTATGATAACATAGAACCTGTCATCTGTCCACTTTTCCCACATTCTCATCCGTATCCGCAGTTACTTAACAGCACGTTCCAAATTGATATCCCAGAGATGGGTCCTGCCGATCACAAGCAAACGCTTATCCTTTACAAAGGCCGTTAAAAGTTTCAAAGGCTCCGGTAAATTCATTTTATAAGGACTCTCTGCCCCATAGCGGAGAAACTCTAAATGATCGGGAGTAAGACGAACCCGCATCCAGGACTGGTTTCGGTTCAATCTGCGGAATCCTGGGAAACCCCGCAGATTCACAAAAAAGGTATTGGATTCTTCATTCCTGGGATTCTTATGATCAGGTTCGAACAACGTCCAGCCGCGCTCATCACGTTCATATTCACGCTGCCCGGTTTGACCTCCTTTTTTCCACCGTACCCGGATAAAATCCTGTGGACCTTCTTCTACCGACACGATAACAGCACCAGACGGCACCTGGGGTGCTGGTTGAGGAACCGCTGTACCCGGTGCGGTAACAGGATGAAATCCATTTTGATCCAGGTAAAGTGCTTGTTTGGGATTCGAGCGTCTATCTACAAAAAGCACAGCCGGTACGGATGCGGAAGATACTGCCGGGTAAATGGTTGAAGGATTAAAGGTTCCACTCAAACGAAGGACCCCGGCCCTGGTGGGTACCAGGTAATAGAGACCCTTTTCATCCGTATCACTGACCGGCAGACCCAACACAATATCATCGCTAAAACGCCCGGTTACTAACTGCCGAGTGGCGCGAGCACCGGTATGGGTCCCGACACCACTCCCGGTTTCCGTACGTTTAACCGCAATGATAGACACCCCTCCCTCCTGGTTGGGATCATCATCGCTGTCAATTTTCATGTACTGCCAGAACCCGTCACTGCCCAGGAATTGTGGGAACTTCGCTGTTCGACCCATGATTCCTTCTTTTCCCAATCGGATAAATCCTTCTCCCGGGGTGCGCAGTCCCAATACCTGTCCCCCCTCATCGGTGCGGCTGGTTCGTACTTCCTTCACCAGGGCCGGATTTACCCCGGGGGTCCGGGGGCGCTGAAACCGTGACAAATGTAAATCTTCTTTACTTGCCAATTCTTCACCAGGAAGAGTAACCTGGTACCAGCCGCCTGCATCCGTACCGATTTCCACCCGGTCCTTTTGAAAAAAAGCAATGGAATTGATGCTGTCGAATCTAAACCTGCCCCCCACCAGTTGAATCTCTTCTCCCCGCAACTGTCCCAACAAATGGCCCGGATTATCCTCCGTAGGTTTTGTTTTCAACCATTCCCAGAAACCATTTCCCTTTTCCTTGATATCCACCTGGACCCGGTCCTGGCGACCGTCTGCCAATGCCAACGCGTCTTCTTCTTCCAGGGGAACAAGGGTAAATACATCTTTATCCTTTTTCCCATCCAGGATGCCCCTGTAGAACGTCTGTCCCATACCCTGGCAGCGAAGAATCACTGATTTCTTTTTATCATCTTCAACCGTTATATCGGTAATGAGTGGGATTTTATCTTTTATCAAGGGTTCGGGAATCACCATCACATCATCGAGGTCTAGTACGACATTTCCCCTGGAGTCACGGGAAAAGGAAACCAGCCCACAGGATGTGGCTGCCCACAATCGATCATCCAGGAAAAGAAAACTGGTCCACTTATCGATGCACACCCTATTTTTTGCCCAGGGCAGCGGCAGCCAATCCCCCTCCAGGGTACGGTATTCAAACGTTAAAACCGGTTTCTTATTTCCAGGGAAGGGGGTTCCCCTGTTTTGTTCAGGGGCCAGGAGCCGAAACTGTTTACGGTTAACAATAGGCGGCCGGTTTGCATATTCCAATATACCCTTAACTACAACCGGGTCCGTGACTTCTTTCCAGGGAGGTGAAGAGTTCGTGGCCGAGTACCGCCATATTCGTTTACCCTTTCCTTCCACGTAAAACCCGCTGGAAATCACTGCCCCTTTTACCTCGATCTCATGGGGAACGTTAATGAAACGCTGGACAGTGATGAACCGGGTGTTGTAATTCACCACCTTCCGGTTTAGCCCAACGGTATCAATAGGATGACGGGAAATCCAACTGTTAAAGTTGTTGTACCAGAGGGTAAATACATACCCGTCGTAAACAGCGATATCCTGGATATAGTCATGGGGGAAACGGCCGTCAATAATGGCAATCTCTTCAGATAGAAACCGGCCTTTTTCATCTTTGTATTGACCTTCCACCCTGCCGCCGCGTTCCACGAATTGCCAGAAATCGGTTTGCAGGCGCAGCCGTTGGTCCAGCGGCGATGGGCTGCTGCAAACGCGGAAGCTTCCTCCTTCGGGCTTTTCAATGCATTGAGCAGAAGAATAAGCCATCACCACACCCGGTTTATTCACCGGGTTGCCAACCTTTATCACCGGTCTCAGAGGGCCTGTCGACCTCGACGACCCACCCCGCAATTGGTAAAACGCACTTATGTTACCCAGTCCGGTGTCAAGGTTACCGGTATACACCTGAAGCCCGGCTTCGGTTCCCACGTATAACTCATCCTTTCCAGCCGCAATGGCAGTTACCCCATCAAAAGGAAAATGGTTATTTTTGCCCCGGAAGTCAAACGGTTCCCAGGAAGCGATTCCCCCTGCATCTTTCACCCGGATTTCTTTTTTGATTCTCCCGAAAGCCTGACGGACAAATCGCAGCCTGGGTTCAGCAGAGGGGATACGTGCCAACAGGCTATTAGCCAGGAAGACACCGATATTTTTTATTGGCTCAAACTGGCGGGAAGTACTATTCCAGCGGTAATATCTCTTTCCGTCGGCTGCATGCAGGAGCAGGTCATCAGGACCGCTGCCATAGCGGATAACCTGGAGCCTGCGGCAGGGCAGCGCCCGGGAACGGGACGCCTGCATATCCACCAATTCAGCGGACGGGGCTGCTTCTTCAAAAAAAGCCTCGCTCATCACCATCAACCGGTTGTCAATCGCAGCCGCATCTTTCAACAGGTCCGATGTAAAAGCAAGACCGGCATTGCCGGAAATGAGTTTGAAATCAAAAGAATTACCCTTCAGTTGGATATGGAGCTTACCATTGCGCATCTCCCATTTCCAGGTGCGATTGTTTACCATCTCCCGGTTGTCCCTGGGATCAGCAGGCGCCCGGACCCATTTAGAGGGTCCTGTACGTTGATACCAGGTTTGACCCTGCTGAACAAAAAGTTTCCCGGTTTCCCTGGAGTACAACTGCCCCTGTGAAGCCCGGGGCGGCAGGGTTTCAAAGCCGGTATAGCTGTCTACCGGGTGAATGCCGGCATCGCTGTGAACCAGCAAACCAGCGTCCCCATAGGCAAGCCCCCGCTTATTTTGGTCCCAAATAAAACCTCGATGGGAAAACGCATCAATAGACCGGGAAGTACCTTTCCCACCGGAAATTTTCACCTGACCCCGGATGCCCCCCTGGCGGATACTTTCAGTAAGCGTTACATCCCCAAATGTGACGCGGTGGTTTCGCCGGGGTCCCGGTACTGATTTACCATCCGCATTGTACACCCCGTCCCTGGTAATAAACATTCCATGCGCTGCTCCCTTCGGTTGGCTCCAGTCTATGGGCTGAAATGTAATATATGAATCCGTAAGTCTTAAATCCTTATTGGTGTAGTTCCAGATACCGTGGCGGTTGGCTGCATACCATAGGTTTGAGTCCTTTACCAGTATGGCATCGACATCCTCGAAAATTAATTTTTTATTTTTGATACATTCACCCGGGGTCATGGTCAGGGTGGCTGTTGGGGTTTTGATTTCAAAGGTTTTGGTTTTTCGTTTCCAGCGGAGCCAGCCCACATCAAGTGCCGATGGCAGATCATCTACCCGCAGCGTCCCATAAGGGGCCAGCAGCTCCCGTCCGCCGGGACGCTCCACGATTAATTGCCCGGTATTATCCTTTGCCAATTGCAGGACCGGATCATAGGCCTCCTGTCCATTGGACAGCCGTGCCATCTTTTGCTTCAGTTTGTCCCATTGATTCTTTAACTTGCGGCCCGGGACCGCCTCCGGGCCCCGGACCCGTTCTACTGCTTCTTCCAATGCCGGTATTTTACCCGGGAATATCCTCCAATCCAGGGTATTATCCTGCAGGACTACCAGCAGCAGCAGCCGGTCTGCCCCGGTGCGTATCCACACCTGTCTCCCCTCCTCCAGGACTTCCTTGATCCCGGTCATGTTTTTAACAGCACCGCTCAATGGCATCTCCTGCCGCAGCACCGTATCCAGTACCCGTATTCCTGCGGATGTATCAAAAAGAATGCGCCGGTCCCAGGCAAACGCTCCCTTTATTTTCCGGGAATCAATCAAGAAAGGCGTTTCGTGAGCCCCCCGCGGGGGTTTGTAATTCCCTTCAACAGGCAGTGGCACACGGAACAATGTCCCATTACCGGCAAATCTCCATATGGTGCCCTTATCGTCCAGGGCCGTGGTTTCATTGGGATTAAGCCGGTAACCCGCAAATGTCAGGGGGTGGGTTCCTTCTTGATGAGCCACCCACCAGGTTCGACCCTCACGGGAATCCGAAACAACAACTCCCCGGTCCTTTAATTGGCAGTACGCCAAAGAACCCGTGCTCCCGGGGATGACAATTTCAGCGCTCCACTGGCGATTGATGGGGTCATAGTACTTGATGCGATCCTTAAGTACAAATGTCCAATGCCCCAGCTCTCGCTGCTGCACATCCAGCAGGTCACCACCGTCGGCGTTTAACCCGGAAGAAGGTATAAACAACGGCTCCAATCCCATCTTTCTGACCTCTATTGCATCCAGCGGCGATTTAAAACTGCCCCGTAAGAATTTCCCTTTTTGGGTTTTGCCGATGATGACTTCATGGTCCCCTTGTTTAGAGATATCCATCTCTACCAGCGGGTCGTCCTTCATAAGCATGGGAATATTCAGGGGAATCTCAGTCCAGGATCGATGCAGCAAATCGTACTTCCAGAGACGTCTCATGTTGTCTGTGGTAAAAATCAGGGAACCGGATTTTCCATCACCGGTAATGCGGCCGGCCACCCGTTTCAAGCTAGTAGACAGCGGCTCCCTTTTGGGCGTTGGAAGTACCTGCGGTTCCACACCGGCATACCATTCGCTAACCGTCCCATCTTTGTTGATAAATGCCATTCGTCCCCCATCCGGGTCAACCGTATATGATTGGACGTTGCGCAGTGTTCCACCGATAAGCACCGGATCATCGGAATAACTGGCTGGTAAGCGAAAAGAACCAAGATGCACCGCCGACACTTCGAAATCCTCTCTCCGTTCTGCCACAAAAACCAGGTACCTGTCCATCACATAGAGCTGGCCTCCCCGTGAACCCGGGGGGATGGGGTCCCGGAGTACCTTCTGGTACCATGACCGGGATGCCGGGTTGTAAAAACGAATTCCATTATTGGTAGAAACTGCTACCGTATCGTCCGGGAGGGCCGCTGCATCAAAAATACTGGTGACCCCCCTCCCGGAATAAGGATTATAGAAGAAACATTTAACGGCAAATAGGTCATCTTTGTCATACCGTTTCAAATACCTGGTGCCCTGGCCGGTTTTGCCCTTTTGTCTGACAGTCCAGATATAGTCGTTATCAGCAGCAAGGTTAAGTACACGGCCCGCCGAAGCATCCAGCACCCGGGTACCGATGCTGGCTTTCCCATTGCACAACGCCACGGGCTGCCCTTTTTTAGTAATATCCACTAAAATCACCGCTCCCCGGTCTGTCAGCTTCCAGCGGTCAATAATACGGCGCAAATTCGTATCATAGAGGTTTATCCATCCATTTCCCGCAATGTACAATTTCTCATTCCTGACCAGCACATCGCTGATCCGGTTATCCGTTATATCAAAACCCCGTTGACCGCCGATGCGACCCTTGAATTTCCCCACAGAGGTCAATTCCAGCAGCCGCCCCTGGCGGGTGCTCATAAACGATTTGTTATTGCAATGCACCACCTCTTGCGGAACAGAGTTACCCTCATACCGATAGTACCTTACCCAGGAACGGCTGGGATAGTCATAATCCAGGAGTCCCCCCAACGTAGCTACTATCATGCCTTTCCCATCGTTACAAGGAGCCACATCCAGGATAGGCGTACGTTTGACGTTTATGTCACTTGCTTTAATGCCTGTCAGGGCTTCCCTGTGGGGAGCAAAACGATATAAACGGCCGCTGCTGTAGGTAGGATCAGTCAGCAGGCCAACTCCTTTTCCCTGCCAATCCAGCGCCCGAATGACCTTGCCGGGAATCGTGCCCATGGGAACACCTGCCCGGAAATTAGCCTCCGCTGCATCCTCTGCCGGTATCCGCAAAACCTGGGCATCCCACTTCCGCTGAACCACCACATACACCTGGTCACCCGAAGCAGTAATCGTTAAGTCCGGATGCCGCAGCCAGGCCGGAAGTGATTTATAAGGAATATCTTTATACGTGCGGTTTACAACGTTGTGAATCATAACCTTTGACGCATTTTTGTTTTCACCGCTGCTAAAAATAATATTGTCCCCAAACGCTGCAGCAGAAATGAAATCCCCGGGTTCCAACCCGGAACGCTCACCTTTGAAAACCACCCTCAAACTGTCTTTAGCTTTATCTTTCTTCCTGATTTGTTTTTGATCAATGGCGAATAACGTACCCGAAAGACCTTGAGCCAATACATCCTTGTTCTTACCATATTTGCCGTATCCCAGTTTTACAATTTTTTCATGCGCATAAGGCCCGGGAAGCTGCCAGATCGTACAGCGTTTATCTGGCTTTTTCCAGGGTTGATGGCGACTGTCAGACACAACACCAATACCACCAATATAACCAAAATAAAACCCCCGCCTATCACCCTCAGGAAAAGGTAAAATAGTAGTAAGAGTCCCGCTGAAGTGGCGATCCCAACTATGCAGTCGTGCATCATAAGAAAAAACCCCGCCACTTCCCGCCACAATAAGCCGATTCTGACTGCGGTCTCCCCAGTACCGGGCAAAATGGAAGTCCTCAAGGGTGAGGTCCGGGAAAATATTCGTTTCATCCACCAGCAATTCCGGGGGCTGCCCATCGTATTGGAATGAAAACCTGGAAAGGCGAAGACAATTCACACCACCGCTCACACACTTACGCTTCTCCAATACCCACAACCGCCCCACCTGGTCCACTTCCAGGTCCAGGATAATACCTGTAATTTCTGGAAGCGAATAAAGAGCAGGAAGCCGAAAATCCGGCTGCAAAGATACCAATCCTCCCGGACCCCCAACCCAGAAACGATCATGACACCAGGCAATATGAGTTACCGTCGGTGAAGGAAGCATGTTGAGAAAATCTTCCTTAAGCTGCAGCCAGCGATGACTTTTTAAATGATAAATACCAAAACCATTTCCCTTTGTCCCCACCACTAACCACTCGTTGTCTGGTGAGATAGCCGCAGACGTCAACTGCCCCTGTTCTACCGGTTCTCCCCCGGAGCCGATGAAAAGCGAGTCGCTCTTTACCACTTGCCAACGCCCTTCACTGCGCCGTACCAGGCCTCCATTGGCGGTTAAACCCCATACATTCCCTTCATCCGTGCATTCCCGGAAACGATTGGACAACGGATCAGTCCCACAACCGGACCGCAAAAGTATTATGTCCGGTTCCAACATTTGACCCTTTGAAGATTTCGAGAATGGCGTCTCCGTTGACCACAGCCCGGTGGAAGGATTATAACGGTGCAGCATACCACCTTTCTGGGAGATGTAAATACAGTCCTCCGGCATGTGAAACACGGCATCCAACAAGGGATTTTCACGAATATTGTCCCGGATATTGGTGAGAATCCGCTGGTCAGCCACAGGCTGAACAGCCGGTGGTTCAAAAGCTCCAAACCATTGACCTACCACTACACCAATCAACCACCATCCAACCAGTATAAAAAGAACAGAGATCAAGAGCACAAACCAAACCGCGTCAAGACGATTGCGAAAAGGTATCCTAAGACTGCGAAAATCAGCCTCGACACGTCTGTCCTCTGTACGCCCCAAATGATCCCAGATTTTATTCATCTTCGTGTCCCTTCGTGTCCTTCGTGGCTTCGTGGTTTACATCAAGATCAGGGCCTGACGCGTGGTAGAGGGTACGAACACGGGTTCGCGCCAGTTCAAAATCGGCAGGGGTAATAAGATCATGACCGCTTTCACTTAAAACCGATTGCTGCCAGGTCTCTTCATACGTTTTTATTTCCAATTCTAACAATTCAGCACACAGGCGGTAATGAGCAGGCCCGGGAAAACAGACCAGAGGTTGTACCATTTCCACCCGCGGGTCTTCCATTTCCAGGCTGTTCAACACAAAATCTAGGATTTCCATAGATTCCATATATCCCAACCCGATGGATACCTGCTCCACCAGCGCGGACAGTTCCAGGGCTGTAGAAAGTGCTAACCTGGCAGCAGTAGAAATAGTACCGGTCTTATAATCTTTATAGGCTTCAAGTATCTCTATTTCTCTATCCGGGTCTTCTTTCTCCAAACGGGAACGTATCTCATCCATTAAAGACCGTCTTTGAGCCACAGACGCTCCCAGCCGTGCGATAACAGCTCTTTTTACTGCTTCCGGGCTGCCGGCAACTGTAGTACTCGACAGTTGAGCTGCCAGGCTGCTGTTATGCAGCGAAGCCAGGAAAAGCAAATCCAACACCACCGTGGAAACATCAAAACCGGCCTTTTTTTCTGATGTATCCTTAAGTACTTCGTTGTCTCTAAAGTTAAGCAGCGGTAAAACAATGGTTTCAAGATCGCTGGCCAGATCGGTCACCAATGTTTTGAGCGTCTCGGAACCAGGGTTTTTCTGACAGCGAATACGCAACTGCAAGTAGGCTTCATGCCAGCATTCAGCCGCTTCCAGGTATACGTCATCCCCCACCACAGGTGGTAAAGTAATCAGGTTAATATACAGTTGTGTCAGCCGAACCACCCGTTTACACATACCCTCATCCACACCGGTTAACGGCACAGTAGCCAGACGGTTCAAAGCGTTTTTTCTTTCCATGTCCGTGACTGCCCTCAGCAGGACCGGATGGAGTCTCCATTTCTTTAGCCATTTACTGGTTTTAACCAGGATACGGTGCCGCACATTTCGGCGGACTACCCGACGCAAAACATAAATATGGGGGTCCTTGGTAAATGAAGTCATCAGGAGATAAGCAATTACCCAGGCAACAAGCACCGTCAAAAACATCCCCCACCAGCTTATGCTGTAAGGATAAAACAACGTATAGGTATACCCTTTGATAGGCAGGAAAATATGATCATGAATCCAATAAAACACCTGCCCGATTCCTTCTCTGGGAAGGGCACGGGTGACGATGATAAAAATGGGAAGAGCAACGAAAAAGCCCAAAGTAATAAGCAAACCAACGCGCAGAGGCGTCCGCGAACGACGAGGCCTGGCTTGCATAGGCATGGATTTAAGTAATGATGAATAGAAGTTTTTCATACCAAAGCTCTTTAAGAGTTCTTTTGAGTTGTTTGGAATTTGGAATTTGGAATTTCTCCTAACCTATTCCTCCTATTAGACCGAAAACTTTTACGATCAAATAGCCTACCAGCAGTATTGTGCCAATGGAAAAGCTCAAAATCAAGAGGATGCGTATAATATTGAGTAATCTCAGCAGTGTTAATTGAGATTTTGCCATAAAGCCGCGCCAGTGGAACCAGGTTAAGCTTTTAGCCCGAAGCAGGCGTTTTTTTTCACGTTTATACGGCCGCACATTCAGGGGCCTGGTCATGCTTTTCAGCATCGCTGTCCATCTTTGGATTGGCAATATGATTCCATTAACAATACGCTTTTTTCGAGCCGGCCATTGGGTAACAATCTCTCGCTGCGCCTCTATCTCATCCACGGCGCTGTTCAACCGCGAGAGCTGGTAATTCAACTGCTCCTCAAACGGTTCTTTTAGTTTCTCAGTAAATTCAGACATCGTTAAAAGATTCAGGTTGAGGTTGAGGTTGAGGTTGAGGTTGAGGAATTCCTTAAAAGGCTTGAAAAATCATCAAAAAATGCACATGCATATACAAACAAAGTACCAGGTACTGATAAATCGAATATAGCCATTAATTTCTTTTCCCTCAACCTTAACCTCAACCTTAACCTTTATAATTTTAATGTTCTTAACCTTGCCTTCAGGCTTTTACTGGCTTCCCGCATCTTCTTGATTTCTTCGTCTATCTTTTCTTGAAGTTCCTGGCGCCGTTTTTCAGAGTGTTTTATCTCTCGTTCCACCTCTTGTTCCATACGCCAGAATTCATTTTTAGCTAAACCTTTTTGATAGGAAATACTTTGTCGTTTTTTGCGAATCTCTTGCAGGACGTTTTCCATATCTTCCATTACGTCGTCCCATTCCCGGAGTCGTTCATCCATTTTTCGAATCCGCTGCATCATTCGAAACGTCTCCTTTACCGTACGTTCAATTTCAGCAGTCAGTACGCGGGTCATCTCATTGGTGGTTTGAGCCATTTGTTTACCCACATCTAAAGCCGTTTCCATAAAATCTTGCCGGATTTCTCCGCTGCGCGTTTTTATTTTTTGGGTCAGTTCACTCCAGGTGATATCCCTGGCCATCTCTTCAATCAGGCCTTCTTTTTCTATGACATGATTAATAATTAAATTGTCATTGATCCATCCCAGCCGGGTATGCAGCGGTTCCATCCGCTCCTGGTCCAGCACGGAAACGTAAATAGGAGCTTTTGGCCGGGGTTCACCGTCGAAAATATAGAGGGGCCGGTCAGGAATGGTTGTCCCTTTCAACCGTTCCCGGAACCATTCTTCCATGGTCTCCCGCAGGAAGTACTCCATATTTCCCCGGTTCCAACTGTGTATGGAAGGAAAAAGGGCACAGCCTTCAGGTACAAAAACCAACGCTCCCCTACCCCTGGTACCGATGTCCTTTACTTCAAAGTAATGACGCGCCCAAAACGGGTCCAGGTGAAAACGGATATGGGGAACATCCAGGTCCTGGAACAACAGCAGCGGGTCCAATTCCAGCTTTGACGCTTCAGCAGGGTCTATCAAAATAAAATGATACCCCGCAGGCTCAGACTCTGTTGCCTGGAAACCGTACTTAATGCTCCCTTCGTAAATCACCTGCAAAGGAAAACTGCGAAGCTCAGCCGCCAATGCAGGTAATTGTTTTTGAGTGAACCGCATCAAAACCGGATGGGGTTTCATTAATGTCTCTAAATAAGCCAGGTTGTATTCAAGCCGGGCTTTCTGCTCATGTAAACGCTGCAGATCATTTTTCTCCAGGTATTTGGTGGGACGCAGCTCCAGGCGATACCCCACATAAGGCTCGGCATTATTTATTGCTTCCCCTAAACCCTCAAGACTCCGGCGGCTCTCCTTTAACTCCATATACTCAAACCTGGCATGGCTCACTTTCCGCCGGGTGAAATACTCCTGCTGAAAAAACCGCAGTCCCACTAGATACAAAAATTCCAGTTCAAGTTCTGCCGAATCCTTTGCTTCCGGCCACTCCAGCACAGCAGCCAACAAACCACCAGACTCAGAATCCTTTTTTATTTTTTCACCGCTCCCAAACAATCCAGGCGCCCTGTCCAATAAACGGCAAAAATATTTCAACTTTCTCTCATCAGGGGGGCTCTCCAGCGGCAAAAAGGTTATAAGACCGTCTATTTCAAAACCCCTTAGTATGCAGCACCCTTCAAGAATACCACCAGCCCCGAGACTCAGGAACGAAGACTTCCTATGACTGTCGTGCTTCAAGTGAAACAAATAACGGTAACCACCAACACCAGTAGCACCGCTGCTCTCCCAGGCGCTCACCCGGGTAGAGGTCGCATGAAAAGATAAGTTCTTAAACAGCACCTCCGCTTCACTCTCATCAATAACACGGGTCACCACCAGGTATTCGTCTGTTCCGGCAGCCTCTCTTTCATCCGCTTCGTTGGCACTTTTTAACAGCAGCCAGGCAATCCCTTCAAGCAGCGGTTTACTTTCACCCTCCGGCGAATGGTATCGTTCACCGCGGCCGGTCATCTCTTTAAACCCCTCCACCAGGCTTTTAAACACCTCCCGTTGAGCCTCCGACATGGCTGTCTTGTTCTCATCCGCATAAGGGTCCGGTACCTCAAGGGCCACGAATATAAAAGGCGCAGTGCCGGAAAAAATAATCCGCACACTGCTTATGTCTGAATACTGCCCCTGGAATTTCTCTGCCGCTGCTGTCAGCAGTCGAAACACTTCAGTGGGGGATAATTGATCAAGGTAAGAATATTCAAAATCGTTATCCATTTCGAAGTTCCTTTAACAAATAATCACGCCAGGCCTGGACCAGTCGTCCGGCAATATAATGACCATTTATTCTCTGTACTGGTTTTTCTCGCGAAAAAAGCAGGGAGTCCCGTTTCTCGCGGCAATCAAAGGCCCACTCCCTGGATACATTGATTTGCTCCGGCACCCAGGTAACACTAACACTTCGGCCCGGTATATTGCTGATGCCAAATCCGCTGGACAATGCCCCCAGCCTTGCCGCACCCGACATGGAAACACCCCCCTCATGACGTTTCCCTGCCGGTAAAAATAACATCAGGTGAACAAAAGCAAACCGGTCAATCTCCAATCTTTTTTCTTGTTGTGGGCTTAAAACCGGTTTATCAGGTTCATGAAAAGCCCACAGCAAATTCTCTTTTTGCGACCGCCATGCCGCAAACGCCCACTGTTGTGCGGATTCGAGATCACCCCTCCTCACTTGCTTGACTCCTTCCTGTAACGGCTGGTACTTAGGTTTGCCATCATCCTCTGAAACCGGTTCAAATTTGCCGCGGGTGTCCAGGTATAAGGGCAGCCACCCCAATGCGGTTAAAAATTCCCGTCGAAACAGTGGTCGCCAATCCCCTTCAACCGGTATTTCTATAAACCCGGGCGCCAGGTCTTGCAGTAAAAAATGACAACTGCGTATCCCTCCGAACCGGTCCCCTTCCAGCCAGCGGAATTCGCTGCGCACCCTGCGGTTCTGGATCAACATCATGCCAAATCGACTGATAAAATCCAACCAGCACGCTTTGATAAAATCAACACTCAGTTTGGGCTGGACTTCAGCAGGCATCAAACCCAGCACCATTACATCCCGCAATTTCTCCCGCTTCGCCTGGCGGCGCAGCGCCAGGTAACCATTGTTAATCAACCGGTCTGCCAACACCACCGGTGGATTAACAAACTCGCTGAGTAAAATATCACCCATATCTTCCTGGCGCCGGGTGATATATATACCACTAAACCCACCTTCTTTTATTCGACGTACTTCTCGGTGCCTCAGCGGTTGAGTCATAGGACTCGCATGAAACGATAAAGGCCGGGCTTTGGAAATTCTTGTCTTCAACCGCA
>WVZO01000635.1 GCA_011772425.1 Candidatus Aminicenantota bacterium
AGAACTTTTTTTGCCTCCGGCGGCCAAAACCCTTTTTGAAAAAAGGGTTCTGGACTCCCAAAAACTTTTCATACAAGGTCAACCCGGGTTACGTGGCTTCCACCATCTTGCCCCATTGGTTCCATTTTTCTTCGTAATTTCTTCGTTTCTTCGTTTCTCCGTTTCTTCGCTTCTTCGCTTCTTCTCTTCGCGCCTCCCCCTGGATTTTTGGCCCAGTAAAGCGTATAATATGATTTAGACTTTTTAAGGAGTTTGTGCAATGAATACAAGAACAAAAAGAAAATCAAAATTAGTGTTACTATTAACAGCGGTTATTTTTATATTCCAGGTTGTTCTCACCTCCGATCTGTCGGCGGATGAGAGGTACAGTGAAGCAATAAAAAAATTCGAAGAGTACGTAAACGTTCAAATGGAGTATGAACGAGCCGTGGGACTTTCGGTGGGATTTTTCAAGGATGATTTTACCTGGGTCAAAGGATTCGGGTATGCCAATCTTGAGAATAAAAGCCCCATCAAACCGGAAAGTTCCTTCCGTATGGCTTCTATCACCAAAACCTTTACCGGTATTGCTGTCCTGCAACTGGTGGAAAAAGGAAAAATCGACCTGGATGCCGAAGTTCAAACATATGTTCCCTATTTTCCCAAAAAGAAATGGCCGGTCATCATTCGTCACCTCCTGGGTCACCTGGGGGGCATTAGCCATTACAAAGACTATGATAAAGAAGGACATATCAAAGTCCATAAAAATACCAGAGAAGCCCTGGCAATTTTCAGCGGTTTTGACCTGGTGGCTGAACCGGGCACCCGGTACAATTATTCCAGTTATGGGTTTAATCTTCTTGGTGCCGTCGTGGAAGGAGCATCCGGGCAATCTTACGGCGATTATATTAAAGAAAACATTTTTAAACCCCTGGGCATGGAAAACTCCCGCCTGGATGACCCGGTAGAACTGATTCCCAACCGGGTCAGGGGATACCGTCTTATTAATAACCAGGTAAAGAATTCCGAATATGTGGACATTTCCAGCCGCTTTGCCGGGGGCGGTACCCGTTCTACGGTGGTGGATTTACTCAATTATGCCCGGGGAGTTATGTCACATAACGTTCTAAAAAAAGAAACCACCCGGATGATGTTTACATCTCAGGCGACCCGCGATGGCCGTTTAACCGGTTACGGGATGGGGTGGTCGGTACGTCCGTGGAACGGCCACTTTCAAGTGGCCCACGGCGGCGCCCAGGCCGAGACCCGCACGTATATACTCATCCTGCCCAAATTAAATTTTGCTATTGCCGCCGGCACAAACATGGAGGCGGCAAATCCCGGTTATTACGTTGTGCGGCTGGCTGAACTAATTTTACAAGAGGACCTCGATACATCGGTTCATATCGCCTCCAAAGAAATGCGTGCCATGCTGTCCGCTCTCCAACAGGTTCATTCATATGGGTTGAGTTATTATGAACGGAACAACAAACCCCTGACCGACAATGAACAAGAACTAAAAAAGGCGTTTACCTTTTTTAACCAATATGTAAACCTCAACGCCTTAAAAAAAGATTACAAAAATACGAAGAAGAAGATCAATTCCGGGATTCACCCGCAATCACAACAAGCATTTACCAAAATCGGTTCTTTTATGGCTGCGGCATTAAAGGAGGCCTATGGCGAAGATACGTTGAAGAGTTACTCGAAAAATGGTGTGTTTACCTTTTTTAACGATTTTATAAACATCACGCAAAAATGGCCGCCCCAAAAGAAACCGTTCACCTTTTCCGCAAAATTCAATAAAATCTTCTCTAATTGGTACCGGGATTGGAACCGCACTTATACCGATTACGTCCGCAACCTGGTCATTACCCACAAAAGCGATTTTAAAGAGGTGGGTAATCAACTGAAAAAAACATTTGCCAATGCCCGTCTTTACCCTAATTTCACTACTCCAATGGTAAGGACGTCACGTTATTTCCTCCTTAAAAATGAAAAGGACAAAGCGTTTGCAATCCTTAACCTCGGCGATACCCTTTACCCCAATTCCCCGGACATTCTCAGCAATCTTGCCTTTACCCATCTCTGGAAAGGTAATGTGGATACGGCCCGAAACTTTTATAAAAAAGCCTTTAAAATCGACCCGGAACATCGGGCGGTCAGCAGCCGTTTATTCCGCTATATGGCTTTTTTATTGGAAGAACATAAAAAGACAAAAGCCCTATTCGATCTGGCAGCGATTGCCCTTGAACTTCATCCCAAAGACCCGGAGGTTCATCTGGAAGCAGGCTATCTCTACCTGGAGGCAAGCAAGAGAAAAGAGGCGGAGAACTATTTTCGCAAGGCTATCAGTCTGGGACTCAAATTCTCCGAAGTAAAACGTATCCTGGAAAAATTGGAGAAAAGTAAGAAAAAATAAAACAAGGAGGGCAATGATGAGCGAATATGTACAAATTACCACAACAACCGATTCCAAAGAGCTGGCACAAAAAATCGCAGAAACACTGGTTGAAAAAAAACTGGCTGCCTGCGCTCAAATCTCCGGACCTATTACCAGTATCTATGAATGGAAAGGCAAAGTTGAAAATGAAGAGGAATGGTATTGTGTGATCAAAACTCGTAAAAACCTTTACCAGGAAGTTGAAGAAAACATAAAAGCGCTCCATCCTTATGAAGTACCTGAGATTATTGCCTTACCCATAGTAGAAGGTAATAAGGCTTACCTGGCCTGGATTAATGAAGTGGTTAAAGATTAGCGGTCAGCGTTAATGAAACAAGAAAAAGAAAAACAACGGATCCTGGTGGTGGGATTGGGTGATTTTGGCAGAGAACTGTTAAAAGTTCTTTCCCCTGAATGGGATATTGCGGCAGTGGATATTAATGAAAAACGATTATCCTTGTGCGCGGAGAAATTCCCGGCCGGGGAGGGAGTGAAAGTGGAGTACCTCACCGGTGCGGCCGACAGTGTGGTGACCTGGAAAAAACTGGATGTGCAGAGTTTAAAATACATTATTTCTACCCTCAAAGATACAGAGGTCAACCTGGAACTTTGCCGCATTGCCCGGAAGGTATTGCATCTTAAAATTCCAATTATTGTGCTTACCTATGGCGATGTGGACCCGGGTTTATTCGCTCCGTTTGACGTGAGGCTGGTAAACTCCCTTCTGGTTGGCATCCAGGCCGTATTGAAAAGACTGGACCGGCATGTGATCCAGGCGGTCAATATAGGGCTGGAGAAGGGGGAATTGCTCGAAGTAACCGTCAAAGCCCGGTCTCACCTGGTGGACCGGAAATTAAAATACCTGCGCCCCTCCCGGTGGCATATTTCCGCCCTGTACCGGGAAGGGAAACTGATCCTCCCGGACGGAAATTCATGCCTGAAGGTCGGCGACCGTGTGGTCCTGGTGGGAGACCCAAACATGCTGGAGGAAATCACCGAGATCCTGCTGAAAGGAAAACCCCAGTTCCCCCTGCAGTATGGTACCGATATCGTATTTCCCCTTCATGTGGATTTCAGTTGCAATATGGATGAAACTGTTTATTGGCTGAATTCCTTTAAGGCCAACCGCATCCAATTTCTGCCCTTTAAAAAGAAACTCTCCCCCACGTTTCCCCAAAAAATCAAGGCTGACGTGACTCATTTTGAAATCGGCGAAACCATCGGACTTTTTAAAGAAGTCTTCAACCTCCCGGTATATACCAGGGCTGGCGTATTGGTGATCCCGATGTGTGGGGGATTAAAGAAATCCAGGGTAAGGGAAGCCTTTAAAAAATCCCGGAAACCGTTCCTGTTGTCCCGGCTGACGTTTCCTTATGAAGGGGTGGTGATTTCGTTCAACGGCCCGGACCCGGGTCAGACCATGGAAGTGGGTGTTGAAATCGCCCGGTTGTTGGATATCTCTTTTCGGGTGGTGTATGTGACTCTTCCGAAGGAGATGCGGGGGATGGAAGAAGATAAACGCCTTCGCCTGCGGCGCAGCATTATCTCGGATTTTGAAGGCATTTATAAAAAACACATCGATTATACGGTTTTTGAAGGAAACCCGGTAAGAGAAACCCTCAAGTTCCTCGCTCCCCTGGACAATCACCTCCTGGTAACCGTAACCGAGGCCAATGCAGCGATTTCTTTTTTTAAGCCCAATGTCTCCTACCTGGTGGCTCAAAATACGCGCCTTTCCACCCTGGTGATCCCAGAGGCGGAAACCCATGAGTAACCTGGAAGCCCTGCTTCTGTTAAGTATATGCGCCGGTGCTTTTTTAATGCCTTTTATCTGCCGGCGTCTCGCTCTGCCGTCACCGGTGGGGGAAATCCTTTACGGCCTTTGCCTCGGGTTGTTTTTTAAAGAAGAGTTTCATCAAACCACGATCATCACGTTCCTGGGTGAACTGGGATTCATCATGTTAATGTACCTGGCCGGCCTGGAGATCAATTTTGAAAAAATTAAAATCACCCCCAAAAAAGAACTCTTTTTATATATTTTAATGGTTATTGTCGTGGTGCTCTTTTCCGTTGGCACCACAGTTTTCTTGCAGCAGGAGCCTGTTTATGCGCTGCTTTACCTGACCACCGCCGTGGGTCTGTTGTTCCCGGTGTTAAAAGAGACCGAGGTATTGGGAAGCGATACTGGCCAGAGGCTGCTCATTATCGGCAGTATTGGCGAAGTGGTAAGTCTTGTATCGTTGACGTTGTTTATCCTTTACTACCGGTTTGGTTTTTCTCTTCAATCGCTGATACACCTGGGACAAATGGCTGCCTTTGTGCTGGCCGCTTACATTATATACAAATTATTTCGCTTGCTGGTGTGGTGGTTTCCGGTCCTGTCCCGTCCTTTTCTTGAAACCGGTGACCCGGCTCAAAGCGGGATTCGTGCCAATTTTGTCAATATGTTTTTCTTTGTGGCCCTGGCGGCACTGCTGGATATGGAATTAATCGTAGGGGCTTTCCTGGGGGGAATGGCCTTTGGTCTTATCTTCAAAAAGAGAGAAAAAGTACAGAAACGCATCGGGGCATTTGCTTATGGATTCCTGATCCCGGTGTTTTTTATCGAAGTAGGGCTGCGGTTTGATATCGAAAATTTCCTGGATATCCACGTGGTGGTGATGGGATTGGTGATCTCTTTTATTATATTTTTTGTGCGCATTATGGCAGCGCTGGTGTTATTCCTGTCGCCGCTTTCCCTGATGGAGATCGTGCTCATCCCGGTCTCCACCTCCTTTTCCTTGACCCTCCTGGTGGCCATTGCTGCTTTCGGATTGGAGCAGCAGATTATTAACCAATCCCAGGCTGCATCGATTTTATTGGCTGCCATTCTAACCGCCTTAATCTACCCGGCCATTACGAAACGAATCATCCACTCCATCAGCCAGGAAAAACAAGGTTAAGGTTGAGGTTAAGATTGAGAAAGGGATTTTCCAGGTAAGAAAACATTAACAATTAATAATCAACAATTGATTATTGACTATTAACGATTGACTATTGACAAATTTCCCCGCCCACAGGGCACATTCCCCCCTCCTTGTGTTTGCTAAAAGATAAGAAGAAAAATTGAGTAACTTGTTTCTCATCTATTTAATGCACTCTATTTTTCACTTCCTATAGTAGTCTAACTCCTGGAGAAAAACGTCCTGAATCATGGAACAGGACATGTTTAAGGTTGTGAAGAAAAGGGCTGGCGTTTAAAAACAGGATGATATCGATGGGGCACGAAGTCAGTTGGCAGTTGGCAGTTGGCAAAGAGGAAAAGAAGAAAGAGAATGGAATGGTACCAATAGGAAATACCCTTATGAAGCATGGTACGATGGTTGACCGTGTATGAAAAGTTTTGTGGGGGTCCAGGGG
>WVZO01000568.1 GCA_011772425.1 Candidatus Aminicenantota bacterium
TGCGGGGGGTCCAGGGGGGCAGTTTTCTCGAAAAGCGCCCCCCTGGCCGTCGGAGACAAAAAGAAAGTTCTTTTAGAGTTCTAATAGGAGTTCAGGATGGACAGTCTAAATGTTTTTTGAGCTAAAAGATTTTTCTGTCCATCCTGTAGATAAAAATATGGTTTAGTAGATCCGCACGGAGGGCATCAGATTTTTCAGAGTGCCCGTGCGGTACGAGAGTTTAGTTTGGAGAGGTGCCCTTCGGGCATTCACCAATCACTTGCACGTGAAACCTACTATAACAAACAAGTCAAAGAACGCCAGGGAACTTCTGGTTATCCCGATTCGGTTTTAGCATAATATAGTCCTTTGGAAATCAATTGTCAAGGGTTTTGAGGATAATTCTAATACCGATTACAAGCCATGAAATGATTCATTTCTTGACTAATAAATGATCGTTTCGTCCCGGAGATAATTCCTTTTGTCCGGCAGCGGGTAGAATTTTTTCGCCTGTCACCTTTCACCTATTAAAAGAGGTAATCAAGGAGATTTTGAAAATAGGTTGGAAGACTCTTAAATCCAGTTTTCAATTTTCAACTTTTTTATCCTGTTAAAGTGCTTTACATTATTTGTAACAAGAACAAATTTGTTTGCTGTGCAGATACTTGCTATCATTAAATCCATATCAGAGATTAAATTTCCTTCCCTCTTTAGTTTTGCTTTCAATTTAGCAAAATTTTCCGCTGCTTTTTTATCAAAATCCAGTATATTAATGGTTTTCAAAAATGATTTTACTTTCTTTAGATTCTGTTCAACCATTGACGAATTATAGGCTCCGAACAGGATTTCAGTATAATTGATGATGGTTGTGAAAATATTTTCATCACTGATTTTTTCCATTTTTTTAACGACCTTTCCCTGATTTTTGAGGAAATAGATTAAGATATCGCTGTCAATGATATATTTCATAATTGGTGTTCTACTTTCTTATCCTGTCTGCTACTGTAAATGGAATTTAAAAGCTCATCTGCTTCTTTTTCTTCTAATATTCCGGCGAAGGGCATCAACCGGTTTTTTTGTTTCATTTTTTCTGCGTAACTGGTAACGGCTCTTTTAATAATATCTTCTTTAGTCGTCTTCAGTTGTTTTGCCAATGAAGAAATGATGTTTAACAATTTATTATCCAGGACCAGGTTACCCATAAGCACCTCCTGTAATCAAAGAGCTTAATCCTGCTGGTCATATTATAGTTGGTGTTGAGGGAAAAATCAACTTTAAACCCTAAATTACAGCCATTCATGGCAAAATAAAAGTGACTTTAAAGGGGTTTGGGATTTTGGTCATTTGAATTTGGAATTTGGTGCTTTCTTTTTCTTACCCTCTCAGCGGGTTTTTATTCTGACATGGTTCATGGATGATAACTGGTTAGCACAACATATGGTCTCAATACCCTATTAGTAAATAAATTACCTGGCACCATATCTGAATTCTGAAGAAAATTTCTTTGATATCGGAGAACATTTCTCCGTTGTCGTAGAAAATTTCTCCGTTTTGAGTAATAAGGGGTTAGGTAAATATTTGCTCGCCGAAGGCGTTTTAAATCGCCCGAAGGGCACCTTATTTCACCTCCCTTGACAATTGTCGGGAAATACGTTCCAATATACCCTCCCTGGGTTCGGGAACCAGGTTAGACTCCTTACATACCGCCCTGATAAACCTGAATTGCGCCAATTGAGGATTCCTCTGAAATAACCGCACCAACTTATCTATCCGACTGCTCCTGGGATTAACAGCAATAAATCGATTGGGAATCCCCCACTTCGCCAATGAAGGCAACCGGGAAAGATCAATATCAAGAAAATCCCCTGTTAAAAACCCCGGTGCTAACAAACACGGGGGTATTCTATTACTCCCTGATTTCGATCTGAAAAGATGATTTACAGCATAAACCAACGGCCCCAAACTCCCTAACCGCGGATCATATAATTCTTTCGGTTCCACAGCCTGCAAAACCATAACTTTGTCCAGGTGAATCGCACCGGGAAGCAATTTGACCACCGGCGCAAAAGCAGGATTCCCGGCATCCAATATAGAAATACGATGATGATTGGCTCTCTTCTCCAGGTATTGAGCCAGGGAATTGGTTCGCTTAATAGTAAAAAGTTTCTGCTGGTCAGCCAATTTCAACGCACGCCTGAGAGAAACACGCTCCCCGGTAATAGTGGGTATCAATTTGAAGTTACGAATCCCCCTGTCATAACCCCACGCACCAGGATGCAGCAGTTCATGAAGCACCATGCCGGCAAGATCATCTTGAACCTGGGTAAGCTGCGCCGGCTGAAACGACCGGGTGGATTTCTTAAACCTGATAACCATAAAGAAAAACAAAAACAATAATAGAAAAAGTAACACCACCAGTGAATAAATAACAGGCGCTGAAACCAGCCGCTGTCGGCTTCGGTCCGATTCCGGCTGTTGGCTGATGTTTCTCCTTTGCGACTGGAACCGTGGGGTGCGCGGTAAGTACGGGATCGGTGACCTGCGTGATATTGCCGCTGCGTACGGCCCATCCGTATAAAGGGTGGCATCGATGATGTGATGCCCCTGATGGAAATATTCCACCCAGGCATGCAGCCCGGTTAAGATTCTTCCTTCTATTCCCACCGCCCCAATCACTAACCGGGCCGGTACTCCCATTTTCCGCAAAAAAATTACTGTTACCCCATTTAAAATGTCACAGTCGCCAGAACCAATAACGGTTACCTTGCGAAACCAATCCCCGGAACCCGAAGATTGTGCTTGCGCATATTTTTTTGCGGTTGCGGCAGAATCGTCGTATGTCAGCAGTGATACAGTTAAACGAAGAGCTTTTTGAATTTTCTGCTGGATATCCATCCCTGGATCGGAGTTAGCGAATGCCTTTAATTCTTGCTCAATCGCCAGAGGCAGCAACAGCTCCCGCGGCAGTTGAGTGAGCCGCTGATGCTGGCCTGGCGTTAAAACCATCTCCTCAACGACCGGACAGCACCGGTAACGAATAATACCGCTGAAAGGCATCGATACCACCACCTCCCCACCGGGATACAAACGGGCGGCACCCCTATTAAGGGGGACATCGTTAACAGTAATGCTGCCGGGAACAACAGAAAAATCCGCAGCCCCCGGCTGTACCATTTGCACCTGGGGAAGAAAAACCTTACCGGCATCCGGGATTTTTAAGGCAATAGTTAAAGAGTTTTCTGAACGTGAATCCGAAAATAAAGACAAACAACGAACCGGTGGAAATGGAATCGCCCTTGTTTTTGTTTCATTTTCATCAACTGCCCGTATAAAACCGGATTTAATGTCGTAATGTTCCGCGGTAAAGATCTTAAACCAGGTATTAACAGCGGGAGTATAGGTCATGTCCAGGGACCTGTCTTGGGAAGTAATTCTGACCGTTGCTCCCGGGTAGTAGGATTTCTCCACCTGGATGGGAAGGGCGGTTGAAGCGGTAGAAGTTCCCTTTTGGTGAATTTTGAAAACAGAAGTAAGCAGGAATACTTCCAGGGGAAGGATCACGATAAGACTCAGCACCAGCGTTTTAATGAAAGAGCGGAAAATAGAAGACATGGCATGTTTTATCGTATCTGAAAACTGCCGAATCAGGGTGCGGGGAGAAACGCAGTCTGCAGCCAGTTCTACCATTTGATCCAGGGCGACTTCAGCAGTTTTTCGGACTTTTTGTAGATTCCGGTTGTCAATCACCCGTCTCCTGGAAATATTCACCTCCAGGTTGTTACCATTAAGCAAAAAAACAGGAGCCAAACCCTGTGCGATCTCCGCATCTTTTTGTTTTCCACTGCTGCCAGTGGGTGGGGTGTGGGATAACTCTTCCAGCGAGGTGCCTTCCCACACAGGCAAACCTCGTGCATAAAGCTGTACCTGCGGCTTTGAACCCAATCCCACAGCCCCTTCTACAAAATCCCTCTTGAAACCTAAAGACACCGGCCCCGGCAAATTCATTTCCCGGGTAATGTTCTTCCCTGAGAAAAAAACAGGTAAAAGATCTGCTTTCCGGTTATTCCGGCGTAAATAACAACAGTACCGCTCCAGCGCTTGCCTGGTTTTTTTTGAAAATTCAGCCCCGGAAGACTCCTGGGGAGAACGGACAAGGGTAATCCGGGTTCCAGGGCCGGGTAAATCACTGGGAATCCGGGTGGTCTCTAAATCCGCATCCACCACAACCCCCCATTTTTCATCTTTATACCGTGATTCGATAATAATAGTGGAGGGATTGAATTTCAATACGGTCCAGAAACCGATGCCAAACATTCCGGCAGCATATTTCTCCCTGGTCTTGCTGGATGCATACAGGCGAAATAAATAACGCACCGCATGAGCATAAGACATGCCGCTGCCATCATCTTCAAAAATAAGAACTTCTTCTTTCCCCAGGGTGGTTTTTACCCGGACATGAATGGAAGCAGCTCCGGCGTCCCGGCTGTTCTGGGCCAACTCCCGGATAAAAAACCAGGGATCCTCTCCGTAGTTCTTGTACCCGGCTTCAATCCATTTCCGAAATTCATGCCCGCTCATTTTTAATAGTCAAACAAAATAATAACAATCAGTTTATAAAACAAAAAACAAAAAATTACAATAGGGCACAACAGAAATGGTAAAGATGATATGCAGGCAGCAACATACACTGTGCAACCTGCAACCTTTAACCTGCACCTGCAACCTGGGCAACTAATTTTCTTTGAGGATATCGTCGTCGTACATGATTTCCAGGCGCAGCTTATGCTTGGCCTCTTCCTGGGCCAGGGCCTTAAAGGTTGACTTCATGCCTTCATCCGCTGCCATGGCAGCAAGATTACTGTAAAGCTTGAAGGCCTCTTTTTCTCTCTGCATGGCCAGCGTTAGCGCTTCCTGGTAATCCATGTCTGTGGAAGCTTTTACATTCATTATATAGTCGGAAATCTTAAGATCGATTATTTCTTTTTCCGACGGTTGTAAGGTGGCCCCTTTCTTAACTCCCAAAATGAACTCTTTGTGTTTTAATTCCTCAGCGGCCAGGTCCTCAAATACGGTTACCAGGGATTTATCCTCCAATTTCCCGGACCATTCCTTATAGAACGAATAAGCATTTTCTTCACTTTTAATCGCAAAGTCCAGGATTTCATCAACGCTTTTAAA
>WVZO01000650.1 GCA_011772425.1 Candidatus Aminicenantota bacterium
GAAATTCAAATGTTCAAATGTTCAAAACATCTTTAAAGACCTCTAATAAAGGAACTGATGCTTCTTAAGCTTTTGTTTTGAATTTTGAATTTTGGTCATTTGAATTTGTTTCGGATTTCGTGCTTCGTGCTTCGGATTTAAACATCTGCACGTCATTCGATGCGTGACATGACACTAGCCTTTAATGTAAAATTGGTCTTTCATCAAATTGGCGGTCAGGCAGGAGTGGACAGGTAGGATCATTAGGATATCGCCGACATTGACCTGGCGGCAAAATTCAGCGAAGGTTTTAATGATTCCGTGTTCCTGGGTCAAATTGGAAAGATATGTATCTTTAACGGTTGGTCCCCATCCGTGTGAATCCAGATTGGGGAGTGCCGCCAGGCCGAAGATTTTTTCACCGTTTTCATGGGTCATTGATTCTTTGGACAGGTGAATGGCTCCGCCGTAGATAACGATCTGGTTTCGTCGGGGATAGCAGCCAATGACCGGGCAGGCTACTGCCACAGCGATGTCTTCTTCTTTACAGGTACCCAGGGCCAATTGCATCAGGTCGTAAAACACAAAATTGCCACATCGTACTTCGTTAATCCCATAGAACTGCTCCACTGCGCTGCAAGTAGGGGTATCGCCAATGGAGATTTCTACTCCGGGAATTCCTTTCTCATTTAAATACTCCCGGATCGTGTCCATTTTGGTAACCGTATCATCATAGATTCCTATTAATTCAGCGGGTGATTTTACTTTATAGGAATGTCCCGAATGGGTCAGGAGACCTTTAAAACGGAGTTTTGGCAGTTTTTTAATTTCTATAGTTGTGGAGAGAATTTCGTTTTTTTGGTCCCACTCGATGCCGGTGCGGTGGTCGCCGGTATCGATTTCGATCCATACGTTTACGGTTTGGTTCAGGTTCAGGTTTAGGAATCCTGCCATTTCCGCCGAATCTACCAGGAGGTTCAAATCGACGGTCCCTGCCAGTTGATTAATGGATTCGATTTCCAGGGGATTTGCCAGTATGGCGATGGTAATATCATTCCACCCGTTTTGGGCAAAGTATGATGCCATATCTACTGATGAAACAGTGATGGCAGTTATTCCCAGTTCCCGGAACCATTCCCCGATCCGGGCGGATTGGTGGGTTTTAAAATGGGGCCGGAAGCGGATACGCCCAGGGGATTGGGATATTTTCAGCATCATTCGCTGGATATTTTTTACTGCTTTGTTTTTGTCTACAATTAATGTTGGTCTGATTATTTTCGGCACTTTCATGATGTAATAACATATCACGAATTGATCACAATGTCAAAAATTTGAAAAAACTTGAAACCTTTTTTGGTTTTTTTACGTATTAAAAAAGTACGCAACCAAATTTAAGGTGTAAGGAGAAGAAAAAATGTATGCACGACATATCACGGCTAAAATTAGGCCGGAAAAAGTAGATGAAGCCTTGAAGCTATATGAAGAGAGTGTGGTGCCGGAGGGAAGGGAGCAGAATGGATATCGCGGTCTTTTTGTGTTGATTGATAAGGAGATTGGCAAAGTGGTTGCCATTACGTTGTGGGACAGCAAGGAGGATGCTGCTGCCAATGAAGAGAGTGGTTATTTGCAGCAGCAGATAGATAAATTCAAGGATTTTCTTCTTGAGCCGGTAGTCAAAGAAGGCTTTGAGGTAGGCCTGATATTTTCCAAAACCAAGTGAGTTATCTGTTCAGGCCGCTCCATATATATATACTGGGCAACTGGTATAGATTCAGTTCTCATTGACAAAATTTGCCTGTCCCTTAAATATTCGGCCGGAGGATATAAAGCAGATTCGGAATTATAGAAATGGAATCATCTTATCGCCCCGGGCTGAGGGGGGTGTTTTGAATAACAACGTAATCTTGCCTTTGGTTAGATTTCTAATCCATATTGATTCCCATCGTTTGACCCTGAAGTAAACGATGTATAAAGAGGTTTTTTCTCCTATTTTATGGGACGGGGGACGGTGCGTGCGAGTGTGCGAATGTTGCGGATCATCTTTCACTCGCTTTCACCCCTTGTTTTTTTTGACCTGCGATACAAACCTGCCAATGATGTAAAACTCAAATCGCCAAATGCATTGAATTCACCAATTTCTCTATATTTTAAACCCGCCCTTTCTTTGAGTAAGACCAGCAATTCTCCCCTTAAGCGTTTCCCTTCCCAGGTCGTCGTATCGATATTATCGCCGTCAACACCATATATATTTTTAAATTCCCAGAACACTTTCTCTATTGGTTCAAAAAATCGATCATCTTTGCGTTGGGTGCCAATACTTTGTTCAGTAGGAATTTTTCTGCGAGTTTGACGCCCAACTCAAGGTAGGAGCCTTATCTGTGTAATACCAGACGTACGGATCTGTGCGGGGGGTGACGGGTAACCAGTATCCCTACCTCGACAGAATAGCACTTCCAGGCTCTTCCCACTAACTCACTGATTTACTGATTAACTAACACACTCACCTCACTCACCTAAACCCCAGGCAATATCGCTGCCATTCACCTACATTCACCTCGATAAACGCATTTTGCATCGAAATTACCCGGTTTGCAACATTTGTTCTAGTGCCTCATCTTAAGTGCAACCATTTTACCCATCATTTTGCATCCGATTTACTCACCTGCGGATTTTTTTTATGCCATAATATAAGTAGATCGTCAGGTGGGCGATCGATGAAGTGTGATGTGTGGAGCGTAAGGGTTTTGAAAGTTTACCCGGGAAAACTTTTGATAATACTCTAATACAAAAAAAAGGGGTGATTTAAATGGATTTTGTCTTTATTATCTTCATTGCATCTATTGTGTTACCCATTGTCAGTTGGGTCGTTTGGTTTTTCTTCATTCGATGGATAGTTGAGAACAGAAACACGATATCTTCGGCCACAAGGGGTTTTGATGAACAATTACTTGAGCTAGAACAATTTTTATATGATTTCGAAGCACTTTCCAAACAGAAAAAAAACCAAATGAAACCGGAAATTCTTAGTATGTTTATGCAAGCCAATAATCAGTTGAATCAACTTGCTGGTATTCATCGTCAACAATATGAACTACGAGTCAGCGAACTCCAGGGAATGGCAGCTAATGCCGGGATCGATTGGACACCATCATCATATTAATGAAAAACTGATTACAATCCATATAAAGCAATTGGCTCTATAATGTCTAAAGTTTAAGACAGTCCGGAGCCTTGAAGGAGGATAGAATGGATGCTAAAGATGTCTATAACATACTGAAACACGGTAATGCCGATGAAAGGAAATCTTTGGTAATGAACTGCCCGGATGATCCGTTTAAGAATCAGGTTCTTTCTTTGATTGGGTCTGACGACCCATCAATGGTTGTTGTATCTCTAAACATGTTGATCATGAAATACTGTATGGGTGCCCATCCTGCTGAGGGAGCAATTTTAGCACTGGCCGCCTATACCTATGCCGTTGAAATCTATAATTCCCATGCTCATCACAGCCTGGAAAAATTCACACTAAGCAACATCGCCAGTGCATATCTAAAAGCCAGCAATGCCCTGGGCCGGTCAAGTGATGTGATTAGTTTTGCGGATCAATGTATCCCTTATTTTAAGAATATGTTCCAGGCGGGAGAAAATAACAGCAATATACCTTCATTGATTGTTGAAAAGGTCAGGGCGCTTCTGAATCAAAATGAAATCGATGAAGCGGAAAAATGCATTAACGATCCCTATGCCTTAGGCGACTGGTCCATGGATATGGAGGTTAACAGACTGAAAAAAAAGATTGCGATCATAAAAGGCGATATCACAACCACCACAAAACCTACCGGTCAAAGCGGCCTTCCCGTAGACAGCTTAATCAATATCATGACAAATGCAATCAATCAGACGATCCCTGATACTGAAAAAAGAAATGAACTCTTGTCCCTCACGGAAAACCTTGATCCTACCAACCGTATCGATCCTTACACGGAAAAGGGTTCGAAACAACTGAAGGAATTAATGGACAAAGTTGAAAGCTTCTTAAATAGAGGTAGCACATTAAAATGAACGAATTCACAATTCAAAAGCGCCTCAGAGATACCCTGATGGATTTCCGCTTCTCCACACCGCCGCCTGAAGAGATAGAAAAAAGACGAGTAATCTTGGAGGATTGTTTAGAGTGGTCCAGGGACCATCATCAACAAGAATTGGAAAACGACTCCTTATGGGGCCTGTATCTCTGTTCCAGTCGCTTAAATAGGCCTTCCGAGGCGGCAGATGCCCTTTTAGCTTTGCAAGGCAACCTGGAAAAAATTCGTGAGGGCATTGATAACCCCTTTGAGCGAGGCGGTGTCTTTCTAAATTACCCATTATTATATAACGCACTTTGTGAAAAACTATACATGTCTGGCCGCACTCACGAACTGCTGGAGGCCATCGAGGCATCAAAAGGCCGGGGCATTGCCGACATCCTAACCAAAAACANNAGATTCCAGTATTTATAAAGCCGTAGATGCATTACCCGCCCTGACCCGGAAATTTAAATTTCACTATCTCAGCTATTATGTCGATGAGGAGCGCACCTATATGGTGCTTGCCGGGAAAGACGGCGGCATCCATGCCGTCGAGGCGGTGGAAATCTCTAGGATTGCCATCAGGGATGCTTCAAAATATGTCGATCCCAAGCATTGGGGTGAACCTGACGAAGTGGAACCGGATATCATTATTAAAAATATATCCGAACACTTGGCTCCTCTGGTCAATGCGCTGAACCCGCTTGTCGATAAAGGCGTGTTGAAACCAGGCGATCACATCTGCTATTCCGGCGACGACCATTTTAGTAATATACCACTGCAGTACCTATTGTTTAACGGTAAACCCATGATCCACTGCTTTACCCTGTCCCGCATCCAGAATGCATCCCACCTGGTTGAGGTATTATCCAGGCCCGCGCGAAAAGCGCCACGGCAATTCGTTTCATTTATTGCCCCCTTAAAACAAGACACTACAAAGGAAAATTGGGATGAAATCAATCAGAATTTCCATAAACCTACAGAGTGTTTAAAGCAATTATTAAACACCAATGACCCTGTGTATAAAAATCAATCCGCAACCATCAGTCAATTATGCCGGGAAGATCTTTGCGATAAGATCATCCAATTTTCAACCCATGGAATCTTCCCTCTCCAAACCGAAATCGGTAATCCCTTCGAGCAATCGGGTCTGGTGCTGGCTCACAACGGTGAACTGCCGGATTCAGATGCCGTGGGTTCAGGCAACCTGGAGGGTGTATTAACCCCACGCACTATCTTGGATCTCAATCTGGATTTTAATGAGAGTCATTTATCATTGACAGCATGTGTAAGCGGGTTATCTAAAGAAGGCATCGGCGGGGATGCTCTTGGAATAGAATGGGCGCTTATTCAGAAAGGTGCTGGTAGTATCCTGTCCAGTCACTGGTTTGTCAGTGCGGAATCGGCGGCCAGATTTTTCGAATGTTATTACACGCATTGGATCAAAGAGAAAAAATCCCGTGCCAAGGCTTATTCAGCCGCAATCAAAACATTAAACGAGGAACAGTCACCGGATTGGGCGGCATTTAGTCTGACTGGGGACTGGCGTTAAAAGGAGTTTATAATGCAAGAAGCTGTCGAAATTATCGAAGGATTAAACAACGTCCAGATGGTGTCGTTACTAAAAGAATTGAACCGGACCATCTACAAGAGTGTGACATATCAAAATGTGGTGGACAATTTGCCCGGCGAAGATGTGGGCATATTGGCACTGAGAGACCTGGGGTTGGAGACTAAGAAAACAAAACTGATCCCGGAAGATTCTATTACTGCCGCTAAAGAAATTCTCCTCGGGTTTGCACAGGTGGAGGACCTTGCTCCCATACTAATCGCTGCCTGGGAGAATATCAAGAACGATGATAAAATGTTCATCGAAACCATTGTTGCTGTGGGTCTGTTGGTAAATGTTACCCTTTTTATGGCTTCAACCGAGATTAAATACGAGGATGGAAAGTTCTCGTTCATAAAAAAAACGACCCCTCCAAAAATCCTCAGTGCTATAATGCAGCCTATCAATACGCTGGTAAAAAAACTTTGAGGTTCAATTCTTTAATTACCGGAAAACAGGGGGCGGTGTTTTACTCCTTTACTTTATCCCTGGCATAATTGATCTATTAAACGGGAATAGTGGAAGGGGACAGGCAAAAAAATGTTGACCATTGACAATGAAAAATAATTTCTTTATAATTTCAATATGATTAAAAAAGGAATTTCCTATGGTTTCATATGATACAATGTTTTTAGGATAATACGTATGGAAAAGATTATAGTATTAAAAAAAATCTTTGGAGTTTTTTTAGGATTGGTTATTATTATTGCTGTTTTTCTACCCTGGGATAACCACTGGTTTTACAAGAAGGAAATGGGTGAATATAAGCCTGTAANNGGATTCCATTATATTACAATAATCTGTGGATTATTGTTTATTATATCTGTTTTCCTTATTGATAAATGGTGGTGGTGGAAATATTTGGGTCTGTTTTCTGGAATCCTAACTTTTATTATAGCAGGAAACGATCTGCTATATTTAAGAAAATTTCCGTCCATTCTGATGAACCGAACCGGAGTAGGTTTATGGATTACCTTCATTGCTGCTGGTCTAGCAATACTTCTTATGCTCTTTATGAAAAGAAAAAAATAATCACAGTCTTGTCTAGCCCCTTTTTTATTTCGTTATTTCTTGTTGACAACTGCGAGTAATCCAACTATAATCTATACGTTATACGGTTGTCATAACCGAAGAAGAGCGTTGAAAAAGAGCAAAGGAGGTATTATGAAGAAAAAATTAATTGCCGTTTTAGTGTTTTGTTTTTGGATTCAGGCCCTTACGGCTGTCCTGTCCGGTGCAGATCAACCAAATGGAATGGAAACGTCGACCCCGCTTATTATGGGCGAGAAATTGACCATCCGTTCACAGGTGTTGAATGAGGAACGAATCCTGTTGGTACATCTGCCCAGGGGGTACCGGGAATCGAAACGGAAATTTCCCGTGCTGTATCTGCTAGATGGGGAGTTTTTTTTCCAACAGGCAACTGCGGCTGTCCGGTTTCTTTCCGAATGCGGTTACCTGGGGCCGCTGTGGAACCGGAATTACCTGGTCCCGCAGTTGATCGTCGTGGGCATCGTCAACGTGGATCGCAATCACGATTATACGCCAACACACCGGGAAACCATCGGTTCAGCCCGCTTCCCTACCAGTGGTGGGGCTGCCAAATTTCTTAAATTCTTTGAAACCGAACTGATTCCCTTTATCGACTACCGGTACCGCACCCACCCTTACCGGATTATTTCCGGTTGGTCACTTGGGGGACTTTTTACCATTCATGCTTTTCTAAACAAGCCGGACTTATTCGATGCTTATATTGCCGTCAGCCCCAGTATGTGGTGGGATAAACAACTCCCGGTAAACCAGGCGGAAGCCCTGATCAAGAAGGGCAAAATCAATACCAAACCGCTGGTGGTGACCCTGGGAAGTCAGGAAAAAGGCAGCTCAATGGAACAATCTATTACCAGGAGGCTTGTCCCGCTTTTGAAGAATGGGCCGCAGAAAATCCCTAACTTTCACTTTCTTGAAATAGAAGGTGAGAACCACTTTCACAC
>WVZO01000678.1 GCA_011772425.1 Candidatus Aminicenantota bacterium
GTAAGGTGAGTGAGGTGAGTAGGGAATTCTTCACTCAACTCGCTTAGATTAACTATCTCAGTTCCCTCACTTACCTTACTCACCTCACTCACCTCACTCACCAAAATCCTGGCATTGCTGTCGGTTAACATGTAATCGATACGGTCTTCAGGATACTCCGGGTCAATGGGCAAATAGGCACCCCCTGCTTTTAGAATTCCCATCATCCCGGCGATCATTTCAATGGAATGCTTCATCATCATGCCGACAATCGTATCGGGTTGAACGCCTTTTTCTCTCAATAAATGAGCCAGTCGATCGGATTTATCATTTAGTTCACCATAAGTTATATGGCCTTCCCCATGCAAAGCGATATAATCCGGTGTTTTTTCTGCCTGGAGCTCAAATAATGAATGGATTGGCATATTCCCGGGATAACCTGTCCGGGTATCATTGAAGGCGTATAACAACCGCTCAATTTCTTCTTGCGCTAACATAGGTAAAACTGCAATAGGAACAGTGGGGCGGCGGATGATCTCTTCCAGCAGCCGGTTATAATGACCGATCATCCGGTCTATGGTTTCGGCATCGAACAGGTCTGTACTGTACTCCCACTCGATTAAAATTTCTCCCGGCTCATTTTCATTACCTGGTGTTCTTTCCAGGGGCGGTACCACCACTACGTTGATATCGAATTTGGATGAACGGTTATGGGAAACCTCCGCTTGTAACTCCAAACCGGGTAAAACTATTTCCACGCCGCGAATATCCATAAAGCTGAATATCACCTGGAATATAGGGGTATAACTCAAACTTCTCTCCGGCCGGATGACTTCCACCACTTTTTCAAAAGGTGTGTCTTCATGTTCATAGGCTTCCATACAGGTGGTTTTCACCCGTTCCCGGCAGGCTTCAAAGGATAAATCGCCTGTGACAAACGTACGCAAAGCCAATGTGTTGATCAGCATACCCAGCATGCCTTCCAGCTCTTTATGCTTCCGGTTGGCTGCTCCCGTGCCCACGCAGATGTCCTCACACCCCGTATACCTGTAAACCAGCACCTTGAATACCGCCAACATGGTCATAAATAGTGTCGTTCCCCTTTCTTTGCTATATTTCCTGAGGGAATCGGACAATTCCCGGGACAGCCGGATATCTTTCATCGCTCCTTTTCCACTGATCACCGCCGGCCGGGGGCGGTCGGCAGGCAGCTCCAGTACCGGGGCTAATCCTGACAGCTTGTTTTTCCAGTAATCCAGGTGACGCTCCAGTACTTCTCCTTTTAAATGATTTCTCTGCCAGATAGCAAAATCCGCATACTGGATAGGGAGTTCCGCTAATGGGGAGGGCTTGCCTTGACTATAAGCGGTAAACAATATAATGAATTCCTTTAACAGTACTTCCTGGGTCCAGCCGTCGTGGATCAAATGATGCTCGGTTAATACCAGGATATACTCCTTTTCCTTTACTTTCAGCAAGGTAATACGCATCATGGGACCATCCTGGAAATTGAAACCTCGCTGGCCTTCTTCCTCTAACCATTGGGATACCTTTTTCCCTTGCTCCTCCTCGCTTAAACCGCTGAAATCGATGATTGGCAGTTGGAACGCATAGGGTTCCCGGATACGCTGCACCGCCTCACCATCGGTAGTAGGAAATACGGTTCGCAAAATTTCGTGCCTGCGGATAATTTCGGTAATCACTCGCTCCACCAGCTCTATATCCGGTTCCCCTTTAATCCGTATCACCCGCGGTACGTAGTAGGCCATGCTCCCGGGGTCCAGGCACTGCAAGAACCAGAGACGTTCCTGTGAAAAGGAAAGAGGAATTTTACCCTCTTTGGGCATGGGACGGAGCCGGGGAACTCCCACTTCTCCAGGTTCGCTTACTTTTACCAATGATTCGATGCAGGGGTTTTCAAAAAATTTACGTAAAGAAAGCTCTATTTCCAACTCTTCGCGTATACGGGCAATGCATTGGTTGGCTAACAGGGAATCGCCTCCCAACTCAAAAAAATCATCCTCTATTCCAATGCCCTCTAGGCCCAATAATTCCTGCCAGATGTCGGCTAATTTTTTTTCCAATTCGCTCCCCGGGGCCTTATACCCGGTCCTGCCGGTAAAACGCTGTTTCCCGGGTTCCGGCAGTGTCCTGGTGTCGATTTTTCCCCGGGGGGTCAAAGGAAGCTGATCCAGTTGGACAAAATATGCAGGAATCATGTAATCCGGCAGTTTCAAAGATAAAAATCGCCGCAGTTCCTTTGGATTTTTTTCTTTCCCGGCGGTGAAATAAGCACAGATGGATGATGCCCCAATGGCTGTTACCGCAGTTTCATGGATATCCTCATGGGTTTGTAATTGCCTCTCGATTTCTTCCAACTCGATGCGAAATCCCCTGATGTTCACCTGCCGGTCGATTCGCCCCAGGAACTCGATGCTGCCATCAGACAACCAACGCCCCAGGTCACCGGTTTTGTAAATTTTTTGCCTCCGGCGGCCAGGGGGGGCGCTTTTTGAAAAAACTGCCCCCCCCGGACCCCCCCGCAAAAACTTTTTATTGAGATTCGTTAGATGCTGGCCGGGTAACTGCTCCTCAAGAGTTGCTTTCTTTTCATCATGGTAATCCTGGTAATCCCATAAATCATGGTCAAACTTTTCTGCGGTTAACTCCGGCTGATTTAAATAACCCCTGGTAACCCCTAACCCGGAAATACACAACTCACCCGGGACCCCTATGGGTAAACATCTATGAGCCCGGTTAAGAATATAAACCCGGTAATTGGTAATAGGTTTCCCAATGGGGATTTTGGACTGTTCTTCACCGCTGAGTTTATGATAGCTGGCACATACGGTTGTTTCCGTCGGACCGTAAGTGTTATATACCACCCCTGTTTTGATAAGATTGCCGATGTATTCACTCTTTAATACATCTCCACCACTGATGAACGTGTGAACGGTGTGCAGCGGATTTTGTCCAAGAGGTACACCAGGCGCATTGACCGGGCATGACCTGTTTAACTCGCTTAACAACAAAGGAGAACAATCGATCATACTTATTTTATTAGCGGAAATAAAGTCCACCAATAATGCCGTATCCCGCACCCGGTCCCGGGAAGGAAGCGCAATCTTTCCACCTTTTAATAAGCAGGGAAATACCTCTTCCACAAACGCATCAAAAGAATACGAAGCCTGCTGAAGAACTACATCATCCACCGTAATCTTAAACTCCCGTTCAAAAGAATCCAGGTAAGAAACAAGGTTTTTATGGTTAACCATGACTCCCTTAGGCTTGCCCGTGGAACCGGAGGTGTAAATAATGTAGCATAGGTGAGTAGGGTGAATAAGGTGAGTAAGGTGAGTAGGGAATTCCTCATTCAGCTCGCTCAAACTAACTAACTCAATTCCCTTACTTACCTTACTCACCTCACTCACCCCACTCAACAAAATCCCCACATTGCTGTCCGCTAACATATAATTTACCCGTTCTTCCGGGTACTCCGGGTCAATGGGCATATAGGCACCACCGGCTTTCAAAATGCCCAATATGCCGATAATCATTTCTACGGTCCTCTCTACCATAATTCCCACAATGACATCCGCTTCGACCCCTTTTTCCCTCAATAAACAGGCCAATCGAGTCGATTTCTCTTTCAACTCCCGGTAAGTAAGATGCATTTGCCCGATAAGTGCCACCCGGTCCGGGGTGTTTTTCACCTGTTTCTCAAAACCCTCGATGAAAGTTTCATTTCTAATCGGCTCACTAAAAGCGGTATTAAATTCCTCCAGGATTTGTAATTTTTCTTTTGCGCTCAGTAGTTCTATTTCAGAAATTCGCATGTGCGGGTGGTGAACCAGGTTCTCCAGGATGTTGACAAAATGCCCTGTCAATCGCTCTATTGTATTCCTGCTAAATAAAGCCGTGCAATATTCAAAATGCAATATAATTTGATCGTCAACCTCCATCGCCTCTA
>WVZO01000729.1 GCA_011772425.1 Candidatus Aminicenantota bacterium
AATGGATTTTTCACCTGGCTGATTTTTTTTCTTTTCTACCAGGAAAACATCATCGGGCATATAATAGAGAATGAATGGTAAAAAATTGCAAATGCTTTGAGCAATTTTGCAACTTTTTGTAAATTTTATTTGACAAATCTCAGTAAATAAAGTAAGTTATCATTTTAGATCACGCCGCAAAAACCTTCGTGTCTTTGTGTCTTCGTGGCAAAAAAAACCAGGAGATAGAAATGAACTGGATATGGAGTTTTGAAAAGCTTTCAAAAATTTGCAGGTACAAAAAACCGGACCCCGATGTCCTGGCCTGGGCCATCAACCGGATAGGCTGGCTTTACCCGGAAAAAGCCGGCGAAATAGTAATACAGTTTATTAACAGCAATAATAAGGAAGCCGCGGAAGAGGCAGCTGAATTCTTTTTGCGAAATCCCGGTTATGGTAAACCATACCTGGAAGACCTGGAAAATGCCTATGAAAAAAATACGGGAAAAATCGCCGGATTAATATCATCAATACTGGTAGAAGAAGGGGATTCAAGTTTTATCGATCTTTTTCAGAGAAAATACAGTGAAAATTATAAACACGATCCGGTGGGATTCCGATTTTCATTGCTCCGGGTTGCCTGGCTGAAAACAGGAAAGGCAAGGGAAGTTATCCAGGGCTATTTAACCAAACTTGCGGAAGACAATGAAAATTGGCTAGAGGTATCTGACACTATATTTAAATCCTATTTGACCGCTTATGCCGATGAACCTATTATTTTGCGATTTTTGGATTTTATCGGGCAGCATCCACAGCTTCATATGCTCTATGATGCGGCCTTTGTCGCCATTGGGGACTTTTGCGACGAATGGTATGAAAAAGACTTTTTAAAAATGGTAAAAGATGAAGAAACCGGCAAAGACGAGGTACCGGCAATGCTGGAAGATAATATTTATTACATTCATCAGCATGGACACGGATTGGGCAAAAAGCCGGAGCAATCGGTGAAAATGTTTGAAAAAGGAAAGTATGATGAAATAGTACAAAAGATATATCAACAGACCATCGGCCTGCTGGAAGAGAAAAAATCCCAACATGGGGAGGAAAATTATTCTCTCTGGGAAAAGGGACGCGGTAGGCCTCGTCACAACATCGAAGCCATTGACGCAATTTACAAAGTTATAGGGAATTTACCAGGAGAATACAAAATGGCTGCTGCAGCCAGTGCTGTTTTTCTTTTTTCAGGGCTGGCGGAACTGGAAATGTCGGTGGGAAGACCTATCCGTCAGATGGATATAAAAACTGCACTGGAATTCTTCCTCCACCAGAGAAGCGACATAGATGAAGAGGAAGAAATTATCAACATACTAAACGCCTCAAATGAGCGGGAGAAAATCATTGAATCCTGTTTCAAATCCCTCCTGGAAAACCCTGATTCCCCAGCCAATGGGAGGGTGGTGGAATTCCTGGCAAAAACAGGGGATAAGGATGTCATAAAAAAGCTGCTGCCATTAAATACAGACGAATATTTATGGCATAAAATCATCGGTGCGGTACGGGAGGTTTGGAGCAAAGCCCCGGAATTTTTCCTTTCTATTATTGAAGAGGCTGAAATAGAGGGAGAAGAGTGGGTAAGGGATTTCGCAATGGAAACCCTGGGAGAGATGCCGGTAGAAGGTGTGGTGCAAATGATTCTTAACAACTGGGAGGAACTCTGGGTGAGAGATAAATATCTGCTTCTGGAAAAGGTCCGTAAAATTGGTGACCGGCGATTTATCAAACCGCTTAAGAATGAGTTGAAAGAAGGAGAATTCCTCGAAGGAGAAACGTTCAGTTTTCTTTGTCGCCTCAATGGGGTAAAAGACCCTGTACTGAAAAAAATTGAAAAGGATACCATACAATCAGTAAAACCATTTAAACGTAAGCTGGAGCAGGTCAGGGAACAAGACTACCTGTCTTTACTTAAAGAGCCGTTGATCTTTGAGTTGACTTGCCGCAGGTGCAGAAGAACTTATCATTACACCATCAATAAGATCATGCTCTTTAACGAAACAGAGGAAATTTTTATCAAAGATCCGGTTACCTGTAAACACTGTGGGGCTTTAGATCATTACGAAGGTGATCCAGGCATTCATCAAAAACTTCTACCGTTGATCTTGAGCCTGTCCCAGTTGAAACCCGAAGATATCGACCCAGAAGAAAGAGACGAATTTGTTATCATGTTGATTGATCCGCTGCTGATTGAAGGTAAAATCATGACCCTGGAAGAAGCT
>WVZO01000572.1:0-122 GCA_011772425.1 Candidatus Aminicenantota bacterium
GGAAGCGCCGTAAAGAAAGAGAGGCCAGGGATATTTCCATAACTAAGAACCTGGCGAACAAATTGCTCGAAATTGAAAAACTGTTTAAGGAAGAAAAAAAGGGAGATGCGATATCGCTGTTT
>WVZO01000572.1:338-887 GCA_011772425.1 Candidatus Aminicenantota bacterium
GTCTTACAATGTGTACCACAGCCTTGGAGAAGCTTATATGAAAAAAGGAGAAAAAGATCTTGCCATCCAAAACTTCAAAAAATCATTAGAAATAAATCCCTGGAATGGTTGGGCAATTAAGATATTGAAGGAGATTGATACAAAAAAAGAAGATAACAATCTATAGTATAAAAAGGAGGTAAATTATGAAATTATCGAATAAGTATTTTACACGATTGGTTTTAACATTTGTTTTCATCTTTGGCCTGTTTCAACAGGCGATTTATGCTGAAACCATACCCTTCGACTCTCCCCGGTGGGTCATGACACCCAATACCGCCCACTTAGAGGATTACCTGGGGCAAAAGAGTCTCTACCTGAAAGGTGGAATTGCTTATATAAAAGATGTAAACTTTACAAACGGGATTATCGAGTTCGATGTTGCTTTTTCTCAAAAAAGAGGATTCTTCGGTGCGGTATTCAGGATGCAGGACAAAGAAAACTATGAGGAGTTCTACCTGAGGTCCCATCAATCGGGTAATCCTGATGCCATACAGTATTCGCCCGTTT
>WVZO01000572.1:963-1544 GCA_011772425.1 Candidatus Aminicenantota bacterium
ATGAACAACCGGTAATGTTCATGCATGATTTGAAGCGGGAAATAAAACCCGGTTTCGTGGGTGTTAGAGCCCTTGCTTTTTCTGCCGGTCATTTTGCTAATTTTAACGTTACCAAAATGGACAACCCGCCCCTGAAAAGCAAGGCAAAAGGTCCGGGAGAAATCAAAACCGGCACAGTTATGACCTGGGGGGTATCAGGTACGTTTGCGGAAAACTCACTGGACAACAAATTTCTTTTAAGCACTGCTGATAAAGCACCTTTAAAATGGAAAACATTGGCATGCGAAAGCACAGGATTAGCAAACATCTCAAAAATTACAAAATTAGAACCCGGGAAAAATACGGTTTTTGCCAGGATTAACATCAACTCCGATAAACAGCAAATCAAAAAACTAAAATTTGGGTTCAGCGATCGGATCAAAGTCTACTTGAATGACCGATTACTATATGCCGGGAACAATAATTACAGGTCCAGGGATTACCGGTTTCTGGGGACAATCGGGTACTTCGATGAATTGTATTTACCCCTGGAAAAAGGAAAAAATGAACTATGGATGGCAGTATCGGAAAACTTCGGAGGC
>WVZO01000416.1 GCA_011772425.1 Candidatus Aminicenantota bacterium
GCATTGTAACCGTATTGGTCTAACAGTTTTGCAGCAATCAACACCGCTTCCCTGGCAGTTTTGGCCCGCTCTGCCAGTATCATGCGGAGTCTAAAGCCCAGGCCGCCATTCACCAGGTCTCCCCGTGCTTCTACCTTTTCAACCGGGTCTTCCTTTGAACGACAGGCGTTGCTGCCAAAAGCAACCCCCCATTCGTTTATGATGTTGTTTGAATAAGAGGTACCGGGGCACTGGTCCCAAAAATAGGCATAAGTCTCTTTCACCTGGGGAATGGTTCCTCCTGCTTCAAGTTTCACTACTGCTCCGGATTCGTGGGTTTTTCCGGGTACATACCACAAAAAATCAACTTCCTTGGGACCGTCATCCTCTGTCTTCGCATAAAGGATCGAACCATCAACCGTGGTCTTTTTCCCAGCAATTAGTGTTGTACATTCCTCTGCCCGGGAAAAAGAAGTCAACAAAAAAACAACTGAAAAAATTACAATCTTAAAAATTTTGTTGCGCATTTTATACTCCATAAAAGTTTGATGTGTATTTTGTCCATAATATATTATACTACAGGAAAAAGAAAAAGATGCAAGAAAAACTTTAAATCTCAGTCACATACAATTCCCACTCTTCCTCCTCTTCGTTCTCTACCAACTGGTAAAGTTTGCCATCTTTTATATAATAAGGAAAGTAGGTCAGAGGCGTCTCTTCTTTAAGAGGAAGGAATACCCGGTTCAATAATTCCCCCTTCAAGTCGAATATATAAAATTCGCTCTTATTGCCTTCCCGCTTAAACGTAAGAACGTATACTTTTTTATCCTTTACCGTAACGTTTCGAACCGCAGGCAAATAGTTGGGAAATATTATGGGCTGCATGAATTGAAAGACATTTTTGGTGGCAGGGTTGGTTTTGAAATAGTCAATCACTGCTTTTTTTGTATCTTCCGATACTTTAAGCTTTTTATATTCTTGCTTGATGGCATACAGATTTTCCCCGTGACTGTCATAGACATCTATTGTAAATTCGATTCCGTTGGTGGTAAATATTTTGTCCCCGGTAGAGCAGAATGAATAAGGTTCCGTAAACACCCGTGTCCCTGCACCCGGTCGATAGGGACTTTCCCACTTGCAAATTTCCTTTACCTTATTTAATTCCACATCATAAATATTTACCGTCAGATAATTTATATTGCCTTCCATTTTCGAACCCAGGCCCACATACTGCTTCCCAAAGGCCAGGAACCGACTGCCAAAGAAGTTATGGGTGGCTTTTATCTCTTTTATAAATTTGCCTTCCCGTGTAAACAGGGAAAGTTTACCCACGCTGGTTACCAGTAAAACCCGGGGCTGCACATCCAGCACCAGGCCCGTACCTCCGTATGAAGTAACCTTAAATTCCTGCGGTCCTTCTCCCTGGTTCCCGAACTTTTTCTGCAAACTAAAATCCTCCAGCGAATAGAGGGAAATGGATGCCCCCTCGGTGATAATAACCTGGCCGTTATCCACTGCTATGGAGTCCGGCTTGAGAATATCGGGAAGTACGGCCACCCTGGCAGCAGCGACCAGGTCGGTAACGGTTAACAGAAAGAACAAAATAAGTAAGAAAATAATCTTTTTCATAATTATCCTCCTAAGCGTTTTTTGCCACCAGGACACAAAGACACCAGGTGGCGATTCCATAAATATATTATGATCAAAGAGTCCTGGTTGTCAATAAAAAATCGGTGAACGCCCGATAGATTCGGTGAAGGATGAAACATGCACGGTGAACGTTAAACGCTATTTATATTATTTTTTCTTTCAATTGTTTGAGCCAGGTGCGGCCTACAGGCAGTTGGGCCCCGGAGGTCATCTGAACCAGGTAATTACCTTTAAAGGATTTTTTTATTTCTTTAATGTACTGGAGATTCACTGCGCTTGAGCGGTGAATGCGAATAAAAAGCCCGGGGTCCAACATTGCCAGGAGATGGATCAACGTTTGCCCTACCAGGTAAGAGCGGTTTTGGGTGTGAAGCCTGGTATAATCGCCCTGAGCCTCAAGCCATTCAATGGTAGATACATCCACTGGAACCACCCGGTCTTGAACTTTAACAAAAAGTCGCTGTAAAGGGGACTGGTTTTGGTTTCGTTGAATCATTTTCATAAGCCTAATAATTTTGTCAGACATCTCTTCGTATCGACGGTCTTGTTTCAGAGCGGAAACCACCGCCCGGTTAAAGCGTTCTTGCGAATAAGGTTTCAGCAGGTAATCCACGGCACTCACCTCGAAAGCTTTCAAGGCATATTGCGAATAGGCGGTGGAAAAGATTACCATCGGGATTTTATCTACGTTTTCCAGCACTTCAAAACCGCTGCATTCCGGCATCTGGACATCCAGGAAGAGAATAT
>WVZO01000597.1 GCA_011772425.1 Candidatus Aminicenantota bacterium
TATCATAGCATCGATCCAGATTATTTCCTCCCAAGTAAGTGGAATAAACAAGATCCTGACCATCCGGGGTGAATTTGGTGATAAATATATCATCAAATCCGGCAAAGCTGCATTGACAACAATTTTTTGTGGGAAAATCCCCGCTTTTTGTATAGCCGGATACATAGATATAACCCTCACAATCTACTGCTATTCCTGAACCGTCACCAATCCACTTCCAATTTTCATTACCGCTTCCTCCCAGGTAAGTGGAATAGGTAATGGCTACCATGGGGTCAATGATCAATTCATAATTCCTGTTATACGCTTCAATCTTAAAGCCATACGTGTTTTTGCCTGTTTTCTTAAATGTTGATTGAACAGCAACCTTCTCCCCTTCAATGACCTGGTAACTGATGGGCTTCTTGTGAATCATTTTTCCGAATTTCGTTTCCACCACTAAATTCCCTTCTTTATCGATGCAGGTTTTGGATACATCCGTATACTTAAAGCGAATATCATTGGGATTCGCACCGGGTTTGACAATCCAGTCATACTCTAACTGGCTTTCTACTCCATAAACCTTAAGATCGATGTTCCGGTAGACATTTTTGTACAGCACTACTTTTGACGTCTGGATACCTTTCTGCCATTTGGTTGGGTCACTGCCTTTGAAATAATTGACCCGGTGTTGAGTCATTTCCAACGGTACAATCCCAGGATTTTGGTTTGATTCCAGGAACACAAACCGGGACACATCCCGTTCTAGAGATTCAGGTGAGTGAGTTGAGTGGGTTTCCTTAACCTCAGCCTTAACCTCAACCTGTCTTATACTGTCAAACACCAATCCCTTTTTTGTCATCCACAGCGTGTACCGTGAAGTCCTGGCATAAAAACGTGCCAGTGCATCCACCTGCCCCTTATTGGGAATAAAATACAAAGGTATTTTTCCAAAATCAGGGGCCCTTTTGACCCTTTCTGATGTTTTTACATCAGCTTTCTCGAGCTTTTGAGGATATTGGATATCCTGCATCTTTTTGCCTGGCAATGATGCAGAAATCAACACTATCCCCACCAACACAACCACACACAAAACAAAAAATCTTTTCATCGTTCCTCCTCTTTTATTTATTTTTTGTTTATTCTCT
>WVZO01000110.1 GCA_011772425.1 Candidatus Aminicenantota bacterium
TAGTTGTATAAAGAAAAGACCACGGTGTTGGTTTTACCGCGAAGCGGTTTAGTCCAACTTTTTATTAAAGGGTCTTTGTTTACCTTTGTGCTTTTTACCGCATTGTAAATGCCTTTGTGGCAAAATTTTAACAGATACGCCCGAAGGGCTCCACTTTGTTTGGAATTTGGAATTTGTGATTTGGGATTTCCAGACAAGCCCTCTTTGGATCCAGCTTGTCTGGTTTAGGAAGCTTTAAAAGAAGATGGGGATTGATGAAATTTTTCTTTAAAACATTGGGAAAAATGCTGGGGGTTGGAAAAACCGGTTGCCATAGCCACTTCCGTGACATTGCCGTAATTGCTTTTTAATAATTGGGCTGCCTGCTCCAGGCGGTAAGACAAAATAAATTGATGGGGCGCTTCCCCGGTTAAGGCCTGTACCTTGCGGTAAAGAGTAGATCGCCCCATGTAAAGCTTCTTGCACAACATGTCTATTTTTAATTCCGGGTCTGATAAATTCTTCTCTATAATATCCTGGAACTCCTTAAGAAACGTGTCATCCACGGATGACATTGAAATTTCAGCGGGCAGCAGCATCTTTTGACGCTGAATCCTTAATTGTAACTGCCGGCGCAGCTCGATCAAATTCTTAATCCGGGTTAACAATATCCTGGTATTAAAAGGTTTTGTAATGTAATCGTCGGCCCCGGTTTCCAGGCCCCGGACAATACTCTTCTCCGACGCTTTGGCGGTTAAAAGTATAATGGGAATATGACTGGTTATCACATCTTTTTTCAATACCCTGGTCAATTCAAACCCATCAACTTCGGGCATCATAATATCACTGACGATCAGATCGGGGATGAGCTCCCTGGCTTTTGTTATGCCCTCTTTCCCGTCACAGGCTTCTACTACGGTATATTCAGGCTCAAGGGGGTCCCGTATGTATTTCCTGACTTCAGCATGATCCTCCACTACCAGGATTACATTCTTTTCCTGCCCCGGTGCTTCATCGTCATGGACCGTACCATTTTTTACCCCAATACCCTCATCTTCTTGCTCTTCCGTTTCCATATAAAGGATTCTAAGCTCTTCTTCTTTTTGAAGCCGGGGCGGAGTTTCGGATACGGTTACTATTTCCTCGGATTTAAGATGTTCCTTGCCCACGGGCAGCCGGATTTCAAATTCGGTCCCTTTTCCTCCCCGGCTGTGGACATCGATAGTGCCGTGGTGCAAAAGGACGATCTCTTTGGTTAATGCGAGCCCGATTCCGGTGCCGGTTTGGGTCTTCTCTTTAGAACTCTCTGCCTGGTAAAAACGGTCGAAAATGTGGATGATTTGTTCCTGGGATATACCGATTCCCGTATCCCTTACCGATATTTTAATGCAGTCACCGGGTATCCGGCCCTCTTTTGCGGTGTCGGGTTTTTCTTTTAAAACAGATACCGTAACGGTCCCCGGGGCCGGGGTGAACTTGACGGCATTGATCAAAAGATTATACATCACCTCTTCCATCTTATGCGCATCAAAATAAAGATATATATCATCCTGCTCCGGCTGAAACTCCAGTTCCAGCCGGTTCTGTTGGGCCAGTATCTGGAAAGATGCCGTTATTCCGTTTAAAAAAGGGACTATATTTTGATAAGCGGCTT
>WVZO01000162.1 GCA_011772425.1 Candidatus Aminicenantota bacterium
GACGGCCAAAAACCTTTTTGAAAAAAGGTTTCTGGACTTCCAAAAACTTTTCATACACGGTCCATCACAGTACCGCGCTTCACCACATTTTACCCCATTGGAATCACTATCCTCTGCTTCGAGGTTACCTTCTTCTTACTACCTACTACCTACTTACCGTCTGAGATACATCCCTTAACGAAACCATGCCCAATTTCATCCCAAAATTCTTCACCAACCTATCACTACTAAAACAAATCACCCTCGTCTCACCAGGCAGCAAATCAAAATAATTGTCCGAAAAATGCATCAACGGCCGGGGCCTATCAATATCATAAATACTTAAATAAACATTCTTAACCAATGTATCACTGGAAATTTCAAACCCACCCTTCGTAACCCCCTCCCACTCTTCATCACCAGAAATAATATTTATCTTAATATCAGGCTCAAGCAGACGCAATTCTTTAGGAGATACAAAATAATAAAGATTAGCGGCAATGATTTTTTCGCTCTGCCGGAATTCAGCCGAAAATACCACACTCCCCCTATCCTTTCCTTCCAACAGTTCTTTAACTTCAATCTCAAAACAAGAGCGGCTGGAATTGGCATCGATGCGGCAAACCTCAGCCTGCTCCCATAACGTTTTACCGGAAAAATCCATCAACTTCATTACCAACAACCCCTCCAGGGATTGTAATTTATCAGAAACAATATAAACCTTTAATTTCCCATCCTCTTCCACCGGCGAAACCAGCACATCTTCATACGCTTTCCCCACAAAATAATGCAGCGCTTTCCAATTACCGTAATAATCGATACCAGACCACGATACCGCCGGCCAACAGTCATTCATTTGCCAGTAAAGCGTACCCATGCAGTACGGCTTTGCCCGGCGATGCGCTTCAATCCCGGTCCTCATCCCCTCTGCCTGCAAAAGCCGGGAAATGTAAAGAAAATGTTCCAACTTTATAGGAACCGGGTAGTCACGCGCCATATAGGTTTTAATCAATTCAAGACCACGGGGATGCTTTTGATGAACCTTCATCACTTCCGAATCAATATCGTGATCCCCAATCCGCGTGAACCGCTCAATGGTTTCCATCCGGGGAAAAGATTGAAACCCGAACTCACTCATAAATCGTGGAATTTTTTTCTTGAATACGTCAAAAGGCTCGCCATCGTGCCACACGCCCCAGTAATGCGAATCCCCTTCATACTGACTGCGCTCATTGCCGCGGCCGTATCTGGGCGATGATGGCCAGTAAAACCGCCCATTATCATATTCCTTAACCACTTGCGGCAAAATGTCGTGAAACAGTTTTTGATAGTCACTCCATATTTGCTCCTGCTGCTGCGAGGAAAATCGCTCTTGCCATCCCCAGTTGTGCCAGGCTTCACTCACTTCATTGTTGCCGCACCACAAGGCAATACAAGCATGATGACGCAAACGTTTGACATTATCCACAGCTTCCTGCCGGACATTTTTTAAAAAGTCATCATTCCCGGGGTACATGCCGCAGGCAAACATAAAATCCTGCCACACCAGGATACCCGCCTGATCACACAAATCATAAAAAATATCGTTTTCATAAATCCCACCGCCCCAAACCCGCAGCATGTTCATGTTTGCATCGCGGGCATCAGGGATCAGTTTTTTATATTGGGCATCCGTTACCCGCGTGACAAAACTATCCTGCGGGATATAGTTGGCCCCCTTGATAAACAACGGCACTCCGTTTAACTTAAAATAAAAACTTTCACCTTTTTCATCTTTTTCTGTTACCAACTCCACGGTGCGCAAACCAATGGCTTGAGACACTTCATCCAATAACCGACTCCCTAATTTTAACCGGGCCTTCAGGTGGTAAAGGTGCGGTTCCCCTAAACCATTGGTCCACCAGAGCCTGGGATTTTTGATTTCAAATTCCAGGGCAACCCGGTTGGTTCCCGGCTTCAGTTGAAGTGTGGTATGCGCCAGGGTTTTATCCTGTTCCAGGATGGATATCTTTGCTGTTTGGCCCACAGCCGAAGCATTGGCTTCAATCTCCAATTCAGCAGTAAGCCGGGCGTTTCCCGGTTCCAGTGCCTGTTGAACGATTTGCAGGGATTGGATGCGTGCACGGTTCCAGGCTTTCAACACCACAGGCCGCCAGGTACCGCAAGTCACCAACCGCGGTCCCCAGTCCCAACCGTAATGATACGGTGCTTTCCGTGTCATTACCTGCGGCCCTTCAGGCAACTCATACCCCAATTGCTCCCACCGCGGCTGCACTTTTTTTACCGGAGACCGGAAATGAATCCGTAACGTATTTTCACCCAACTTCAGCAGCGGTTTAACCTCTGCCCGCCACTCCCTGAACATGTTGTCCGCTTCCAGCAGCGGGGAATCGTTGAGATAAACCTGTGCATACGTATCCAATCCGTAAAGCACGATTTCAATGTTTTCTTTTTTCAACAGTTTCTTATCTACTGTAAAACGGGTTAGATATTCCCAATCTTCCTCTTCCACCCACTGGGCCTTTTTCTCATTATCCCGGTAAAACGGGTCTTCCAGCAAACCATTAGCCATTAAATCAGTATGAACACATCCGGGCACAATGGCCTTAAACCATTTTTCTTTTCCTTTTTGCCGGAATTGCCATCCCTGGTTTATTTCAATAGTTTTGATTTCAATTCCTCTTTTACACCCGGTCACCAGCACCAAAGCGGCTGCCAACAAAATAAAAAACCGTTTAAAATTCATCATTGCTTTTTGCCTTCGGCGACCAGGGGGCTCTTTTGAAAAACCGCCCCCTGGACCCCCACAAAACT
>WVZO01000442.1:0-209 GCA_011772425.1 Candidatus Aminicenantota bacterium
GTCACCGGCTTCCACAACAGTATAAAGCGACTCCAGGGGTTCACGAATGTACTTCCTTACATCCACATGATCCTCTACCACCAGGATCACATGCTTTTCTTGTTCCCCGCTTTTATTTTCAGATACCGCACCCCTGTCAATTTCAACACCATTATCTCCTTCTTCCCCTGCTTCCCTATCAATTCCTTCCTCTATCATATAAAGCGTTT
>WVZO01000442.1:272-2645 GCA_011772425.1 Candidatus Aminicenantota bacterium
CCGTTCCTTTTCCCTCCTGGCTGTGAACATCGATTTTCCCATGATGCAGGATCACAATCTCTTTCGTCAATGCCAGCCCGATGCCGGTGCCCTTGTGGGCCTTCTCCTTGAGGCCCTCTGCTTGATAAAAGCGATCAAAAATATGGGCCAATTGCTCTTTGGGAATGCCGATTCCTGTATCGCATACCGATATTTTAACAAAATCCTGTGGTAAACGCCCTTCCTCGTGATGATCCCGCCGGAACAGGGAGACAGAAACCGTGATTTTCCCGCCGGCAGGGGTAAATTTGACAGCATTTATCAGGAGATTAACCATCATTTCTTCCAGCTTTTGGGCATCAAAGTAAAGGGATATATCCTCTTCTTCGCATTGAAATTCCAGGTTCAATTTGTTTTGCTGGGCCAGCATCTGAAAAGACGCCGATATGCCTTTTAAAAAGGAGACAATATTTTGACAGGCGGCTTGCAATTTCATCTTCCCACTGTCAAACCGTGAGAGGTCCAATAATTGGTTGATCAAAGTGAGCAGCCGCTGTGAATTTCGCAGCATTACTTTTAGTTTATCTTTTTGTTTTTGGTCCCGGGTGTCGGAAAACATTTGTTCCAACGGCCCCATGATCAATGTAAGCGGCGTGCGGAATTCATGGGAGATATTGGCAAAAAAACGGGATTTCACTTGATCCATGTCTTTCAGTTTTTCGGATTGTTCTTTTAACTGGATGGTTTGCGTTTCCAGTTGTTGATTCTTTTCCTGGATTTCAATCGTTCTTTCTTCGAGTTCCTTTGTTCTTTCTTTAACGATTTGCTCCAGTCTTTTTTTCTCCCGTTCCAGTTTCCCGGAGCGCCATTTGACGATGAAGAACACCGCCAGGATTAATACAATGGCATAAAACAGGAGCGCCCACCAGGTTTTGTACCAGGGAGGTAAAATCCTAAAGCGAAATTCAGCTTCTTTGCCCTCATGTTCATAGACATTCTTCGCCTGGACCCGGAACCTATACAGCCCGGCATCGAGATTGGTGTAATTCCTCTTGGTGTCTTTATTCCAGTTAGACCATTCGTCATCGTATCCCTCCAGGAAACATCGATACCGTGTCTCAGTTTCAGCCTCGAAAAAGGGCGCGGCAAACTCAAATTGAAGGTTTCGCTCCCTGTATTCAATAATAGGAAATGAATTTTTAGAGGTTTCACTAGTTTTATTTTTATGACCGTTAAAGATCAGCGTTTCATTGGCAAATATCTTGCGAATAAGGGTTGGGAAATCGAGGCGGTAATTCTTTTTTATCCAGGTATCGTAACGTATAAGAGCCTCATTGCCCGCGAACCAGATAGTCATTCCGTCGGGGTCAGGATAGATGGCGTTCACCTGGTTCGTATCAGGAATCCTGCGGAAGGGTTTGAAATTAATGGTAAAGGCTCCCTCCGGCCCTGGAATGGCCTGGTAATTCCTGGATTGGGAATGGAGCCAGATGTGTTTATTTTTGTCTTCTACAATGCGGAAAACAGGTTTTGAACCGTCTGCGAATTCATTTCCCATGGTTCGGTCGGGAATAAAGCTCTTTTTCTTCTCATCAAACCGAAGTATTCCTGTTTCCGTAGCGAACATGACATGTCCCGCAGCAACAGCGTTATAATAAACCTGACCGCCGGAGATGTCATACCGGGTGACCGCCGGCTGATGGATATCCACCGGGAACTCCACCTTCAGAACGCGTCCAGTTGAAGTAACCAACCATAGGTTCCCGTTTTTGTCTTCCGCGATGGATCGTATATTTTGAGTGATGGTTTTAAACCGGTGTTCTTCAATCCATTGGCCTGTGGGCGACGCCCCCTTTCGGGTTAAAACCACCAATCCGTTGTTGGTTCCACACCAGGTACGACCGGGGTATCGTTGGGATGACAATAACACAAAAGACTGGTCCTTAATAACTTTTCGTTTGAAATTTTTTTTAACCTGGAAAACCCCTTCGGATGTGGCTGCCAAAATCGAGTCTTTGATTGAGAGCAGGCTCCAGCAATTGCCCGACATGCCGGTTACGGGGCGAAAAGCTCTTGAATGGGAGCGAAGCACGTATAATCCCTGGGAGGCTCCCGCGTATAAGTCACCCTGATGACGGACCACGGATTGAACAAGGCCGGGTAGATTAGACCGGTCATCATAAAGGAAAAAAGGAGACCCATATTCGATCCTGGATATCCCGTTATTCAGGGCCAGCCAGAGGTTTCCCTGGATATCCTCGAAAACGTATTTTATATTTAAATCCTGCAGCCCGGAGGTTTTATCAAAAATATATTTTAAACGTCCCCGGGAGTCCATAATAACAAGACCCCCGCGGAGAGTTGCCAACGCAAAATCACCGGAGGATAAACGGA
>WVZO01000442.1:2654-3122 GCA_011772425.1 Candidatus Aminicenantota bacterium
GTATCATATGAAACCATCATGTAAATTTTATCTTCTGCAAATGTTTTATCTCCAGGGATCAACGTTAACGCATCGTTTTTTACCTGCATGAGGCCCTTTTTTTTCTGTTGAACAAAAAGGTTCCCTTTGCATACAAAAGAAGCTCTGAAAGAGAGGCTTTCCCATACTTTTATGTCCCTAAAATCCCACCGGAAAAGAAATTTTGTTGTTCTGAAGTATATTCCTTCTTTTGTTGCATGGGTATTCCATACATTGCCGAAGTTTTTTTTATTCTCATCAAGATGGTTTAACAGTGACTTATATTCCAGGGACCCGTTTTTATCCGGTTCCAGGTACCCGATTCTATCTTGCCCGCCGATATAGATCGTTCCTGTTTTATCGATGGCCAGCGAACGTACGGTGTTGTATTCGGGTACTCTGATTACCCGCCAGGAAACACCGTCAAATTCTAGTACCCCTCCCTGGTTC
>WVZO01000708.1:0-920 GCA_011772425.1 Candidatus Aminicenantota bacterium
ACTTCAGAACGAAGTATATCCGGCCATGCTTTGACATTTCTGCCCAAATAATAGGTGAATTCTTTATTGGAGCTTGCAAATTGAATTAACTTTTTTGCAAACAACTTCAATGTTAGATTCTCTTGAAACTCTTTTTCTTTGCCTTCAAGGAAAGCAATAAACCGGCGGTAGCGTTTATTGGTGACCGGGTATTTGCAGAAATAGAGATCAGGAATCGTTACCATTTCTTTTGTAACTGAGTATTTGTAAGTGCCGCCAGGGATTCTTATGTATTCCACGTTTTCCTCAAAGGGATTGTGAAAGGAATCCGGTAGTTCTATAAATGTATCCTTTATTAGCGGTGCATCTTGTTTTTCAGAATCGCCGAGTTCATATATTAGTGGTTTTCGTTCATTTCCCCGAAACAATACCACTACTGTACCACTACCTAGTCCTTTTTTACGGTGACCGGTGAAATAAATACGTTTGCTCCTTTTATTTCTGTATATATCTTTAACAGACAGAACCGTAATCTCATGAGGAAAACCGTGATGGGAGCTGTTGCTGCAGGAAGCAATGGTATACCCGGGCCGAAGGACTTCCAGAACATCCAATGAAATGCTGTGTTTGCTCATATGATGCGGGATTTTCAAAACCTGACATCTGAGAGGATTATGTTTTACGGATTTAGGGTCGATCAATACCCCGCGGTTTCTTGTGGATTGGAGTTCAGGAAATTCAGCAGTAATATGTGCCCATGCATCAAATTGGGCATCAGCACCCAGTATCAAGGTGTTTTGTTTAATACGTTCTTCATCTGCCAGGTCCTTGGCAGTGGCCTCTTCTTCACTTAAATAATATTGGGCAATATCTTTGTGCGGATATTCCAGCTTTAACACGATTGAGGCATTGTTGATGTTGGTTCCAAACGTATCGTACCG
>WVZO01000708.1:929-2213 GCA_011772425.1 Candidatus Aminicenantota bacterium
CGAACCCTATTAAAAATACTTTCATATCCACTATTGGGGAATGAGACGCGAATCTCTGGATGCTGGCACAATAACTGGATTAGTTCATAGTGGGTCTTAGAAACATGTCGAAAACCACTATCCCAAAATTGCTCGATTGGAATTTTTTTATCTATGCACCATTTGATGAGTTTTTTTAACCCTGCATTATGGTCGTAATGTGGATGGGTGGAACAGATAAAATGCAAGACTTCAGGTTTTAAATCTTCCAGAGCAGCAATGGTTTTTTCTGCGTTATAACAGTCCACGACTCCGCAGGCATTTGGACCATATTTGGGCGGAAACCTCAAAATAATGGCATCCCCATCACCCACATTCAATACAATCAAGGCCAGGGTGTCGTCTTTCATATTCTTCTTAACTAGATCTGCGTCATTTATGACTTTTCTTCCCTAATTTAGATTTTTCTAATTTTATGATTTTCATATGTTTAAGTCTATCGAATTTTTTCTCCACCATATTGACTAACTGTTTATGATGTTTTAGGTCCTGCACTGCTATGGAAGCGACGAAAAGCTTGGCATATTCTGCTTTAATCTCTTCCCTGGCCAGTTTTTTGGATTCGTCCCAATGCATTAAAAGATGGGTTTTAGATTCCGCTTCATCCTCTTCACGTTCATACTCTTGGGTAAGTCTGTACCCGTTTCTAACAAAAAAAACGTCACCTTCACTTAGGTGCATATGGGGGGGATAGCCCACAAAAGCTTCCACCCTCCAGGTTTCTATAAAATCTTCCGTTTCATCATCCCAATTGTCAATACCCATATCGTATTCGGGTGCCCCTTCTTTGCGCTTTGAACGAAGCAGACGCGCAAACGGAACAGATTCTTTAAAGATTTCATCTACCACAATCCTTTCCCAATTTTTGCTTTCGTTGCTATCATTCATGGATAACTCCTTTTATGCCTCCCTTCTTTGGTTCTTTTCTTTCCCATAAATATATTTTACAGGAAAAAGATTCTTAAATCAACCTTCAACTCCTCCGGGCCAGCTTGTTTGCCAGGATGCTTATAAGGCCGCCTAACATGATGTAACCCAGGATGACTTCCAGCATTACCCAGAATTGAAGCAAATCCGTTTTTGGGACGATATCCCCGAATCCCAGGGTGGTAAAAGTCACGATGCTGTAATACAGGAAAGAAAACGCCGGGATTGTCTCGCTCACGTGTACGGTCCTGAAACTTGATACATTTCCCTGATAAGCTGAATAAAAGATCGCAGCGAAAATAACCGCAAAAAGTATTG
>WVZO01000589.1 GCA_011772425.1 Candidatus Aminicenantota bacterium
CCCATCTTAGGGGCGAAGGTCCATTGCAGAAAAGGTGTCAGACAAGGAAAAACCCTTCACGAGCGTAAGTGCAGCGGAAAAAAACAGGATCCCGCGTCCCGGAGTCAATTATTGCATTGCAACAAGTGGGATGCTATAATTTAACCATGGTAATATCAATGACAAAAACGGTTGTAAAAGGAAACGATTTTTTGCCGGTGCCGGAGAGAAATAAAAACCTATGTACCTGGCTTTTTATTTTCCTGTTTTTTTTCTCATTTATATTAGCAGGTGAGGGGGTGGCACCCACGGCGGTTAAGTTTAAACATTTATCCATAAACGATGGCTTATCCCAATCCCATGTTAACTGCATTTTCCAGGATAAAAAGGGATTTATGTGGTTTGGGACCCGGGATGGATTGAATAAATATGATGGTTATACGTTTACCGTATATAAGCGTATTTTAGGTGATAGGGAAAGCTTGAGTGATAATTATATCACGGATATTTGCCAGGATAACCGGGGGACAACCTGGATCGCCACCGATTCCGGAGGTTTGAACCGTTTTGATACTCAAAAAAATAAATTTACCCGCTATACTCACAATCAAAAAGACCCCGGGAGTATAAGCAGTAATAACCTGAATTCAGTCTCGGTAGATAAGGATGGAGTCCTGTGGATCGGGACAAAAGATGCCGGGCTTAATCAACTTAATACGNNGCAATAACGTCCAGGTAACTTTCAGGGATAAATCGGGTGTCCTGTGGATTGGAACAGGCAGCGGCGGGTTAAACAGGTTAAATAAAAATGGTGAATTTCTTATCTATAAAAATGATCCGCAGGACCCTCTATCCCTGGGTGATGATAATGTCCAGTCGATTTATGAAGACAGCTCCGGGAACCTCTGGATTGGAACTCAAAATGGTGGGCTAAATAAATTCGATCGAAAAAAAGAGAACTTTTCCCGGTCTTTAAAAAACGACAGCGATCCCTTTAGTATTTCCAGTAACAATGTAACTGCAATTTGTGAGGACCATCAAGGTAATATCTGGATTGCCACCGATAATGGAATAAATAAATTCCTTCCCCAAACAGGGAAATTTACCTGTTATCAACAGGGATATTTTGACCCTCACTGTATAACCAGTAATCGTGTTCTTTGCGTTTGTAAAGATTTTTCAGGGGCTCTCTGGTTCGGCACGGTAAAAGGGATCGAAAAATATGATAAAGGTAAATTTTCCAACTTAATCGGGCATTTTAATTCCCGGGGATTTAAGGTAGATAACTTTGTCTGGTCTGTTGTCGAGGATAGATCGGGAATTCTCTGGATTGGCACCGATTCCGGGGGTCTCTACAACTATGACAGAGAAAATAATACGCTCCGTAATTTTAAACATGATCCCGGCAATCCCGGGAGTTTGAGTGATAACAGCGTCAGGGCTTTATTGGAAGATAAATCCGGCACATTGTGGATAGGGACAAAAAACGGGTTAAATAAGTATAACAGCCAAACGGGCATCTTTACCAGGTATAAAATAGATTCCCATGCGAAAAATTATCCCGTAAGTAATCATTTTTCAGTAATATATGAAGATAGTAAGGGAGATTTCTGGCTGGGATCAATGGGAGGCGGTCTCCTTAAATTTGACAGGGAAAAAGAATGTTTTACGGTTTATGCCAGTCGTCCCGGGGATAAAACCAGCTTGAGTAATAACGATATCCATTCGATTCTCGAAGACCGAAGGGGTAATCTCTGGATCGGGACCAATGGGGGGTTGAACATGTTTGCTCCTATTAAAAACAGCTTTTCCCATTATAAACACGATCCCGGTAATCCCGACAGCTTGAGTCATAATCATGTTTACGTCATTTATGAAGATAAAAATGGTGTTTTATGGATAGGTACATCCTGGGGACTCAACAGGTTTGACTTAAACGATAGGACGTTTACCCGCTATTTTGAGGAAGACGGACTTTCCGGCAATGTTATTTGTGGGATTTTGGAAAATCCTTCGCGCCGGCTCTGGATTAGTACGAACCGGGGATTATCCATGTTAAATACCGTTAGCGAAACATTTAAGAACTATGATGTTAATGATGGTTTGCAAAGTAATGAATTTAATATCGGTGTCTGTTTTAGGAGCAGGAACGGAGAACTTTTTTTTGGCGGGATTAACGGGTTGAATGGTTTTTACCCGGGGAATGTAAAAGAAAACAACTATATCCCTCCTGTTGTGATTACCGGTTTTAACGTGTTGGCGTCTTTTAACAGGGAAATCGATATAGCCGGGAAAATTATCTTATCGCCTAATCAGAATTCATTCTCTGTCGAATATGCGGCCCTGAATTATACCAACCCGGGAAAGAATAAATATGCTTATAAAATGGAGGGTTTTGATGAAAACTGGATTAATGCCGGTACCAGGCGCTATGTAACTTATACCGGTCTTAAGCCGGGGGAATATGTGTTTAGGGTTAAGGGGTCGAATAACGACAATACCTGGAATGAGACGGGTACTTCCCTAACGATTATTATTCGGCCATCGTGGTGGAGAACTCCATTGGCATATCTTTTCTATGGTATTGTGTTGGTCCTGGCGTTTGTGGTTTTTTACAGGTGGCAGCGGCAGTATATAATAAAAAGGGAAAAGGAACGCTCTGTAATTAAAGAGACTGAACGAAGAGCAAAGGAGGCGGAATTCCAGGCCAGTGTTGCCAAAGCCCGGACCCGGGAAATAAATGAGGAGAGTAAACGAAAATCCCTTGAATTAGAGGAGGCCAGGAAATTCCAATTATCCATGCTTCCCAAAAGGATCCCGAAACTGCCTCACCTGGAAATTGCCGTATCCATGAAAACCGCGTCTGAAGTCGGAGGCGATTACTATGATTTTATGGTTTCAAAAGATGGGGCATTGTTTGTGGTATGTGGGGATGCTACCGGTCACGGGTTTAAAGCGGGTACGATGGTTTCTGTGATAAAAACCCTTTTTGTGGCCAATGTATTGGACCCGGCAGAAGATTTTAATCGTTTCTTTAATGATTGTACCGGGACGATTAAGAAGGTTGGGGTTAGTAATTTGCATATGGCTCTTACGATGCTTAAAATTGATAATTATGAGTGTTCTATTTCATCGGCAGGAATGCCGCCTGTTTTTATTTCCAGGAAAGAAAGCAATATTGTTGAGACTATTCTTCTAAAGGGCCCCCCACTTGGAGCCATAAAAGAGTTTGCTTACCATCATGATTACGTTCATATGGAACCCAGGGATACGATTTTGCTGTTAACTGACGGCCTTCCAGAGCTTTTTAACCGGGACAAAGAGATGTTCGGGTATGATCGAGTTAGGGAGTGTTTTAAAGAGTTGGGGGAAGAGAGTCCTGGGGAGATTGTTTCATGTTTAAATAAGCGTGCAGAGAAGTGGCTTAATTACAAGCCTCAGGATGATGATATGACTTTTGTGGTAATAAAATTCAAATGACTGGATTTGTTTAGCCGCGAAGGCATTTACAATGCGGTAGTAAGCGCGAAGGGGCGCGAAGGAAACAGCCTCAGAACAAACATTAATAAAAAGTTTTGTGGGGGATTCCAAAGGGGGCGGTTTTTCAAAAGAGCCCTCTTTGGCCGCCGGAGGCATAGGAGTTCCAGGATGGGCATCTGAAAGTTTTTTAGTTATTCTGCCCATCCTGAATAGGTGTTAGTATATCCGCACGGAGGGCATCAGTTTTTTCAGAGTGCCCGTGCGGTAGGAGAGATTAGAGCAATATATGTAGAAAAAGATGAGTAAGAATATGGAATTAGAAAGAATTAGTCATTCGGCACGGTGCCCAGTCATCATCCTGAATCCGGATCATCATTGGGCACGTTGCCCAGTTATAATCTCAGATCCGGATCATCATTCGACACGGCGCCCAGTCATGATCCCGGATCAGGATCATCATTGGACGCGGCGCCCAGTTATGATCCCGAATCCGGATCATCATTGGGCACGGCATCCGGTCATGATCCCAAATCCGGATCATCATTGGACACGCTGCCCGGTCATGTTTTCAGAATCGGATCATGACCCGGGGAATCTCCAGGTCATCGATTCAAACCGGCATTATCTTTCTTTAACCCGGGTATGAAGCAAAATCTTTGTTGCCAGGTAATTTTCCACCTTTTTTTCTTTCTCCTTTATTTTAAATTTGCTTTTTTCCGGGTTTTGCTATATATTAATGTAGAGGTAGATATGAGGATTTATTTGGATAATTGTTGCTTCAACAGACCGTTTGACGATCAAAGCCAGATCAAAATAAAACTGGAATCAGAAGCAAAGGAGGGATAAACCATGATGACTGATACAGAACTGAAAATAAAAGGGTTTAATACCCTGGTTGACACGCTGGGGGAGGTAGAAGCAGAACGATTTATTTCTCTTATTCTTAGAGAACCCTTCGATTATACCAAATGGCAAAAACATTTATGGGAAAACCGATCGGTAGAAGATATAAGTAAAGCAGCCATGCAGCAGAGAAAAAATTTGTAACAGCGCAGTGCTTCGGATTTAATAAAAATCAAATTTTTATTAGAAAAATAGGATTATACTTCTTGGTTGTCCCCTTTTTTTCTTTTTTTACTTTTTTTATGTGTGATCTGCTAAATCTTCACAATGAA
>WVZO01000176.1 GCA_011772425.1 Candidatus Aminicenantota bacterium
TCTCCAATTGATGATTGGGTATTTTCTATTTTATGATCAAATACTTTTTACCACAGATGTTGCAATATTCGGGCTTTCAGGGTTTACAATAACCGATTGTTTTGCAGGGGAGACAATTATATCCATGTCCTCCATGGGGATTGCCCCCAATATCACTTCTTCACCAAAAACCAGGGCACCGGTGAAACATCCCCTATTCTCAAATTTTACTTCAATCGGCCCAGCATATGGGCAAAGATGTTTCTTACCATCTGCTGTGGTAACTTCTCGTTTGTAAAGTTCTTCTAATTCAAGCTGCATCGCCACATGCTCCGGGATACACAAATGAAGTGCACCAGTATCTGCAAGTGCTTTAACTTCCATGGGTTTCAAATCCTTGTTCCGTGGGTTACCAAGTATAATCTTTGTTTGTATTAACCCCATGTTTAATTCCTCATTGCGCGTTACAAGCTGCGAGTTTACGCATTAAACCCGAAACTCACAACTCGTAACAAGCTCCACCGTCAATCCCTAAAAAGTGGGCAGTGGATTTAGAAGGCTCTTATGCCAATTATTAAAAATCAAAAATCGTCTGCCCCCCCAGGTGCTTCCAACCATTCAATCGTAGCTTTTTTAGGTACTTTCATGGAAAAAGATGCCCCATCTATGGTGCCGGTAATAATCACCGTAAAAGGCTCTACTCCTTTCACAACCTTGGCATCTTCATCGATGGTATATTCCCTTATGTAAGGGAAAATGCCTGCCTCCCTTCTCCAATTGTCAAATGCGTCGCTGGCTATGCCAAATGCGCCCGGGTCGTTGATTACAACAACACCCTCATACCACTGGCATATGGATGTTTGCTCATCACCTACAGTGAGTTCATCACTGCCCTCTCTCAACTGGATTCCTTTAAGAATGGTATTTACACGAGCTTTGGCATTTTTAATCTCGTAAGCCTCCGCACTGCACCCCATGTTGATGATGACAATACCAATAGACAATACAAAAATCGCTAAAATTAGTAAGGATTGTTTTTTTATGTTCATTATTTACCTCCAAAATTAACCTTCAACCAACTACAAACACCTTTGTTTTTACTTTGTGCCACCAATAAAATTAATCCGATCCTTCCTCCTTGATCCTTGATGACTGAATAATTTTATCCGATTATACTCAAAAAGTCAATACCCTACTACTCCAAATTTAGAATTACCGTCCCCTTTTGTAAACTGCCATGGTCCGTTCGATCAAAAACAATACCGCTGCTGCCATCAAAAGAATCGGCCACAGTGGGATTGCCGTGCCTTTGCCAGCCACTGGCCTTAAATCCTGCAAGCGTCCCAATGACCGGGAAGCCTGCTGAGTGTTACCCTCATCTTTATGCAAAACCAACCGATTGGCTTCGGGTTCAGGTATATAGGGCGCTGTCAACGTATATAGAGGATTCAACGGCCGCTCCTTCAACAACCAACGAAGGGCATTAAAAAAAACAGTGGCGGAAAATCGGCCGATGACATCATCTGTGCCGGTAGGCAGCCCCGGGACATATGCCCTTAATGGATTTTCAGCTTGCGCCAACCACACGCCTCCATCTATTCCACGCAAAACCGGCTGAAATCCCCCTGGTAATTCAGTACCTTTGAGTTCAAGAGTTTCCACCGCATCTAAATTCACATCTGTCAACAAAGCACTGGCCTCCATAAAATCACGAATCACAACCGGAGTGCTGTTTCCTGCCCTCACCCTGTACCCTGGTCCGACAATTAAGGTGGGAATGTTCATGGGGCCGGTCGGTTTAGAGGCTACTCTAAGATGGGGATTAACCCTATCTTCAATCCAGCCCATTTGACGGGGTAAACGACGGTCTCTCAATTGCCAATCCACACGAATATCATATCCATGGTCAATAGCAATTACAGCGGTATCATCAAAAACATAAGCACCTCCAGGAGACAATGTCATTCGATATTGCCCCGGTCCGGAAGGAGTAAAACTGCCTTGCCAGGTTCGAACCAGCCCCTGACCCTGCTGCCAGTCTAAAACTTGATCTTTTATATCCGTACCGTCAGGAGTCGTGATGGAAAGTTTGGCATTGGCGGGAAACCAACCATATGCAGTTGCTTCTATCTGTACTTCTGATACCAGACCGGTTAGAGGATTCCTGGAAGCCCAAATATTGGTAAAGCCCAGGTTATCTACCGGTTTACCGATATCGCGCCACACTACTTCAATCTCATTGTTCTCCCAGAGCCACCCGGGAGCGGGGTTGTCTGTTACCACCACCAGGTGGCTTACCCGGCACTGAGTTTGAGGCTGAGATTGAGCCCCTATTACCTGGAAAAGCCTGCGAATGATTCCCAGGTCTGTGCCCAAAGGACGTGGTCCCAGGTTTTTCACTGCCTGGAGCACAACAAAACCATCTCCTTCCAGCACCAGGTCCCGACGCTCCAGGTCAAAGGTGGATAAACGAAAACATACCGGTTTATTTTTGGCTGCTTGCTGCACCTGGGGGATCGCCTGTTCTACCTCCTTCACAGCCGCAGCCATTCGGGGTTCGCCCTGCTGTACCGTACTCATACTGGCCGAGGTGTCTACAATAAACCACACCCCCATACCCTGGCGTTCAGAGCCGCTCAATTTTATATCAGAAAAAAATACAGCGGCCAGGATCGATAATAACATCAATAACTGGAGAAAAAACGGGAGATTTAACTGCAGTTTGCCCACTCGAAACCGCGACTGCCTGCGGGGCGGCGGCAAATCTCTAAAAAAACGCGCCGAAGAAACACGACGACGCAAGAAACGGGGATACGTCATGTATACCACGACTAAAGCAACAATACCAGCAATGATTAATGTAGTCATAAGTTCATTAAAGTTAAATCCGAATATCGAAATTCGAAATCCGAAACAAATCCAAAATTCAAATGTTCAAAATTCAAAACAAAAGCAACCAGGTACTTTGGTACTTTTATCAAGCAAATTTTATCAAGCTTTACTGTTTTGGTCATTTGTATTTCGGTCATTTGAATTTGTTTCGAATTTCGTGCTTCGGATTTCGGATTTTATTCATTTTGTTTCAGTCTCACTGGTTTGAACACGCCAAAATGTTCATCGTCATTGGTTCTCCCTCATAAACAACCGTTGTAATACTCGTTCTTTACCAAAATGGTCTTCAAAAAAAACGCCTGCATCCGGCTGCCCCTCCGCAGGCCATTTCCAACAAATAAAATCAAACGCCCCACGACTGACATTATCCCGGAAACTCTGCTTATGCTCCTTGATCCAGGTTTCTACTTGAAGAGTCGTTTTTGCTTCGATTTCAAGAGGACGGTCATAGGTCAGCAGTCCCGGACCTTCAACTTTTCGAGGTCCTTCACCAAGATAGTATTTTTCATACGGCCAACTATCCGTATCCACGATAATAATCCACCGCATACCATCTTGAGCTTCAGCAATCCTGCGGCCAAGTTTCCGGCCTTCGGTGTCCATATCAAAATAAAAATCACTGATAATAAGCCATACCACCGCAGGTCTCAAGTACCGCTCCAATACACTAATGTTTACCGAATCTTTGGGGCCTTTGTAGGATAAGAACCAGTTCAATACTTTCCGTATAGGAGATGAACCGCGCGAACCGTACAATTCCTGGATACTGCCATTGGCACTACCGAACAACCGGTGCAAAATCACCCGGTCATCAGAACGAAGCGCAATCCAGGAAATAGCTTCTAACAACCAGGAGGCAATAATAATTTTGGGCATAACCGCAGGCATCTGCATGGTATTGCGGGTATCCAACGAAATCACCAGGGTAAGCTGCTCTTCTGCCATAAACGTACGAACCAGCAGGTCTTCGGAATTCCCGTGACGGGCAGAAGCCCGCCAGTCCACATAACGTACATCATCACCAGGTATGTAAGGCCGGTAATCATAAAACTCAAGACTCTGCCCCTTGCGCCGCATCTGGTGCCCGCCTACCAAACCNNTTTTATAAAAACCGCCCCTGGACCCCGCAAAAATTTTTTATACATGGTCAGCCTGTGTTACGATGTTTCAGGTCATCCTGCCCCAATGGTGTCATCTCACTTCTTACCACGTAATACAGTACCATAAACCGTAGGGTGCTCGACACATCTTGTTTGGAATTTCGGTCATTGTAATTTGGAATTCTTTAATGGTTGGGGGTGCCACCCCCTTTGTAATTTGGAATTTGGAATTTGGAATTTTCTTCATCTTCGTGTCCTTCGTGGCTCCTTTCTTCTCACGCTTTGCTGATGGATTTATGGAATTCTTCTTTGAAAATGCGCAGATATTCATGGTCATCCGGTGCAGTAGCTAAACAAAAGGATTCGATCATTCGTACCATCTGCGCCTCCAGGGTGGTTGAATCCACGGAAGTATCGATGTTATCTGTTTTAGTAGGTTTTTCAATCTTAAAAAATATTTCCTGCCAATCAAATTTAAGCTTAATACGGTGACGCAGTGTCGGCATTACCACACGTGCCAATGCAGGACCTTCAGCACTCTCTGCACCAGGCAAAAACATCAACGACCAGGCCTTGGCTCCTAACATCAAATTCGTTGCCGCACGAGGCCCCAGGCCGTATACCATTAACTTCTCTACCAAATCCCTGGCTTTATTCTGCTGCTCCCGCGTTAAACCATCCAACTCATCAAAGCGGTGATTGGATGCCAGGAACATATTACTGATATGAGTCTCTACCGACGGAGAAGAACCAAACCGCTGGATGTCCATCTCCAGCCGCTCAAACACAGCTTTGGAGGTCTTAATATCCCGGAATACCCGAAGCTTAGCTTCATCCGCCTCCTTCTTGCCGGGAGAATCAGTCAACGTGCCCGCGGTTTTGTTTAAAATCAGACGAAGAGTACTGTTGTTGGGGACAGGTACGTTGATCTTAAACATAAACCGGTCAGCCTGGGCTTCAGGTAAATTAAACGTTCCTTCATGATCAATAGGATTTTGGGTGGCCAACACCATAAAAGGAATAAATAAAGGATATTTCTTACCCAGTACCGTTACCTGTTTTTCCGCCATGGCTTCCAGCATGGCTGACTGGGTTTTGGGAGTCGCCCGGTTGATTTCATCCGCCAATAAAAGGGATGTAAACACCGGACCCTTTTGAAATACCAATTTTTGCAGTTGGTTTTGTTCAAAATCAGGTGTATACGTACCCGTAATATCTGCAGGCATCAGGTCCGGCGTAAATTGAATACGACCATAAGGAAGCCCCAATACCTGACCCAGCGTTTTCACCATTTCGGTCTTCCCTAACCCGGGATTTCCTTCCAATAATACGTGCCCTCCGGTATAAAAAGCCACCAGGATGAGACGGGTCACCTCATCCATTCCAAACATCTTCAACCTTACTCGCGTCATAATTGCGGATGTCAGTTCCTCTATTTCTCGTTTTTGCATTTAATTCCTCAACCTAATTTAATTTATTTTCTTTTCTTAGCTTTTTGCTTTAACAGCATCAAAATCCAATTGGGTAGAAATTGATCCGGCTTTGAAATACGGCGGTCCTGTTTACCCGCTCTAAACTGAGTGGTAGGAGCACGCTGTTTTTTTTGATTGGCATCCGGTTTGTCTTTTTGGGACTGATCTTTTTTACTTTTGTCCCCGGCAGGCGCTAACGCATTCAATGTGGGCAGGTCCAGTGTTACCATTTTGGTATCCCTGGAAGGGAATTTGGTAATAGGTTCGGGTTCAGGCAGTGTTTCAGGAACGTGATCAGGATCACCCAATCCCTGGCCTTCGCCGCCGGAACCACGGCTTTTGGTTGCTTCCTGGCCCTGGTCTGCACCCCCTTGTTGGGAATCCCCGGGCTGCTGACCTTTGTCACCTTTATCCTCACCACCGCTTCCTTTTAGCCCCTGTTCTTGCCCGGAACCTTCACCCTTTCCCTGTCCTTTATCTTGAGCAGAGCTCTCACCTTCCTGTTTGCCACCGCCGCCCTCTTGATCCTGCCCTTTTTGACCGCCTTCACCTGGTTTGCCTTGCTTTCCTTTTCCTTCCTGTTCCTGCCCCTGTCCACCTTCAGAATCGTACTTACCGGGATCACCGGTTCCTTTCTCACCCTCTTTGCCCTTTTTGTCCCCTTTCTTTCCTGTTTCCGCTTTATCACCTTTACCTTTTGTTTCTTTCCCTTTTCCTTCTTGCCCCTCTCCGGGTTGTTTGTCCTGTTGTTCCTGTTTCGAACCGCCCTTACCGGTACTATCAGCGCCTTGTGTATCCGGTGTATCCGGTGATTTTGGTGTTTTCGGCCCTTTTGCGCTCTGCTCCCGGCTGCTTCCTTCTGATTGCCCCTCTTTTCCCTCCTGACCTTGCTGTGACTGGCCTTCACTGGAATCACCCGCGCCGGTGCCGTTACTCTTGCTGCTGCTTGAATCACCGGCACCGCTGCCGGATTTGGATTTACCGTCTTGATTATCGCCGGTTTGTTTACTTTCCTGGCCTTTTTGTTGAGAATCTTTAGAATCCTTCCGGCTTTGTTTTTCGTTTTCGCCCCTGTCTTCGGTTTTGGAATCGGATCCTGATTTCTGTTCCTGGTCTTGTTTTTGTTTTTTAGCCATCATTTGAGGTTTTTTCGATGACGGCCAGCCGTCGGGAACGCGGTCCCAGGGGGGAGGGGTAAGACCCAGGAGTCCTGGCAGTGCCGCAAGAGCTGCGGTGACCAGGAAAAGAACCAGCAGTACTTTTATCCGGTGTTTTCCTTCGGATTTCAATTTTTTCGTGGGAAAGCCGCGATCCATCAGATCGACTTTACGTTCGACGCCGTGGTTAATCGAACGGTCAAACACGCGGGAAATGGACCAGAGGACCGGTGTGGGTTGTTTCTGGTCATGTTCTGCTGCGTATTCGTACCGTTCCCGGAGGATCATCGCGGCTGCGGCGCGGTCCCAGAAGTTGGGAAGCCCGTCAGGAATAGGACTTTGCCAGCATAATCCCAGCATTTGGCGCTTTTTATATTTAATGATAAAAACACCGATTAAGGCAAAGCAGGTACAGGCCAACGCACCGGCACTAAAAATGATTACCCAGGGGTAAGGGCCAAAGAGCATTAACAAGCCCCATATGGAAATACTTCCCACCAATGCCCAAAAAAGATTATGGCTGATAAACCAGACTAAAAATGCTTTTCCCTGGTACAGGATCGATTGTTTTGGCTCGCGGATATGGCGTTTACGTGTCAATGCCAGCCATACTGCCGCGGCTGCAGCAAAAAGAACCGCCACGGTGATAAGTATAAACAGTGCACCGGAAAAGAAAAAATATGTCCCTAATACATCCGGAAATGCAGCCATAAGGCCCACGATGATAGAAAAACCAAACAAAAATAACACCAATCCATGACGCTTTATCATATCTCACACCTCATTTTTATTTTTCATCATTCATCACTCATCATTCATCATTTAATTACTCCTGGTCGGGCAGGCTTCCGCCCCTGGGGCTTTTCAAAGCATAACTAAAAATTCTCAACTTCATTAAAAACAACTCGTCCTTATTCGTGCTTATTATATAACAGAAAGTGCTTACTTTTTCAACCGTATATAGTAAAAAGCGCACTGAATGTCCCTGACTTTTATTATACGAAAAATTACCGCATTTTGTTTTATTTTATCCGGAGAAATAAAATGAAAAAAATGGGGCACTATATATAGAACGCAGCACAACCGTCTTTCCGCATAACAAAAGTTTTTGCGGGGTCTCAGGGGGTTCTCTGCGCGTTTTTTCCAAAAGCGCCCCTGGCCGCCGGAGGCATATATACTTGAAATTATAACGATTTTCATATAAAATTTGCCTTTATTTTGTTTAATAAACTAATTTTAGGCGGCGAAACAAAATGCCAATCAAATTTACTGAAGACCAATGGAAGGTATTCGAGCTGCTTTTAAGTAGGCAGGAGGTTCTAAGCATCCGCGAGATTGTGGCGCAAACAGGGGTGGACCAGGCCCTGGCAGCGTCTACTCTCAATCACGCCCGCGACCAGGGCTGGCTTACCATTGAAGAAAAAGAACGGGAAGAACTGGTACTTGCGGAGGATGCCCTGGAACAGGTCGATAAGGGACTGCCGGAAAGGCAGGCGTTAGCTTTAATCTCAAAGGATGGAAAAAGTAAAATTAAAATCCGCGATCTGGTAGGGGATTTAAAGAGCAAAGGTGTTCAACTGAACGAAGTGATTAAATGGGGAAAGATCAGAGGATGGCTGGATAAAGAAAAAGATGAAATTGCTGTTCTAAAAGACGGGCAGGAGGCCTTGGAGAACCCGGCGGATGATGAAAAAGCCATCCGGCTGGCTGTTGAAATCAATCCCCGGACCCGGACGATCTTCCTGGATGAACTGGCGTCTCATTCCATTGATGGCAATAATGTGAAGCAGCTCTTGAAGAACCGGCCCACCCTTGCCAAAATCAAGCCGCGAATGTTCCGTTTTGTTGAGCTTACCCCTCTGGGGAGGGAAACCCTGAAGAAGGATAATATACATATTATCCGGGAGAAAACCCAGCTGACCAGCGAGGATATTGTTTCCGGTGATTGGCAAAATATCCAATTACGCCGTTATGATGTCACGCTGGAAGCGGAGAGAGTCTACCCTGCCAAAATACACCCCTTGCGAAAGATTATCCAGGAAGCCCGGAAAGCATTTTTGGAAATGGGATTTACCGAAGTGGTTTCTCCGTTGGTGGAATCTGCGTTCTGGGACTTTGATGCGCTGTTTCAGCCCCAGGACCATCCGGCCAGGGATATGCAGGATACCTATTACATGTCCCGGCCGAACCAGGCCCATTTACCGGCTGAGGAGATTGTCGAGCGGGTAAAACTCACCCATGAAAACGGCTGGGAAACGGGTTCCAAAGGATGGGGGTATAAGTGGAGCGCGGACAGGGCCCGGCAGGTGGTGCTGCGAACCCATACCACTGCCACATCGATTCGGGCCCTGGCTGAAAATCCCAACCCGCCGAGAAAAGTCTTTTGTGTGGGTACGGTTTTTCGCAACGAGGCCATCAGTTATAAACACCTGCCCGAGTTTTTCCAGGTGGATGGTATTATCATCGATGAAGGTGCCAACCTGGCAACGCTCCTGGGAACGCTGAAAGAATTTTATTATAAGATGGGGTTTAAGAAGGTTAAATTTAAACCGGACTTCTTTCCCTATACGGAACCCAGTATTGAAGTGTCCGGGTTTATGGAATCCAGGAACCGATGGATAGAATTGGGTGGTTCCGGGGTTTTCCGGCCGGAGGTGACAGAACCTTTCGGCTGCAAGGTCCCGGTGTTGGCCTGGGGACTGGGCCTGGAACGCCTGGCCATGCTGCGTTACGGTATTACAGATATCCGGGAACTCTACTGGAGTGACCTGGATGAAACAAAAGAGATTGCCTTATGCCTATAGTAAGCTATAGTATAAAACAATTAAACAAATTGCTGGTAGAAGAGTATTCCATGGAAGTGATCGTGGAATCGCTGAAGCAATTGGGATGCGATGTGGAAGATACGGCGGAGATCACTCTTTATCGCTGTCCGGCGTGTGATGCGTTGAACGATAAATTGACCCGCGAGGAACCGGCCAAACGGTGTGCCTTCTGCGGCCATGAGCAAGAAGCTAATTTTGAAAAATTCGCATCCGATGCGGTTGTACGTATCGATCTCCTGGCGGACCGGCCGGACCTGTTCGACGTAGTAGGCCTGTCCAGGGCGCTGAAAGGATACCTGGAATTGGAACAAGGTATGCCGGTGTTTGCATGCGACAAAGGTAAAATTGAAGTGAACGTGGAACCCT
>WVZO01000653.1:0-1379 GCA_011772425.1 Candidatus Aminicenantota bacterium
AACTTTTGGGGGTTTTAACCACCCGTTTTTCAATATTCTTGAAGAATGGTTGAAGTTCCAAAACAATAAATGTCTCCAGCAAAATATCCATATACTTTGCCACTGTTTTTCGATTCAGTTTCAAGAGAGTTGCCATGTTACTGTAATCCAAAAGATTCGATGTACGGTTAGCCAGGATGGACAACAGTTTATTAAAACCCATGATATTACCGATATTGAGGATATCCCTGATATCCTTTTCTATATACGTATGCCTGAAATTGGATAAATACTCCCATTTATCTTTTCCCGTATCGATATGAAAAATTCCCGGCAAATATCCATAAAGTATTAGTTGTTCCCATTCCCTTTCAAACGCCCGTTTAAAAGGAGCTGATATCTCGCACCACCGGGTAAATTCTTTTTCATCCAGTGTTTTTTCCGTCAGGTAGTTGATCCCGGTCAGGGGCATAAGGTTCTTTTCAGAGGCAAAGTGCAGGGCTTCTTTGAAGGTAAACGGGAATACGTTGATGACTTCCGTGCGGCCTGCCAACGACTCTGAGGCCCTCTGGTAAAGATTCAGAGTGGAAGAGCCGCTGAAAAAAAATTTAATGGAATCCCCGAAATCATCATGAATCCATTTGACTGTATCGAAAACCGCCGGAACTTTTTGTACTTCATCCATGAAAACGAAGACCCGCTCATTTTTGATACGTTTCAGCGCTTTTCCCGCTGCCTCCTCAATATCTGAAACCAGGTTTTCGGGATTCTTTTGTATACGGATTTGATTCTGAAATTTATCGAAGTTAACCCAGAGCTTTTTCCCTTCTATCCTTTTTTCAAGGTGTTTTAAGGCTGTCGTTTTACCTGACTGGCGGATCCCTGTGAGCAGTAGGATTGTTTTTTTGTCGATACTTTTGAAAAGTTTATCATAGAATAATCGGCTGATTTCTTTCATGTTGAAATTTTAACACAGTCGCGGACAAATTTCAAGGAAATTTGTCCAGCGCCTTGACCAAATTTCATTTTTTCCTTTGCTAATTTCCACGATTGGGAAAATAAATTACCTGACACCATACTTCTTTTATTGTAAAAAAATCGATTCAGGCTATTCTCGGACAGCCTCCTAGGTGTACCCTGCTCTGTTCATGGTCGTTATTAATGTTTGTCGTGCCCGAGGCAAATTTCTGCGTGTATGTGCCGTGGTCGGTATGGAGCCATTTCCGATGACATTGCGGGGATGGGCAAAAGGGTCAGCGCCAACCCAACCCGGGATTGGGGGAACCCTGACTTCCCAACGTGGATCGGCCGGATGGGCCGCAAAGGGGGGCAGAACAAAGACAGTACCTGCAATGGCTCCGCCGTCGCCGTTACTCCAGGTGTTTATTGCGGCTACCAAT
>WVZO01000653.1:1488-3910 GCA_011772425.1 Candidatus Aminicenantota bacterium
AGCGAGCAGACCCCTATAACCCGCCTCCCTCGTTCTGCCTGGTACAAGTGCCGCACCACGCAATCGCAGAACTCTGGCCGCCGCTTGTCCGGCAATGAGTGAATTGTTCAGTGCAACCAGGTTTTCTCTCTGTTGATTCCTGTAAACTATATTGCCGCGCCCGACCATGCCGCCCAACATGCCACGATCTGCCGCATAGTTGGCTACCAGTTGTGCAATACGTCGCCGCACTTGTGCTACCTGTTCTTGAGAAACCGTGGGTTGTAGTTGTGAGGGGAGTACCGCTTGGACAGGTGGCGTGCCCACGGGTGCTAGAGGAGCAACCACAGTAGCTGGCGGGGTAGCCACTCTACTTTTAGTCTCTTTGCTCGTTCCCTCTGCGGCCACCTCCTGATCTTCCTCATCCATCCTCTTAAACTGACTTTCAACTCGCTGTTTCAATTGTTCCACTTCCCGGCTGTAGACGTCTCCCGGTTGGATGTGGTTCGTTTTTAATTGAATCTCCCCTGATTTTATCATCCGCTGGACCGCCTGGTTGCCGATGGTTTGCTGAAGTTGGAGGATGTAGTCAATCGATGCGGTTATGGGTTTGTATTTGGATTTGTTCCCCTGTTTTTTCCTCGATTGCTCTTTTCCTTTGTGTTCCATCTTTTTGGGTAATGCAAACTGTTTCATCACACACCTTCCTTATTTCTGTTCCTTTCCTGTCCGCCTGGTGCCACACACGGATTATAATCCATACTTTTTTAAAAACAAGCCCCCAATTTGTCAGGTTTTACCGAAGAATGCTATATAAACATGATTAAAAAAAAATTTTTTTTTTAAATGGATGATTTAAATACGAATATGCCTGGTTATAAAGGATTATTAAGAATATCTAAAACCTGACAAAAAGGTACCCCCGTAAAATAAAAATTATAAAAATATTTTTTTTGACTATCCCCTTTTTTTCACCACTTTTTCGTCCCTTTTTCTTTTTTGGTTGACAGATATGCATAATTAATGCATAATAATGCATATAGAAAAAATAAAAATGTGGAGAATTGCCTATGAGGACAACATTGAATATTGACGACAGCCTGATTAAAAGAGCTTCCATATTAACTGGTATCAAGGAAAAAACTTCATTGGTCAGGCTCGGTTTGGAAGCATTGATCGCCCGGGAAAGCAGTAAAAGACTGGCAAAACTGGGAGGGACCGAAAAAGACCTGCAAATGATACCACGCAGAAGAATGGGAATGGAAGGAAGTTAAAATGGTCCTGGTGGATACGTCAGTATGGGTATCCCACCTTCGTTACGGCAATTCTCATCTCAAACAATTATTAAATAATGGAGATGTCATGTGCCATCCCTTTGTTATTGGCGAGCTTTCGTGCGGGAACCTTAAGAATAGAGACGAGATACTTTCATTGCTTCATTCACTTCCTACAGCCAGATCAGCAGAGCAAAGTGAAGTTCTTCNNTGCCCACCGGCTCATGGGAAGAGGGCTTGGCTGGATTGATATTCATCTGCTGATTTCAGCGTTATTGAGTGACGTCCTGATTTGGACGCTGGACAACAAGCTGAGGTTGGCATCATCTGAATTTAACATTGGCTATTGTCCGGTTTTATGGATTGTAAAACATGGTTTTTTGACTGTTCCTTTTTTTCGTCAACCCCTTGACACCAACGCCCACACATGAGAAAATGCAATCTAAAACTATTACTGGATGATAAAAGGTGAGCTTATGGAAAAAGAAATTATCTCCAAAGATTTGTTGGATATCCTGGCATGCCCGGCATGTAAATCCGATGTCGAACTGATGGAATACAAAAAAGATGAACACGGCCTTAAATGCGCCAAATGCAAACGCATTTACCCCATTAAAGACGGTATCCCGGTGATGCTGATCGATGAAGCCATTCCCGCAGAATAAAGCGGATAAAATCCTTTTTATCCGCTTACGCCTCCTGGGCGATATCATCTTTACCATTCCCTCCATACAACTTTTTAAACAACATTTCCCGGATACCGACATTTACTACGTCGTCGAAGAACAATTCCAGGAAATTGGCGCCTTAATTCCAGGCATTCACCAACTCATTGTGATTCCCCGTAAAATGGGGATCAAAAAAATGTGGCAGTTCAGGAAAGATATTCGCAAGACCGGTTTCGACACGGTAATCGATTTCCACTCCGGACCCAAAAGCGCACAACTCACCTGGCTCACCGGCGCAAAACTCCGCATCGGCTACAAAACCCCGAACCGCAACTTTGCCTACCACCGCCTGACCCCCAGGACGTTCGGGGACACATATACCCATTCCGTCTATAACCAAGCCAAACTCCTGGAACACCTGGACATCCCGGTGGATATAAATAACCTCCCGGGTTACCCACAGATTCCCATTGACGAAACCCAAATCCGTGACTTTGTCAA
>WVZO01000259.1 GCA_011772425.1 Candidatus Aminicenantota bacterium
GATAAAGTCTATTATAACTAACGTCCATGAGGTACTATCTCATACGGCTCCTACTTCGAGTCTCTGGCGCCAAAATCGCTTATCTGGAAATGGATGGGCTAATCGCGGTTTGGGGATTTTCCCTTTGATTATTTTGCGGAGGTCTTCCCATGTTAACTTGCGCGCTTTGTTGCTCCTTCTCCGGAGCGTTCGATATAGTTCCCTTTCACATTGTTGGTGGAATCCTCTTGCTGAATCCATATTTCCCGGCACTCCGTGATAATTGATATACCCTCTTATCACTGAGGCCAGCCATGCCACCGTCTCCTCTACTTTATTGTGCATTCTCTCCTTCAGTTCCTGCTTCACTTCGCTAATTCTCTTTTTGAGCCGTTTCTTCATAGTCCTCCACAGGCTTTGAAAAGAGGTGACAGTCAAAAATTAACATTCTGCGGTGGTAAAAAATATTTTGCCAGATCTCTCCTACCGCACGGGCACTCTAAAAAACTATTGCCCTCCGTGCGGATCTACTACCCCCCTATTTTTATCTACAGGATGGACAGAAATACCTTAAAACTAAAAGAAAATTTAGACTGTCCATCCTGATCTCTTATTANNCGGCCAAAACCCTTTTTGAAAAAAGGGTTCTGGACTCCCAAAAACTTTTCATACACGGTCAATCATCGTGCAAGGCTTCATAACGATATTTCCCATTGGTATCGATGTGATTTGCTCTTTATTGCCGACTGCCAACTGTCAACTGCCAACTGAACTTGTGCATGTGACTACCTTGTTATTTTCTTTCATCTATGGTAATTATTGTTTATAAATTCCAGGAGTAATAACAATGAAAAGAAAAACACTTTCTTATTTCCTATCGATGACAATCATTTTGGCTTTTTTGACTACGACAAAATGTGACAATGCAAATACAAACAAGCATACGAATATGTCAGCAACGCAAACAAAAGCAGCAGCAGGGAACGATTGGGAAAATCCCCAAATGATCGGGCAAAACAAAGAACCTGCCCATTGCACACTCATCCCTTATGCCGACAGAAAAAAAGCAATCATCGGCAAACGCACAGCGTCACGATTCTACCAGTCCCTGAACGGCAAATGGAAATTCCATTGGGTCAAAAAGCCCGCCGATAGACCAATGGATTTCTACAAACCAGGTTACGATACCAGCAGTTGGAAAGAAATAACCGTGCCTTCCAACTGGCAAATGCAAGGATATGGCATCCCCATTTACCTGAACAGTGCCTACCCGTTTGAAAAGAACCCTCCCTCTATTCAACACCATTACAACCCGGTGGGTTCGTACCGAAAAGAATTCGAGATACCGGGAGACTGGCTGGAACGAGACTACCAGGTGTTTATTCATTTCGACGGCGTGGAATCGGCGTTCTATTTATGGGTCAATGGTAAGAAAGTAGGTTACAGCCAGGGAAGCCGTACACCCGCGGAATTTAATATAACAAGATATCTTGGCAAAGGCAAAAACCTCCTGGCCGTGGAGGTTTTTCGCTGGTCTGACGGTTCATACCTGGAATGTCAGGATTTCTGGCGTCTCAGCGGTATTTATCGTAATGTGTATCTTTTCGCCGCGCCATCGGTCCATATCCGCGATTTCGAAGTGCAAGCCCACCTGGACGAGAACTACCGGGATGCCATGTTAAAGGTAACGGCAAAGGTGCGAAATTACGGTTCCCAACCCTCACGAAATACCTGTATCGAGGTTTCCCTATTGGATTCGGGAAACCGGCCCGTGGGGTCTGACATCCTGGTAACCGGAGACAGTGTTTATATTGCCCCGGGTGCGGAGAGCATTGTTAAAATGAAAGCCCCGGTGAAAAATCCCCGCAAATGGTGGGCGGAAGAACCAAATCTTTATACCGTGCTGTTGACCCTGAAAGACGGAAAGGGAAATATCCTGGAAATAGAAAGCTGTAAATTCGGTTTTCGTAAAGTGGAAATCAAAAAGGGTCAGTTGTTGGTGAACGGTGCACCTGTGCTTTTGAAAGGTGTAAACCGTCACGAGCATGACCCGGATACCGGTCATTACGTGAGTCCGGCGTCCATGATCAAAGATATTCACTTGATGAAACAGTTTAATATTAACACGGTGCGCACGTGTCATTACCCGGATGATCCGCTGTGGTATGAGTTGTGTGACCGGTACGGGTTGTACGTCATCGATGAAGCCAATATCGAGTCGCACGGTATGGGTTACAAACCGGAAAACACGTTCGCCAACAAGCCGGAATGGAAAGAAGCGCACCTGGACCGCATCCGCCGCATGGTGGAGCGGGACAAGAATCATCCCTGTGTGATCATTTGGTCTATGGGCAATGAAGCCGGGGACGGCACCAATTTTGAAGCAGGCAGCTATTGGATTCATCAACGGGACCCATCACGGCCGGTTCATTATGAACGGGCAAAGCAACGGCCCCATACCGATATTGTATGTCCCATGTATTGGGACATTGATGAGATTGTGACGTATGCCCAGACTCCACAGGACCGGCCGTTGATCCTGTGCGAATATGCTCATGCCATGGGTAATTCTGTGGGAAACCTCCAGGATTACTGGGATGCCATTGAAACATACCATCATCTCCAGGGCGGCAGTATCTGGGACTGGGTGGACCAGGGGCTTCGCAAGAGAACTAAAGACGGCCGCGAATTCTGGGCCTTTGGCGGCGATTTCGGCGAAGAAAGACACGACAATAATTTCTGTATCAACGGCCTGGTACTGCCTGACCGCGGGGTCACCCCTAAACTGATAGAAGTGAAAAAAGTCTATCAAAACGTGGGATTTAAAGCGGTTGATCTGTTGGCAGGAAAAATCGAAATCCACAATAAATTCTTTTTTACCAATCTTAAAAAGTATACGGTAAAATGGGTTCTACATGAAGACAGTACCTTGCTGCAGTCCGGCACCCTGGGGGCGTTGGATATCGAACCAGGTGCCAGAAAACCGGTTACTATACCATTGGGAAAACCGGTTCCCAAACCCGGGGCCGAATACTGGCTTAGGGCTAGCTTTCACCTGGCTGAGAATACCCAATGGGCACAAAAAGGGCACGAGATTGCTGCCCACCAGTTTAAATTACCCCTGGAAAAGCAAGTTACTCCAATAGATATCCTTCAATTAGACCCCGTAGATTTAAGAGAGCAGGAAAATGAGGTTATCGTTTCCGGCAGCGATTTTAGTGTTGGTTTCAACCGGGACACCGGCACACTGACATCGCTGCGGTTCAAAGAAGTAGAATTTATTGAAAAAGGACTTGAACCGAATTTCTGGCGTGCTCCCACGGATAATGATTTTGGGAATAAGATGCCGCAGAGGTGTGCTCCCTGGCAAAAGGCCGGCAAAACCAGGAAAGTTGAAAAATTCCAGGTTAAAAAGACGGGGAATTCTGTTGTTCGGGTTACGGTTGATTTTTCTTTGCCGGATGTGGGATCGACATTTCATACCATTTATACGGTGCTGGGCAGTGGGGATATCGTTGTTGAAAACAGGTTTATCCCCGGACCCGGGTCTAAAGAACTGCCTGAATTGCCACGCCTGGGAATGACCATGCGTTTGCCTCAAGGGTTTGAATATGTCCAATGGTATGGCAGGGGGCCGCATGAAAATTATTGGGACCGCAAGACCGGTGCGTTTGTGGGTTATTATCAAAGCACGGTGACTGAACAGTTTGTTCCTTATGTTAGTCCCCAGGAAAACGGGTATAAAACCGATGTGAGGTGGGTGGCATTGTCAAATAAGGATGGAACCGGTCTATTGGTGGTAGGGAAGCCATTAATTTGTTTTTCTGCTTTGCATTTTACTATTGACGATCTGACCAGGGAGAAGAGGGGATCGCTGCATCTTACTGATCTCACACCAAGGGATTTTGTGGTCTTGAACATTGACTATAAGCAGACTGGTGTAGGAGGAAATGATTCCTGGGGAGCGCGGCCGCTGCCTAAATATACACTTTTTCCCAAAGAGTATTCTTATGGATTTTGTTTAAAACCTTTTTCAAGGGGAGATCACCCCATGAAGTTGAGTAAAAAGAGGTGGCCTTCGGCCAGGTTTTAAACGCCTTCGGCGAAAATAATAGCCACGAAGGACACGAAGATGAAGAGAAGAAGTTGAGAGGTTGAGAGGTTGAGAAAGAAGCAAAATGATAACAATGTGGCAGGATATAAAGAAGCGTGGTACGATGATTGACCGTGTATAAAAAATTTTTGCGGGGTCCAGGGGCGGTTTTTATAAAAAGAGCCCTTGGCCGTCGGAGACAAACTCACTGACCTTCTAAATCTCTTTCTTCGCGTTCCTTCGCGTTCTTGGCGGCTCCCTCCTTCTTAAACGAAACCTTTAACGTAAAAACCAGGATCACGACAGCCAGGATAATCCAGGCAATGCCAATAACTATAGAAAGAGACGGAGCGCCCAACATCTGGGCAATCTTGTCCGCATCACTGCCAATACCACTGCGATCAATCAGGTCTTCTTTAATATCGATCAGCACATATAGACAGCTGGTTAACCCCAGGAATTTGAGAAAAATATCATGAAATAACGGAGAAAACCATTTGTAAGCAGCAAAAAGAAACACGGCAAAAGCAAAACAAAAAATAATACCAAATAATTCGCCAGTGCGGATGACAAAAAATGAGAGAACCAACATCAATACCCCGATGATAAGGGTAATCTGTCGATCAACGCGGGTCCTGGCTGCAGTAAAAAAAATAAGCGCTCCCCACAACAAACTACCCAAATACCCGGCACCGGCGACAAAAGCTTGCTTGAAAAACCCGGCATTGGTGGGCAAGGCATAAACACAATACCCACCGATGCGGCTGTCGATCTGGATGTGATCGATCTTCCCACCCGCTAAAACAGCCGCAAACCCGTGACTGAGCTCATGAAGCCCTACTACAAAAAGCTTCACCGGGTAAATAAAAACAGTATTCCATAATAACACCGTAACAATAAACATTCCCAACAAGATCATTATATTGGCTTGCAGGGATAACTCCTTGCTATCTCCATTGATCCAACGTCCCATGAATAAACCTCCTTTTTGAAGCACGAAGCACGAAATCTGAAACAACGATATTAACAATTTTTAAAGAAAAAATCAAAGGTTTTGTGAGAATTTTTGGTAGAGCGTAGATCAGGGCAGGGTCTCGTCAAAGTCCTTTTACAGTACTAACTGCTTGAAAAAAACAATACTAAGGAACCACAGATTACACAGATTACACAGATTTTTTTATTTTTTTTCTGCGAAATCTGCGAAATCTGTGGCTTCTCTTTCAAAAATGAGGACTTTGACGAGTCCCTGTAGATCAGGGGGCAACCTCTTGCATTTTAATGGAAACTCATTTAAACTTATAGAAAATGAACAGGAAAATGTTTTGTCACCACTGCGGCAGCCGGTTGAGCGAAAAATTCATCGAAGACAGAAACCGGCTCTTTTGCCCTGCTTGCAATCACCCGATATACGAGAACCCGGTGCCTTCAACCGCGGCAGTGGTTTTCAATGAAAAGAATGAGATTCTCCTGGTGCAGCGCAAAGTAGAACCCAAAATCGGGGGGTGGTGCCTCCCCGGGGGATTCCTTGAAATCGATGAAACACCGGAAAACGGCTGCCTCAGAGAACTAAAAGAAGAAACCGGGCTCGAAGGCGAAGTCCATCAAGCCATAGGAAATATATCAAGCAAAAATGTGCTCTATAAAACAGTAGTAGTGATGGGATATACAATAAAAAATATAAAGGGACAATTGCAAGCAAAAACCGACTGCCTGGATGCCCGCTTTTTCAGTTTAGAAGAGATGCCTCTCATTGCTTTCAGGAGCCATCAAATCATTTTTGACCGGGCATTGAAATTGAAGCAAACGCAAACCCAATCCCAAAACAACACTTACCCAGGCCGGTCTAAATTCAAACCTCAAAACAAGCCGGATTGGGGGGCCTATGTTATCACCAGCGGCAGCCATATTAAAATGGCTGAAAATGCTTGCAAGGGGGGTGCCAGGATACTCCAGTACCGCGATAAAACCTCTGATAGAAAAGTAATGCTGGAACAGGCAGTAACCATTCGAAAAATTACCCGGCAATACAATACATTGTTTATTGTCAACGATTTTATAGATATTGCTCTTCTTTCCGGTGCTGATGGGGTTCATCTGGGACAGGACGATATCCCCATTTCCGAAGCACGAAAGATCACACCGCCGGATTTTATTATTGGTGTTTCTACTCATTCCCTGGAGCAAGCAATTATAGCTGAAAAGCAAGGTGCCGATTACATCGGCAGCGGGCCTGTGTTTGCCACCCCTACTAAAGAGAGTTATGTACCGATTGGCTTGATTACCCTGAAGAAAGTCCTGGAAACCGTTCATATCCCGGTGGTAGCTATCGGGGGGTTGAACCTGGAAAATATCCCGGAGTTGTACAAAATCGGTGCCCGAAATTTTGCCATGGTCCGAGCCTATCAAACCAACACTGAAAACGTCGTCCGTGAGATCAATAAAAGATATGCCTCCGACCCCGCGGCGCGTGTGTCCTAAACAAAAATTTTTGCGGGGTCCAGGGGCGGTTTTTATAAAAAGAGCCCCTGGCTGCCGGAGGCATAGTATTTTCAGGATGGACATCCCAAAAGTTTTTTAGTTTTTATGTTCATCCTGTAGATAAAAATACTGGACAGTATATCCGCACGGAGGGCAGAAGTTTTTTCAGAGTGCCCGTGCGGTAGGAGAGTTCGGATTGAAGAGGTAGAAATACTCATTTTTAAAAAAGTGTTCAACATGGGGTTGACTTTCTTTCCCAAGGTGTGGTAAAAAATATTCTTCCGGGTAAACCGGCAATGTCAAAATGGAAAACATCTGAGTTGGTTGAGTTTTCTGAGAAACACGGATTTCATATAATAATAAGTTATGTGCAAAAAAAGGAGAAATTAAATGGTACTTCAAAACATCAAAGAGCGTCTAAGCTCAAAATCAATTTTCTTTTCGGAAGACAAGATAAGCAATAGACCAACTGTAATTGGTTATGATAAAAAATTTAAATGGCGTTGGATGGCGACACAATTGAATACATTCATCATAGCCTCTGATTTTGGTGATGAAATGATTACAGAACAAACAATTGAAGAGTTCTTGACTGAATCATTCAAGTATGCTAAAACCAATTATCATGGTTGGCCAAGAGGGTTTCAATCTGGTTTAGGTGTAATTGGTATTCTTGTATCGGAAAATATAGATGAAGGTGCAATAAGATATTGTAAGGAACTAAAGTCAGGAAAGAAATGGGCTGGCTTCTCTATACCGGT
>WVZO01000677.1 GCA_011772425.1 Candidatus Aminicenantota bacterium
CAAATTTTTCTGCGGTTAATTCCGGGTTATTCATATAACCTCGAGCCAGACCAACACCGGAAATATATAACTCTCCAGGTACTCCTACCGGCTGCAAATGTTCATGCCTGGCAAAAATATAAAGTTTCACATTAAATAAAGGCTTACCAATAGGTATACAACCGGTACCATTCCAGTCCGACAGCGAATACCAACTGCTGTAAATACTGGCTTCCGTGGGCCCGTATATATTTTCCAATTGGCATGCCAATCCCAGCTGCCTGAACTTATTGACATATTCCGGGTAAATCGCTTCTCCTGCCAAAAATAAGTATTTGAGACCGGCTAATTTGCCTGAATTATCATTGTCTAACCATTCTACAAAAACATTAAACATAGAAGGTACAAAATTGATATGAGTTACACCGCTACGTTCGATTGTCTCCAATATTTTACCGGGGTCCTTTTCTCCATCTTTTTCAAGTATCGCTAATTTTCCTTCTCCCAAAAACCAGCCAAACAACTCGGCCACCGATACATCGAAAACATATGAGGTTTTTAATAAAGAAACATCCGATTCGCTGAAGGGGTATTTCTCCTGCATTGCCAACAATGTATTTATAATTGATTTATGCTCGATCAAGACACCTTTCGGATTCCCGGTGGAACCGGAGGTGTAGATAACGTAGCATAGGTGAGTCGGGTGAGTATGGTGAGTAAGGTGAGTAGGGTGAGTAGGGAATTCCTCACTCAATTCATTCAGTTTTACAATCTCGGTTCCCCCACTCAACTCACTCACCTTACTCACCTCACTCAACAAGATCTTCGCATGACTGTCTGCCAGCATGTACTTTATTCTTTCCATTGGGTGATCCGGTAGAATGGGCAAATAGGCTCCCCCTGCCTCTAAAATCCCTAAAATACCGATAATCATTTCTATAGAACGTTCTACTATGATGCCCACAATATCATCCGCTTGAACACCTCTTTCCTGTAACAAGTGNNTTTAAAATCCCTAAAATACCGATAATCATTTCTATAGACCGCTCCATCAAGATTCCCACAACGGTATCCTTTTGAACACCTCTTTCCTGTAACAAGTGGGCCACTTGATTCGATCTTATATTTAGTTCCCCATATGTTAATTGCAACGCTTCCCCGGTTTTATCCATACTGCCAACTGCCAACTGGCAACTGCCTACTACAGCTAGGCCGTCAGGTCTTCTGACTGCCTGTTCTGCGAATAACCCATGAAGCGTCTTATCAAAGGGATATTTCACTCCACTATCATTAAAATCAACCAATATCTGCTTTTTCTCCTCCTCAGGAATAAAATCAATGGAAGATATCCGCTGGGCGGCGTTCTCTTTAATCTCCGATACAATGCCTTTAAAGTAAGTAATAAACCGTTTTATTGTTTCCATCCGGTAAAGATTCGTGCAATAGCCAACGGTAAAATATAACATTCCCTCCACCTCTGATGCTTGTAATATTATATCAAAAAGCACTTTGGACTCACCCATATCGCTGATTTCATCAAGATCAGCCGAATTTATTTCTTCCTGGAATTCGGATTGATTTAAAAAATTAAACATCACGTCAAAGATGGGATTCCGGCTGGTATCTCTTCTTACAGATACCTTTTCCACCAGGTTTTCAAACTGGTATTCCTGGTTTTCAAACACTTCCAGGGTGCGTTCTTTTACTTCCAATAAGAAATCGATGAAACGCATTTCTGCTTCGGGATAATTTCGCATGGACAGGGTGTTGACAAACATGCCGATGATATCCTTAAGATCGACATGCCGTCTGCCTGCGATTGGCATTCCCACAATGATATCTTCCTGGCCGCTCAGCCTGGACAATAGAACATTAAAGGCGGATAATAAAACCATATATAAGGTTGTACCGGTTTTCACTGAAAGCTCTTTCAAGCCCCTGGTTATGTCTTTATCGATGAAAAAACAGAGTTGTCTGCCGGCAAAATCCTGGAACAGAGGCCTTGGATAATCGCTGGACAGGTTGAGGATTGGTAATTCATGGGAAAACTCTTTCAACCAGTACTTTTCCTGGGTTCTCATAATTTCCTGCTGCTCTTTGCTGTTCTGCCATTCCGAGTAATCCTTATATTGCAGACGCAGTGGGGGGAGTTCGTTTCCTGCATCTAAAGCCGCAAATTCCTGTTCCAGTATTTCCTGCGATGTGCCATCCGAAATGATATGATGTATCCCGATTGCCAGGAGGTGACCGGTTTGCCCGGTTCCAATCAACCCTACCCGCAGCAGCGGCGCTTTTGATAAATCAAAGGGACGAACGAAGTTTGAAATACTCTCCTCTGTGTTCTCTGTGCTCTCTGTGGCTAAATAATATCCGATCTCGAATTCCACTTCAGCGAATGTGTGTACCTTCTGTACCGGTTCCCCGTTGACCATATGGAAGCTGGTCCGCAGGCTTTCATGTCTTTTAATCAACTTTTCGAAGGTGTCTTCCAGGCGTTCTTTATCTATACCTTCCATATCCCTATTATCAACCGGGAACACAAACAGCATGTTATAGCGGATACTTCCCGGTTCCATCTGGTAAATGATATAGAGCCGTTTTTGAGCGGCAGAAAGAGCGTAATATTTTTTCTCCTCTGTATTTTCGATGGCAGTAAATTTATCTTCCGACAATTCTTCGATATATTGTGAAAGTCCCCTGACATGCGGGTACTTAAAAACTTCATTCAAGGGTAATTTTACCTGGAACTCTTTATGCACTTTCGCCATCATGATGGTGGCTTTTAACGAATGTCCCCCCAGGGCGAAAAAGTCGGAATCGATGCCGATGATATTACTGTCAATATCCAAAACCTCAGACCATACTTTTACCAGTCTTCGTTCAATATCATTCCGGGGGGCCGTGTAATCCGTGCCTGCTTTTAACTTCGGTTTCGGCAGTGCCTTGCGGTCGATTTTGCGATTGAGTGTTAGGGGAATTTTATCTACCATAACAAAATATGAAGGGATCATGTAATCCGGTAAACTGCCGGAGAGGTATCCCCGCAATTCCGGGGAAGAGAGTTCTTTTTCAGATACGATATAAGCACACAGGTATCGAAGTCCCCGTTCATCATCCCATGCTAATACTACTGCATCCTTAATTTCATCGTGATTTAACATCCGGCTCTCAATTTCCCCCAATTCCACCCGGAAACCCCTGATTTTAACCTGATGATCCATCCTGCCCAGGAATTCTATGTTCCCATCCGCCAACCAACGGGCTAAATCACCGGTTTTGTAGAGGTAGCTCATAGCTGATAGCTCATAGCTCATAGGGAGCTTTTCAGCACTGCCATCTTTCTTCTCCCTCCTATCAACTATGAGCCATGAGCTATGAGCTAAAACAAATTTTTC
>WVZO01000159.1:0-2504 GCA_011772425.1 Candidatus Aminicenantota bacterium
AAAGGCGAAAGTGACAACAGTATATGGGTCTTCTGGTCACGGAAAAAACTGGAAGCAAATGGCCTTCGGGGGTGTTGGGAAATCGCCTACCGTGAAAAACCACTGGACGGGTCATGGGGGCCCATCAAAACGCTGCCCAAAGACCCCCCGGAGCAAGGTTATGATGATTGTGATCCTGCCGCAATTGTTAATGCGGACGGTGAAATTGAGCTTTTCTGGGCTTCAAATCGTTCAGGAAGAAGCTGGGCTGTATGGAATATTAAACTCACGGAAATTGACACCACTGGTTTGGAACGTGCTGAAATACCAATAAACAATCCCTATTCCCAGCGTGCCCCCCTGCCATTACCAATGGATAACAGNNCCGAAACAACTGATTTTCGTTATGCCGGGTGCGTAACAATTGATACCCGTAATAAAGCCAGGAACGCTGTACAGGGTATGTACGACGATTTCCAAACCTATACCTATGATACCGGTGAAAATGGAAAACCCACCAACAACGACTGGTATGCCCGCGATACCGTCGGGCTTTACCTTACACCGGATACTGATGATCTCCGGTTAATCACCAAGAACCAGGAAGTCATTAAAGGCATTTTAGAACGGTTCCTTCCCATTCAAAATCGTACTATTTTCATCATTGAACCGCCGATATACAAGGAATTGATCTATACATATGATTTTCCTGAAGAGGACAAAGAGAATCCCCGGCATATTAATGAGCAGTTTTTTGACAGCAATATACCCGAGGTATATCCCGGGGTAAGTGATATATACGAAGATAGAGTGCCGGGATGGACCTGGGTGTGTTCATGGAGTGAACAATCCCAGGATCATCATTCCGTGGATTTCAGCAAAACACCAATAACTACCAAATTCAGGACATGGCATATAGGTATAAAAAAATGAAATTCGAAATTCGAATATCGAAATTCGAAACAAATTCAAATGACCAAAATACAAATGACCAAAACAAATACCTTGCGAGGCATCCTAATATATAAAAAGTTTTTGTCCAACTTTTTTCAAAAAGTTGGCCGCCGGAGGCTTGTTTTGAATTTTGAACATTTGAAATTTGGATTTGTTTGGTCTCTGCGCGATTTCGTGCTTCGTGCTTCGGATTTATTTAAAACAGGAGGTGAATTATGGAAGAAAAGTACGCTTCAATAAGAGGCATATACCGTGACGTTTTAAAGGACCAAAACAGCAATGTCATATTTGACAGTGGTTGGGTTTCCAATTTGATTGTTGACAGGTGTCGAATCTTGTTAGCGGCATTTATGAAAAACGATCAAAACAAACAGACCTGGGGTATTAGCTGCCTTAAAGTAGGGCAAGGAGATGAGGACTGGGATAACAAAGGAACGGAGTCTCCCAATGTCTTGTTAGAGGGATTAGTGGACCCGGCCCCTTTTATAATTGATGTTGCGGACCTGGATATTGTTTATTTGAATGAGACCAATGCGGAAGTTACTGAACCCACCTGTCGAATCCAGGTCACGGCTACATTGGGAACCGACCAACCTCCACCGCCACCTTCGGAAACACCGGAAACGCAACTCTCTACTTATCCTTTGCGGGAGTTTGGTCTATTTGGGAAATTTGGAGATGAAGATTATATGATCGACTGTATCCGTCACCCGGTCATTCATAAAGATGTATCCACCACCCTCATCCGGGTCGTGCGGTTATATTTCTAAATTATGAATTATGAATGATGAAGAAAATCCGAAATTCGAATATCGAAATCCGAAACAAATCCGAAATTCAAATGTCCAAAACATCTTTAAAGAGCTTTAAAAAAGGCGCTGATGCGCCTGAAATTCTTGTTTTGAATTTTGAATTTTGGTAATTTGAATTTGTTTCGGATTTCGGATTTCGGAATTCGTGCTTCAAAAAAAAGGAGGAACAATGGGTAACTTTACAAGAAATACCTTTAATAAACTAAAACACTATGTCGGTGTCCGGCTGCAGCAAGGCGTACCGATTTTGGATGCCGATTGGAACGAACAAGAAGACATCAGGAAACACGAACTGCAAACCTTTCTCAAGTGGTTCGTGGGTAATGGTGTGCCGCAAGGGAACGATGGGTTTCGTATAACGCAAATAGCAGGTGGCGGTGTCGGAACAATCGTATTAACTTCGAATAAGAAAATTATCGACTTATCATCCATTGTTATTGACCTGGAAGCCTCCACCGCTGCCGAAGCATTGGGCTTTGGCCCTGATAACTATTCAGCATCAAGGTTAGGTTCATCACCAGCCCGGCTTGTAGGGAATCTCAGTGAACCATTTACTCTTGAAGAAGGCATGAAGCTGGTGATGAGTACTGATGGACAGGATAAAGAGGAGGTTACGTTCCAGGCAAGCGATTTTAAGGACATTCGTGCGGCTGTTTCTGCTGAAGTTGTGACAGCAATTAACAATACTGTGGAAAATTTCACTGCCTCGGTTGGTCAGGGCAATGATTTTATTATAACAGGCGGCACAGAAGACCAACC
>WVZO01000159.1:2587-2868 GCA_011772425.1 Candidatus Aminicenantota bacterium
GTCGAGCCTTTAGGAGTGTTATCTCCACCAGCGGAAGGAGAAGGAGATCGAACAGACCTGGTTTATCTTGACGTCTGGGAAAGAGAAGTGGGTGCAGCAGACGACATTGACCTGGTCCACCCGGATATAAAAATAGAAACCTGTGTGCGACTGAAGCGGGAATGGGTGGTGCGCGTGGCAGAGGGAGTCAAAGAACTCCCAGCCCCTCCCGAGGGTCATGTTTATTACGAAATTGCAAAGATAACAAGGAATGCGAACGAAAAAACAATTTCGAATATCGA
>WVZO01000040.1 GCA_011772425.1 Candidatus Aminicenantota bacterium
CTCTCAACCCCTTAACATCCCAACATCTTAACTTCTAAGCCTTTGATTTACGGGATAGGCCAATTTTCTCTTGTTCAATCGACGTTTCACTTTTGGATTCATCCAAAAATTTTTTAGAATCATCCAAAACGCTTTTGGAATCATCAAGAAATTTTCTTGAATCATTCAAAACGATTTTGGAATCATCAAGAAATTTTCTTGAATCATCCAAAACGATTTTGGAATCGTCAAGAAATTTTCCTGAGACATCCAAAACGCTTCTGGAATCATCAAGAAATTTTTTAGAACCATTCAAAACGCTTTTTGAATCGTCAAGAAGTTTATTTCAATCACCCGGAAAGATTCACGTATTAAGCAGAATTTTGCCGCTCTCGAGATATCATTTTTTGCAACATTTTAAGACTGTACTAATATTAGTTATCATTCTTGCCCATCCCCTTTTTTTATTGGGTACATTAGAACCGGGTAAATTGGCCGATGTCCTCGTTGTAGAGGGAAATCCCCTGGAAGATTTACAAACACTGACTAACGTGCGGCTGGTGATTCGCCAGGGCGTTATTATCTTTCAACCCTTTTTGCCTCCAGCAGCCAGAATTTTTTCTTTGCCTGTCCCCAACTTCCTTTGAGGCGTCGCAGCGCTGCTTATATTTGAATAGCCGGAATCACCGTAAAAATTGGCAGCTCTTACCCGGTACCAATAAATGGTATTTTCTGCCACCGTGGTGTCGCGGTAAGAGGTAACATTGGCTTCAACCGAGTCAATTTCAGAGAAAGTGTTACCGTCAGTGCTTCTTTCAATCTTAAACGAAGTCTCATTATCGGAATTATCTGTCCAGGCCAGGTTGATTTGACGCCAGAAGACCGCACCGGCTGTTAAGTTCGTTGGAGCTGCCGGGGGATTGCCGCCGCTGTTATTAATATAGAGGAAAACCGCGCTAAAGGCGCCCCAGTTGCCGTCTGCGTCCTGCCCCCGGACAAAGATAATATGCCGGCCTTCACTCCAGCCAGTGGTATCGATGGTGGCTTGGGCAGCTTCTACCGGACTGTTGAAATTTCCATCTGCCGGCGACATATCATATGCAAAGGGTTCCGGACCGGAAGCCCACGGCGGCACATCAACGTAGTACTCGGCCCCGGCAATATTTTGCCATGGTTCGCTGCCCGTGTTGTCATTGTAGCGGGTGTCATCCATGGTAGCGGTTAAGGTGACACCTGTCCCGGCAGGTATACCCGGGAGTGTCGAGCCAGCGCTGAGAGCCGGGTTAACAGCATCAGGCCCGGCTGATGTCATGTAAGGTGTCCTGGCAACTTTAAGGGCGTACAACAGGGCAGGTATGTTATCCGGTACCAGTGTGTTTTCAAAGTAGGTGCAGCTCTCGAAGAACGCTGTCCCCAGTTCAACGGTATAAGCCGGTATCCCCATTTCACCGTAACCGAACAATTTGGAGGTTCCATCAGGAGTGGTTCCATAAACCGAGTGGCTGTTAAAGTAACCGATCTTACGGGCCAGTGTTATAAGTTCCGTCACATTGGGTACCGGTTCCACCTGGTCGCTTGTCCAGCGCGACTGGTAACGCACCTGTCGTCCGTGACTGTGCATATCCAGGTAAATACCTGTGGTATCGAGCGGTGCGGGGTCGGTGTTATTGGGTCCCCGCTGATTGGGAAATTGGGCGCGGATGTAATTTTGTATAGCCTGGGTCTCCGGCTCCGAAGCAGCATAAGGGCCGCGATAAAGCAGATCGCACGGGTCGCCGCTGGAACCGCTGAAGCTGTTCCATTTAAACTCGAAGTTCCGGTTGAGGTCTGCGCCGCGGTAATTGCTGGTAGGGCCGCAGTAGTTCTGGTTGGTGTTTTTTCGCCATGACAGCCCGGTTTCCGCCTGCTTACGTCCGTCCGGGTTGGCGTGAAGCATCATATGGATTTCGTGATGGTCCAGCATCCAGGTGACATCAGGGTCAATGTCATAGTTATTCACCAGGTATTCGGCCAGGCGGGTCAAGAGTTCGGCAGTGGTGTATTCACGGGCATGGATGGCGCCTGTTAAGAATAACTTAGGCTTGGGCCCGGCCACAGCAGAGTTGGTTAACTTTAACACGTACAAATCATAGCCGCCTGAGCCATTGGTCTTTTCCCATGAGTCACCCTGATCGGTCCAGGTGGCAAGTCCCGGGTAATTGGCGGCAATGGAAGCGGCAGTGGTAAACGTCTCTTCTACGGTTCGATAGCATGGATAGCCAGGTATTCCGGCAGTTTGGACCAGGGCCGCCTCCTGCATGGCTGCAATTTTATCTGCCAGGGGGTTAGGGATTTCTTCAATTTTCAGACCTGTACTCAGCAATCGATCGTATTCTTCACTTGTGGTTACTTCCACGATTACATAACCTTTTTCGTATTTCGACTCCAATGCATTCATGGTGATAACGATATTGTGGGCAGTATCGATCTCATCGAAATATACACGGAATAACTTAACATCCTTAAAAGGTTCAGGCATATACCCCGGGATTACTTTGCTAAACAGGGTATTATTTCCTGCTCCCAAACTTAATAAAGCCACTATGAGATTTAAGACTAGGAACTGTCGCCAGTATTTCATGTTCCCTCCTTCTGATCACAGGATTTTTTTGAGGGGTTTATATAATATAATTTTCCTGGCTGTTTGTCAATCAGCCAAAGGGGGTTGACTTTCTTTTTCAAGGTATGGTAAATATATTTTACCGGTAAAATAAAGAGTCTTTAAATCACCGATATAAAGGAGAAATAAATATGAATAGACATGTTAGCTGTCTAAATATCAGGATCTCTGTGAAATTTTTGCTGTTACTGGTTATCGCTATTATCCTTGTGCCAAAGCTAGTAACTGCAAAAGTACTAAAGGTAGAAATCAATAGTCGAGAAGTGGTATCTACCTCGCCGGAACACGTCCGCTCCGGTCCATATGAGGTAATTAAAGGCATCATTTACCTGGAAGTAGATCCAAATGACCCGGCTAATCAATTAATCGTTGATTTAAAATTGGCTGAACGTAACCACCGCGGCAATGTAGAGTTCTCCACTGAATTTGAATTGCATAAGCCTGTTGTGATGAAAAAAAGAGAATGGTATTTGATGGTATAATGGCTAATTGTCCCGGAGCCGGCAAAGGCCTGTTTAATTCCCGCTTTGCTCAGGCCACCCGCCATGGCAGCCATCACGAAGACAACCTCTACCCAATCGATTTTTTTCCCTTTACCACCGTTGAGCAGTACAATCCCATTACCGGAGAACGGGGTGATGGATTGGCCAGGGCTCGTAAATCCGGTTTTTTACCCAAAATGTTTTTTATCAATTCATCCACAGATTACTGGACTCGCGCATCCTCACTGCTTCATACTGATGTGGAGGGGAAAAAGGATGCTGGAATTGACCCCAATGTCCGTATTTATTCCATCTCAGGAAGAGCCCATACAGATGACCGTATCGGTATCATTGGACGCGCTTTATTGACTGCTTTGGATCAATGGGTAAGTCATGGTTTAATGCCACCGAAATCTCAAATTCCGAAAATCTCTGACAATACCCTGGTTACCCTGGAAACCTTCCGCAAAACGTTTCCCGGTATTCCCGGGGTTCAAATGCCGGGATCTTTTTATCATCCCTTTCGGCTGGATATGGGTCCTCGCTGGCATACAGAGGGCATTGCTGATCATGTGCCTCCGAAAACAGGACCACGTTATGTGTGTCTGGTTCCCCAGGTCGATGAGGACGGTAACGAAATAGCGGGTATCTGTTTGCCTGAAATCGCGGCACCACTTGCAACATTTACAGGTTGGAGTATGCGTTCTCCTTCTTTCTCACGCACCTTAAGGCGCAATGCCGGCCGGGTCTGGCCTTTACCTGTTACGGCTGAAGAACGGAAAAAGAATGGTGATCCCAGGAAGTCAATATTAGAACGATATCCTACAAAAGCGGATTATCTCTTCCAGGTGACCAAGTCTCTTTTACAATTGAAACAGCGGCGTTTTTTACTTGACCAGGATGTTACCAGGCTGCTGATGGAAGCCGCTCAACAGACATATTGGCCTGCGGCGGAAGACGCATCACAGGTTAAAATTAAAGAAATTAAAGCACAGCCTGCTGTCGTCGAGGCAGGAGATACAATACTGCTTTCAGTGGAATTCGCAGGATTGAAAGATCATGTTCTCATGGTAAAGGCTTCAGTCCGTGAGGCCAACAATATGAATTATATACTCAATAATGAGGGCAATAACGGTGATCAAAAGGCTGGGGACAATATCTGGTCATGCACTGTCGAAATTCCGGCAAATGTACCCGCAGGACAATTCCATTTTGATTTTCAGTGCCTGAATATAGATCTGAACCGTATATATATCAAGGGTACCGTAAAAGAAGGAAGGGGTGAACCAGGCTCTCTCACTTTTACGGTAAAATAATTCTTTTCTTGCCCGGCACCTTTTCTTCAAAATCCTGAGGAAAAAGACTTGAATATTTCAGAATTTTTTATATAATTAATAACTCTGAGGTATGCATGGCAAATGAACATATAGAAAAAATCAAAGCAGAGATTGAGAGATGTGGATATAAGAACTCAAATTCCATCAATAAATCTAT
>WVZO01000219.1 GCA_011772425.1 Candidatus Aminicenantota bacterium
CTACCGGTACGTATCCCAGTTCCTCCAGCTTTTTTAACCCGTTACCCCGGTACGGTTCTTTCACCGGCGAAGCAGGCACAAATATACCGACTTTATCTCCTTCTTGCAATGGCGCCGGCTTTCTCACCTTCTTACCCTCTTATCTTCTTTTCTTCCCTTTGCCAACTGCCAACTGCCAACTGCCAACTATCCCATCACACCCTCTCCGGCAAGTCCAAGATCACCCGGGTACCTTTATGTTTTTGGGAAAGAATGTCGATGTGCCCTTTATGAAGTTCGACAATGCGTTTTACAATAAATAAACCCAACCCGGTGCCGACTTCCTTGGTGGAATAATCCACTTCAAATGCCCGCTCAAATTCTGTTTCATCCATGCCAACACCATTGTCAACCACTTCGATGATGACACGGTCATCGGATTTCTTCACCCTCACCTGGACTTCTCCCTTTTTCTCACCGATGGCTTCAATGGAATTGTTGAGCAGGTTCTTCAGTACCTGCTTTATTTTTACTCTATCAAGGGTAACGATAACCNNTAATCCCATCGACATCAACGTCAAGAGAAACAGCAAAATCAATATGGGAATAAATTTGCCTCACATTAAACATCTCTTCCCGGATGAGTTCGATCAACTCAAATTCCTCTGCATTGATTTCCTCCAGGCGGGAGAGGTCCAGGAATCCATAAGAAACTTTTTTCAAATGATCGGTTTCATCGATGATATAATTCACCGATTGTTTGATGATTTTTTCAAAATTGGGATTTTTATCCGTCAGTGCTTTTAGTATTTGTTCTGCCGACAATTTAATGGGAGTTAAGGGGTTCTTTACTTCATGGGCCACTCGCCTGCCCAACCGGATAATGGTTTTCATCCGGGAAATTTCCGAGATTTGTTTTTTTTGCTCGCGGATACCTTCAATCATGGCATTAAATCCCATATACAAACTTTTGATTTCGATTTCAGAGGGAATTTTTTTAAGTAACATCAGGTTTCCTTTTTCGACCTCAGCCATGCCTTTGTGCAGCCCATCGATGGGGGAAAGAATTTTATTCCTGAAAAAGAAAGCCACAGAAAAACCGATGATGATCAATATAAAAAATAGGGTAATAATAAAATGGGGATAGTAACCTTCTTCGGATAAGTTTCTTTCCCATTCATTGGAAAAGTCTGCCATAAAA
>WVZO01000370.1:0-15579 GCA_011772425.1 Candidatus Aminicenantota bacterium
CACCAGGGACTTTTGGGTTTCAACTACATCGACTTTTTTATTATCCCGGTACACATAAACCGTGATACCAAATTCCGCACTCATTTCATCGCCCTTCTCATCAAAATTCACATTTTTTACCGGGACCGAAACGTTTAAATTTCCATCCTTGAAGCGGATGCGGAATTTAAAGGCCCGTTTCAAATGACTCTGGTCCCTGAGGTCCAATGAAAACTTGACCATATCCATAACCGTGAGCAAATTGGACGGTATTCGTGTCAAGCGAAGTCTGCCGCTGTCATCGGTATCAGCAAATTGCAACTGAAGCCTGTACCGGTAATATGTCCATACTTCCATAGGGATTCGCTTTGACGTGACTAACCGCCCCCGCCTGGTAACCGGCGCCTCCCCGAATCGCCGCTCTTCAGGGAATCCCAGTTGTATAAGTATTCTTCCTCTTTCGGTATCCCAACCCCTTCCTTTTGAGTGTTCTCTAAACCATTTGGTGGCATAGGCAACTCGCTTTTCAAACTCCTCTTTGTTTTCGTTCTCTTCGGTTTCAGGGTCCGGGTCCCTTTTTTTCCAGAATTCTTCAATAAACTCCTCCCTGGCTTGCTGGTCCGGGAGATGTTTATATATATCTATCTCTTCCTTGGTCATGATAAGGCGTGCCGTATCAAAGAAAGAGTCCTTGTAAGTTGGTGACGATGATTCTGACGCTAATGGCTCTGTTTTTGCCTGCTGTTTTGTGCTGCATGCCGCCGCAAACACCATGATCAACACCGCTAAAACCAGGAACATATATCTTTTCATATTAATTACCTCCTATTTTTTAGAAAATAATTATAGCATGTCCCATGCCAAAAATATATAATAGATTTGTTATATTTTCACGACATCTACCTTTGTAATTGCTGCTGCCAGAGGGCAATGGCTTTTTGACCCATTTGTATTTGCCGTTCAACCAGATCCGACGGGTGTTTTTTTAAGGCAATCTCCATATTCTCCAATGCTTCCCTTAGTTTTCCATTCCTGGAAAGCACCAGCGCATAATTGAAATAAAATTTCCCATTTGGTCTCAGGGAAACGGTTTTTTTCAGCAGTTTTTCAGCTTTCTCCATGTTTCCAAATTGGGCGCTAAAAAGCCCCACTTTAAACAACAGGTTTGCATTGCCGGACACTTCTTTTCGTTCCAACAGTTCATCATAGATTTCCAGCGCCTGTTGAAAGGATCTTTTGATAATCAGGAGTTCCGCATATTTCAATTTCAATGAAATATTCTGGGGTTCAATGGTCAGTGCTTTCTCATAAAAAGGAATCGCGGCTTCGATGTTTCCTTTTTGTTCTTGGATCTCACCCTGTAAGATATAGGCACGGGTGAAGCGGGGGTTCAATTCCAGGAGTTTGCGGCAGGTGGCTTCGGCCTCCGGGAGTTGGCCCATGTCACGAATTTTAAACGCATACAAAATGTAGAACCGTTCAATTTTGGGGAACTTTTCTAATGCTTCTTTTAATACACCTGCGGATTTCTCCAAATCGTTTTTTTTGACATAGATTTGGAGCTGCAAATCGTAGAAAATTGGCAGGTTTATTTCAGGATATTGGGATATTAAGTCTTGCAATTGTTTTTCCGCCAGCCCGGTATTATCTTTGCCGAGGGTAGCGAAAATTTGTTTGATTTTATTGTCCAGGATAATGCCTTTTTTAGGGTCTGTATTAGCGGCGGCATCGGACTTGGCTGAGAAGGATGAGATGTAACCCAGGGACTGCAGCCGGTTTTTATCTTCTGCCGTCAATTCCCTTTTGGCATCTGCATCAACATCAAAGCCGGATTTCGCATAATTTGCCGCCCATTTCATCAATTTTTTGTCCATTTCCTTTGCCAACCGGTTCTTTTTCCAGAACAAGTTCTCTTTTTCTTCCCTGTCGGTTTCCAGGTTGTACAATTCCGCTTCCGGTAAAGAGATGTACTTATATGGTCCGTCGATAATACCCATCAGCGGGGCCCAGTTCATCTCATTGTTTCCATGCATACTCTCAAAATAAAATCCCCGCTGTTGTTTTTCGGGTTTTCCTGACAATAAATGCGCAAAACTTTTTCCCTGGACGGCTGCCGGGATTTCCATTCCCAACAAATCCAGGATGGTGGGCATGATATCCACCAAGTTCACCCGCTGCGTTACCCGGAGACCCCGGGGAAGCAGGTTTTGATTATAAAAAATCAACGGCACTTTCAGGGCTTCTTCATAGCAAAAAATACCGTGGCCGATTTCCTTGTGCTCACCAAAGGCTTCGCCGTGGTCCCCCATGATTACCACGACTGTTTTTTGAAGCACATCTTTGGCTCGTAATTTTTCCATGATTTTTCCTATGTACTCGTCGGTATAAGCCACTTCAGCATCGTAACGGCCGCTTATATCCCTTTTGAATTTTTCAGTGTATTTTTTGGGGGGGTTGTAGGGCTTATGGGGATCATACAGGTGCACCCAGGCAAAAAAACGTTTGTGGTAATTTTTTTCAAACCATTGGAGGAATTTGCTGTATACTAAACTGGCCGGGATTTCCGAGTTGTAATTGTTGTACATTTTATGGGAATTCAACGAATCGTCGTATATATCAAATCCCTGGTCCAGTCCGAACTTAGACAACAATACAAAGGAAGCAATCACGGCAAAGGTGTGAAAACCTTTTTCTTTCATCTTTTCGGCCAGGGTCACCGCCGGTTCGGTCAACCGGTACATGCCGTTGTCCCTGACACGGTGGGCCAGGGGATACAAACCGGTAAATATCGAACTGTGGGCCGGCAACGTCAAGGGTACGGGGGTATAACAGTATTCAAACATCACCCCTTCCCGGGCCAGGGCATCGAGGTTGGGGGTCAGTGCCGCTTCATACCCGTAAACTCCCACGCGGTCCGCCCTTAAGGTGTCCAATGTTATCACCAGGAGGTTGTAATCTCCGGCTGCCACCTTTATTGCTTTATCTTTTTTAACAACCCATAATGAAATAATTATTATCACAATTAAAACGAAAATCCCCAGCAAGGGGATAAGCACTTTTTTCTTCATTATTCCTCCATCATCCGCCCCCGCCTGCTTCGCGGATCAGGCGGTTCAGCCGCTGCCGGTCCCGGGGTGACAGCATATGGTAATACTTTTCTTTACAGATGTTTAAGTACTTCAACGCCTTTTGCCTGGATTTCAATTGCAAATAGGTTATTCCTATGTTGAAATAGATATCCGTAAAATCGGGTTTAATGGTAATGGCTTTTTCCCAGTCTTTTAAAGCATCCCGGATACGGTTGGCAAATATAAAGGCAGAGCCGCGGCCGTTTAGTGCGGACGCCAGGTTTGGGTCCAGTTCCAGTGCTTTATTAAAGGCATTGATGGCTTGTCGGTGCAAGCGGGGGTCTTTCTGCTGCTGGAATAGGGTTAAATAGAGAGTACCCAGGTTGTTATAGGTTTTGGCGATTTTGGGGTCCAGTTCAATGGACGTTTGGTAGGCTTGCAGTGATTGGGTGAAGTTTCTCTTCCTGAAATAGAGGATTCCCAGGTAATTCCATGTTTCTGCGTTGGCTTTTCCTGCCTCCACCACGTCGTTTAATACCTGGAAGGCCTTGTCGTTTTTATGGATTTCCGCAAGAACAATACCGATTTTCCCTTTAACCCCCGGGTCTGCTGAAACGGATTCATCGGCCAGCAGTTCCTGGCAAATATCCAGGGCTTTGGGAAAGTCCCGGTTCTGGCCCAGTAATTTGGCGTAATTGATTTTCAGGGACACGTTTTGCGGTTCTGATATTAATGCTTTCTCAAAATAGACCAGTGCTTCATCGACACGGCCTCTCTTCTCCTGGATGCGGCCTTTCAAAATATAGGCCCGTGTGTATTTTGCATTATTTTCAATTATTTGGATTGCCAGTTTTTCTGACTCCTCCAACCGGTTCATGTGGTAGTATTCAAAGGCAAGGTTGATTTTAAAATGGTCGTTCCGGGGAAATGTTTCAATGGCTTTTTTCCAGGCGGCAATAACACCCTCTATATCGTTTTTCTTTTTGTAAATGGTATTCAACATGCCGAAATACTGGGGCATCACCTGTTGGGGATTTTTTTCCGCCAGGTCTTTCAAATGGGATTCTGCCAGGTCTAACCGGCCGGCATCGATTTCTTTCTCAATTTCAGTCAGTTGGTTTTTCAGCAGGATCCCTTTTTTGGGGTCGATATTGGTACCGGTTTTATCTTTACCTGAAAATGCGGAGATATAACCGAGGGACTGCAGGTGTTGTTTGTCGGTTTGTGTCAATGTCCTTCGCCCGGATGAACCGGGTGAGGCAGTGGCTGGCAGGGAATAGGTTTTCACCAGGTTCATCAACGTTTTATCCAGGGACCTGGCCACCTGGTTTTTCTTCCAGAACAGGTTTTCCTTTTCCTTTGTGTCATTGGCTAAATCGTATAGTTCCGGTTCCGGCAGGGAGATATATTTATACCGGTCCTTTATGATGCCTGTCAGGGGAGCCCAGCCCATTTCTTCTTTTCCATGCATGCTCTCGATATAAAAGGTTCGTTGGTTTTCGTCTTTTTTACCTGTTAACAGGTTGGTAAAACTTTTGCCGTGGATGGTACCGGGAGTTTCCTGGCCGTACATTTCCAGGACCGTGGGCATGATATCCACCAGGTTGACCCGATTTTTGATCCGTCGTGGTTTTAAAAACAAGCGGGGGTTGTAAAATACCAGGGGCACCCTGAGGTTTTCTTCGTAACAGAAGAATGAATGGCCGAATTCGTTGTGTTCGCCGAAGGCTTCGCCGTGGTCACCCACAATAATGATTAAGGTTTGATCGATCAAATGGGCGGACTCCAGGTCAGCGATAATTTTTCCCACATAAAGGTCGGTAAAGGCGACTTCCCCATCGTACAATGCTTCCAGGTGGCTGCCGAATTTTTCTTTATAGTGTTCAGGGGGTTCATAGGGGGTATGGGGGTCGTAAAAATGAATCCAGGCGAAAAATTTTTCCTTTTCTTGCTGTGTCTGTTTTTGGTATTTTTTTAACCATTTACTGAATTTTGTATAGACCTGGTCTGCTTTGATTTCGGAATCGAAACTGGTGATAAGTTGATCGATATTGAGGGAATCGTCGTACACATCGAAGCCCTGGTTTAAACCGAACTTTGAAAGTAATACAAAAGAGGCAATGACGGCAACGGTCTGGTGCCCTTGTGTTTTCATTTTTTCTGCCAGGGTGATTTCTGCTTCATCCAGGAAAAAGGTGCCGTTGTCCCTGACGCGGTGGCCCAGGGGGTATCTCCCGGTAAAGATGGAACAGTGGGCAGGAAGTGTAAGGGGCACAGGTGCGCGGCAGTTTTCAAACATGATACCATTGGCGGCCAGTTGATCGAGATTCGGGGTTTGGGCGTTTGTATACCCGTAGACTCCGATGCGGTCGGCCCGCATGGTATCCAGGGTGATGACCATCAGGTTGTATCCTTTACTGGAAATGCTTTTCCTTGATCCACAGTTCACTGTCATTGTCACCAGGAAAGTCATCATAAGTGCGGCAGCCAGTCCCAGTGCCGCGGCCATGTTACGATGGTGGTTTCGTGTTTTCATACTATTACCACTCGATTCTACTACTTATTTTATTTTTATAAAATGTTATAACACAATTTTAAGCAAAAAAAAACCCCTCCCCCGTTGGAGGGAGGGGTCAACATATCTCAGCGTTCGTATTGTCTTCGAATTCGCTAGTGTCCGCTTCCTTATGGGAATTGGCGCATTAGAAATTCACCCTGACGCCGAACTGGAACAAACCGGCGTTTGTCCACATGACGGGTTCCGGGTCTTCAGGGTCTTCTCCGATACCCAGGTTGTGTTTCAGCTCGATCTGGTTGTTGGTGGCATTGTACCAGTCAAGAACCAGTGTTGCTGTGACCGTATCGGAGATTTTCAAGGTTTTTTCCAGACCCAGGTTCAACATCCAGAAGGTGGGCAAGCGCTCATCTCCGGCTTTCTTACCTCCCTGGTACATGTATTGACCACCATGACTCAGTGACACCCTTCTTCTCAATGGCTGCGGGTTTCCTTCCCTGGCCTGGAAGAAACCGGTCAGGTTGATTCCATGGGGCAATTGATACATACCGGTGAATTTCACCATCCAGGTGGAGTTAACCCAGATATCTCTCAAACCGGAACCGGTGGTGGCTGGGGCCACAACACCCTTATTGAAGAAGTTGAAGTTATTCATATTCAGGGTCTCGCCCTCGTCGTAGTTCCGTTTCCAGTCTTGATAGGTAAATGAAAGATTGGCCATCCAGTTTTGGGAGAGTTTCTTGGTCATCACGAATTGCAGACCCAGGTATTTGGTATCGGATTTCTTGAGGTTGTAGAAGTATTGTCCAATAGGGGTATCAACCTGTTCATAAGTGGGAACTGTGGTTCCACCGACAATGGTGTCATCGATTTGTACCCAGTTGTCCTTTTCTTCCAAGCTGCCGTCTGCCATCACACCTTTGTACACATAAGCGAGTTCGCCGCGGGAATCGATATCCTGGGACAGGTTGTGTCTCCTCTTGTAAAAACCGGTGAGAGAAACAGCCAGATCATCGGTCAGCGCCTTTTCAAACATCAATGTTAACTCATCCAGGTAGGGGGTATTGTAATCCGAGGCATAGGTTACATTCATCATATCGGTTTCCGGGTTGACCTGGACAAAGAGGTCATCCCAGTACAGCTCTCCCAGTTCATTAAATTGAGGGACTTCATCAAGGTTTGCATCGGTCCAGTAGGCAAAACCATAACGATAGGGTACGTAATTGCCGGCGATGTTGTTACCACTCTGTGACATGTAGCGGCCGGCAGAGAGTTTCACCACGTTTTTGCCGTCCCCGGTGATGTCATAGGTCAATGAAACCCTGGGGGAGATTAATTCCCAGGCAGCAGGGGCGGTGAACGCTTTAACGTCCAGGTCCGATATCTGGCTGGCAAACACCCGCTCGTTGTGATGGGGTGAACCGGGCTCATACCAGGTAAAATACGGTTGTTTAAAGGGATTCACACCGCCTTGCTCTTTGTCATAACGAATTCCAACCGAGGCGGTAAACTTGCCAAAGGTAATGGTATCCTGGACATAAGCGGAGAGTCTCTCGAAGTTCACGTCAAAGAAGTAGTTGGGCTGAATCCTCAGGTAGTTCCAAGAGGGATCATCTCGGTAAACATAAGAGATTCTCTGGTTGGGAGTTAACGACAGGGTGGTGGTATCTGCCGTATAGTAGTCGACACCGAAGCGGATTTCGTGGTCGCCGCCAAGGGCACCTTCCAGGAAGTAGTTACCATCCATAGTCACGTTGAGGGTGTTACGATTGGTGCTGTAGTTCCAGGCAGAACCTTCAGCACGACTCCAGCCATCAACAATCTTGAACTCATTACCTTCTTCATTCCCGGTGGCAGGATTAAGATCCGAACCCCTGGGGTCCAGTGCGAATCCACCGTCGGTGTAAATGGCTTTCACGTTTAACATCAACTCGCCAAATACATGGGACAGACCACCATAGAACAAGTATCCCGGCCCCGTCTGGTCCCAAAGAGAATCGACGTCCTGCTGGGCAGGCGACAGGAAGAAACGTCCCCATTTTAGCTTGGCGTCATAAGTAAGGTGGAAATCACCGGAGGTGTTTCCTAACTGGAAGTTGAACTTTCCATAACCGGAAACCAGCCAGGTGGCGTCTTCCACATTAATTTCGGTTCTTTTGTGAATATCCTGGATCGCCCAGGAACCGAACCACCACAGTTTGTCCTTAACAACGGCACCACCGATGTTGATGCCGTACTGGTACAACCGGTAAATCCCGGGAACCACCAGGCCAGCGTCCTCCATATACTCGGTGGGGGTCTGGCTCATTTCCCAGGCTTCATCTTCCACATACAGGTGGAAGTCACCGGTGGTTTTGTTACCGGCTCGTTTGGTTACAAAGTTCAACTGGATACCACCGGTTTGGGCCGTAATGTCATTGGCTCCCAGGGTGACCTGCAATTCCTGGTAAGAGTTGATGTTGTAATATGCAGGAGCAGCACCGATGGCCGAGGGGTCAGTCACATTGGCACCATCGATATTCCAAACCGTATCATCCTGTTCGCCGCCGCCAGCCAGGAAGTTGGACTGCTGACCGGAGTCTGCACCACCGACATCCACACGGTCAACCATGATACCGGGAACAGCAGACAATACTGTCCAGGGATTCCTGGCTGTGGGGACCGAATCCACAAACTCTTTGGAGACGTTAATGCCCACCTGAGTTTTCCTGGTGTCAAGGATCCCTACTTTCTCAGTAACCGTAACCTCCTCTTTCAACGTGGTGGTTTCCATCAAGATGTTCAAGGTCACGGACCCACCCAGTCTTACCTCGATGTTTTTACGAATGACGGTTTTAAACCCTTCCAACTCAAACTTCAATTCATATGACCCGGGTGGAAGAGTAAGGAACCGGAAGTTACCTCTTTCCGAAGATATCGTGGTTATTGTACCAATCTTATCTCCGGTTATTGTAACCAATACTCCGGGAACCTTGGAGCCATCGGCCAGAACAACTGTTCCGTAGATGTCTCCACCTTTCACTTGGGCAAATGACAATACCGGGAGCATTGCCACTGCCAATAGAGCTACAAGAAGTTTTCTCATGTAACCTCCTTACACTTAATTTTATCTATTCTTGTCTTTTTATAGTAAAGAATCAGTGCAATAAATTTGCCAAAGCCAAAACACAATATTATTGGTAGTTTTAAAACTGTCCCCAAAATTTTATCCAAATTATTGAATCAAAATTCAAATATTTGTAGGGAAGAGGCGTAGAGTGTAGAGCGTGTACGGGGTCGCGTCTCAACATTTGACATTTCTTGTACTTTGACGTGAAAATTTTTAGGATGGGCCTTTGCACCTTGCTTTATTCCATCACCTTCAGGCGTATAACCTTTGTTTGCCCGAAGGGCACCTTTTAATTTTTTTATAGGGAACATTGACATTTCTAAAGACGAATGTCAAATGTTGAGACTTTACTCGGCCCCATTCACACAATCACACAATAAAAAAGGTAAAGTATTATCCGTTTTAACCAAAAAATAAGAAATTGCTTTATTATTATTGTAAAAAAGAAATTATGATGGAGATATGAAACGATGCTCCATGCAATTAAAAGAATGATTCCCAGGCCGCTGAGAGCGAAAATAAGAATGCATTATCACGGGGTGTTAAAATTATTAGAGAAATTTACAGAAATGAGCAGCCATTTTTACATGGACACGATCGAGTTATTGACAGGCAAAAGAGATTCGTTAACCCCACCGCAGTGGATGAATTTTGTTGGCGGTGGCGACTTTAAAGAAATTGGGAACGAGTTTTTCAATTACTTCAAGGAAATCGGCCGCCTCAAACCCAATGAAAAAATTCTCGACGTGGGATGTGGCATCGGCCGTATGGCCGTCTCATTGACGAGCTATTTAAAAGATGGCGGAAGTTATGAAGGCTTTGATATCGTCGCCCGTGGCATTCAGTGGTGTCAAAAGAAAATATCCCCCAGGGCGCTAAACTTTCATTTTCGGCATGCGGATATCTATAATTACGGTTACAATCCCACCGGCAAATATAAAGCCGTACATTATCAATTCCCCTATGAAAATCACTCTTTTGATTTTGTATTTCTTACATCTGTTTTCACCCATATGCTTCCCCAGGACATGGACCATTATTTTTCCGAGATCAAGCGGGTATTGAAACAAGGAGGAAGGTGTTTTATAACGTTCTTCCTTCTGAATGAAGAGTCGTTGGGACTTATTAACGCCGGGGCCAGTACCATTGATTTTAAATATAAATTAGACGGATACGAGGGAAATCTTATCAAAGACTCGTTTATTCCCGAAGCTGCTATTGCATACCCCGAACAATACATTAAAGAACTTTATGAAAAATACAACCTGGAAATATGTCCCCCTATTCGTTATGGTTCATGGTGCGGCAGAAAAGAGTTTCTAAGCTTCCAGGATATTGTACTGGCTGTGTATGGGGTCGAGTCTCAACAGGCTGTCCGAGAACTAAATACAGCCGTAGGGGTTTGATTTATCAAACCCTGGAATGAAATGTCGATTGAGGGGCTTGATAAATCAAGTCCCTACTTATGGAGCAGGACAGAGGACCTACTGACTGGCTTCAGCAATCAGGCGGTCTAAACGCTGAAGCTCTCGCAGCGGAAGTTTACGGCTAAATCTCTCCTTACATAATCGAAAATACTTCAACGCCGAAACCCTATCACCCATTCCCAGGTAAGAAATCCCAATATTAAAGTAAGCATCAATAAAATTGGGATTGATTTCAATAGTTTTTTTCCAATCCTCAATCGCCTTATCCACCTGGTTTTTGAATTTATATGCGGCACCGCGGCTGTTGTAAGCCGCAAACAACCGGGGATCAATGGCAATGGCCCGGTCAAAATTATCCATGGCCAACCGGTAGGCCCGCTCGTCCCGCTTTGCCAGGTAAACCCGCAAATATATAGAACCGATGTTATTAAAAACCGATGCATGATTATGATCCAACTCCAGGGCTTTGCGGTAGTTTTCCAGGGCGTTGGCAAAATCCCCTTTCTTATAATAGGCCACACCTAAAAAATTGAAATTCTCCGGGTCAAATTTATCTTTTTGGACACACAATTTCAATAATTCCACTGCCTCACCCGGACGATTGGCTTCCGCCAGCATAATTCCCAATTTGGACATCAGGCTGATGTTGCCCGGGTTCTTCTTTAACCCGTATTCCAGGATTTCAATGGCTTTTTGTACCTGGCCGAAATCTTTATATATTGTAGCGATGTGACGGTATACCAGGGTAAAACCTGGGCTCTCTTCAACGATTTGTTTTAATTCAGCGATGGGTTCCCGGAATTTGCCGTTCTGGTATTTTCCTATCGCAGCCAGCATCCGGTTTTGCAGCGGTAATAAGGTTTTGAGATCATGCGCTGCAGTGAACACCTTGGGGGTGGCAGCAGGGGTGCTGCCGGAGAGGTACCCCAGGCTTTTTAATTTGCTGCGTACATCCGCATCAACCTGCTTTGACCGCTCCATCATGTCCTTTCCTTTTAAATCCAGTTTAAGCTTGGTAAGGTCCCGCTTCAGTTGTTTGATATTGGACCGGTTAGCAATATTATGATTTTCATGGATGTCTTCTTTTATGTTGTAAACCTCAGGGATAGGTAATTCGATATATTTAAGGTCTCCCCGTACAAATCCGCGCAGCGGTGCCCAGCCACGGTTGAGAAAAGGGGTCAGAGATTCAAAGTAGATATCTCTGCCTTTTGGGCGTGGTTTACCGCCTTCAATAACAGGGATCATTGATTTACCCTGGATATGGTGGGGGATTTCAACGCCCAGGAGATCACACAGGGTGGGAAAAATATCCGCATGACACACATTCTCATGGATAAAAGCACCCTTAGTGCCGGGGATGTAGAGCATCAGCGGGATATGAATGGTATTGTTGTAAGCATAATAGGAGTGGGTTTCTTCTCCTTTTTCTCCTAATGCTTCTCCATGGTCACCGGTTACCACAATGATGGTCCGGTCCATGAATCCTTGATTTTCCAGGAAATCGACCAGCACCTTCAAGCTAGCATCCATATAAGCGACCTCCCCGGAGTAAAGGTCATGGTGATATTCCTTTTTATAAGGCTGAGGGGGTAAATAGGGTTGATGGGGATCGAAGAGGTGAATCCAGGAGAACCATTTCTGCTGTTGGCGCTGAGGTTGGGAGAGCCACCGCAGGGCGGGTTCAATGACTTTTTCAGCCGGTCGCTCTACGAAAAACAACTCCATGGCATTGTGGGTGCCGTAATTATCGTCGTAAACGTCAAATCCCTGGCCCAGGCCGAACCGGGAATCCAGGGGAAAAGAGCCGATAAAGGCGCTTGTGTTGTAACCGGCACGGTGTAAATGTTCCGCTAAGGTTAAAAACCGCTCATCCAACCGGAACCCGGTATTATCACTGACTCCATGGAAACGGGGCGTGGTCCCGGTTAAAATATTGACATGGGCCGGCAGGGTAACAGGATTATGAGAGAATGCCCGCGTGAATACATAGGATTTTTTTGCTAACCGGTCGATATTGGGGGTCTTTACATATTTATCCGAATACACACTCACCCGGTCAACCCGCAGTGTATCCAGGGTAATGAGAAGAACATTAAAATCCCCCCTGTTTTTAATGCCGGTAGGGGACGGCGGCGCGCCTTTGGAATTCCCTTCCCTGTTGCAAGAAAAAAGGCACAACAACACGCTGAAAACGAGAAACAAAAGATATTTCGGATGTCTCATTTATTATTTGGCATCTTTAAATGCGTCAACAATGGCTTTGGCGGTTTCGAAGTTGGGCGAATCCGGTGCCATTTCCATAAATTTTTTCAATGCCTCTACGGCTTCTTTTTGTTTATTTAGTGCTGTATAGGTCATACCCAACTGGTAAAGCCCATCGGCAAAGGTAGCATCGATTTCCGTGGATTTCTTGAAAAATGCTGCCGCCCGTTCAAAGTCTCCCTGGTTGTAAGCAATCACCGCGATGTTATAAAGCGTATCCACATTGCCAATGTCGTCGATGGTTAACTTGTTGAACCATTTCATGGCATTTTCATGGTCATTGAGATTGTTGTAGGCATTGCCAATGGAAATGACGATCTCTTTATTGTTGGGAAACTTTTCCAGGGACTTCCGGTAAAACTCGATGGCTTTATTAAAGTCACCTTTCATGGCATAACAGTTCCCGATATAGAGATATACGATATCGATACCCATATCTTCTTTATGTTTTTCCAGCAGCGCGGTCAACTCTTTCAGGGCTTTATCGAAATTTTTTTCAGCGATTAATGCTTGAGCGTTTTCAATTCCCTTTATCACTTCGGATCCGGCTGCCGGTCCTTCTAATTTCTTTAATTGAATATCGATCCCAGGCTTCTTGGTTCCTGGTGTGGTATCCACATGAAAGCTTATCTTTTTCATTTCATAGCCTTGTTTGACAAAATCCAGGTCCCAACGTCCGCTGCGAACAAACTTGACGATCCATTTCCCTTCTTTGTCGGTTTTAGGAAACGGTCTGTGAAAGGCATTGGCATTAGGATTAAACAATTTGATGGTCACGCCTTCGATGGGTTCGCCGCTGTCCGCATCGGTAACGGTTCCATACATCTTTCCTCTTCCGGTGGTTTGCGAGAATACCGGGGAAAACATCGAAAACATCCCGGAAATAAAAATAACAATTATCGCTGTTAAAAATACCTGTCTCGTTTTCATTGTAACTTCCTCCTCATAAATATAATATATATAACACACATTTTCTCTCATCTGCTTTTTGTTTTGGTTTTGTTCCCGGTATTCATATGCTCTTTGACCTTCTGCACGGTCTGTTTAATAAATTGCTGCTGGTCATTCAAACTCAACGACGCGTCAAAGACTTTCAGGGCTTCCTGGTACTCCTTTAAGTTAAGAAATGTAAATCCCAGGAGATTCAATACTCGTATGTCACTGTCATAGATGGTATTAGCTCTCAGCAGGTGATTGAGTGCTTCTTTGTAATCCTTCATGCCGAAAAGGGCCGTGGCTTTTGTCAGGTTATAATCAAACTCAAAATCCTTATCTCCTTGCAATTTTTCAACGTCCACCAACACCTGGGTGTACTTTTTGCGTCTATTTAGAATATTCAAATAAGACACCATTCCTTGCTTGAATGCCGGGTTGTTTCTAACACTCCTGGCATAATATTTTTCTGCTTCCACCAGGCTGCCGAGCTTTTCATATTGGGTGCCCAGCGTATAATTAAAAAAGAAGGGATTATCCACCCGTATTTTTTTGAAGGTTTCCATGGGATGGGCAAAAACCCGCAGCGGGGAAACCGCAAATTCGACATTTTGGCTGGCCAATGTCGTACCGGCACCATCGATTAAGTTCACTTCCAGTTCATAATAATCGGGATTTAATCCCCCTTCTTCCTTGATTTCCTGCAATATATTCAAATCCTTTTGATAAGAAAACCGGTTTAAAGGCAGTTGATAGTCTTTCTTAAAATTACTTCTCTGGCTTGTGCTTTTCAGCACCAATTGAATTTTCCCGGTTTCCCACAGTTTGTTATCCAGGTTGTAGACCCCCAGCAATACCAGTGGGTTTTCCTTTAACCTGAAGTTTTTTTCCGTATCCAGGAACAGTTTTTGATTGTTAAATTTGTAAGAAAAGAAAAAGGTGTCCAGGTGAGGTTCGGTTTTATATCCTATCACCGGGGTGACCAGGACCGGCGTTTCATTCGACGGCGGTACAACGATATCACTGTCAAAATAGGTAAATTCTTTACCCACGGAATTCATGGCAAACACGGTCATACTATATTTACCCGGGATCATGGGGAATGAATCGTGAATAATGATTCCATTGCTTTTCAACTGGTTGACTTTATCCGCATCGATGTAAAAATCAAAGTTTTTCTTATACTCATAAATGGATTTTTCCCCCTGCCGTAAGGTAACACTTAAATTATAGTTAAAAAAGTATTGATTTTTTTCTTCGCTGTAGCCAACGGATATACGTTTGGGTTTTAAAGAGATGTTGACAAACGCAAAACCGAAGCGGTCGTACTTTGTCACTGATACCAGTTTTGAATTGGCGATGTAGTTGATGGAAGACTCCACATCGACGTAGCCTTTGTAATTTAAGAAATGGGTGGCATAAGATACATTGATTTTCCGTTTGGGTGATTCGTAGATATTGGAAACGATGAGGTTATTTCTCAAGGGCGGCCGGAAACCCGGTGCAACTTCATTGGGGATCATGGTTATGGCAGGCATGGCCAGCTCCGGTGCCAATTCCTTTATTTTTTCATAGAGTGCAGCATAGTTGAGCTCATCAACCGGCATGTGTTTGATCAATAAAGCGGCAGGACCCTCAACACTGGGATTGTAAAACTTCCATTCGGTGGTATTGTTGGGTCGATAAAAGGTGACACTAAAATAGGTGGGCAGCCCCAAGGTTTTATCGCCAAAGTAATACCACACCACTGCCGGGTATAGGCCGGGTCTACTATCGAAGCGTTCAATGGAGTTGGGTTTACCCAGTATCATGTAAAATTTTCCCATATCTGTCATCCATCCGGGTTTAGACGAACCTCGACTGAAATATTTCTGCACATAGGCAAACCGTTTTTCAATTTCGATTTGGTATTCGTTGTCTTGGGTTCCCGGGGTGGGGTCTCTCTGCTGCCAGAAGGTGCGGACAAAAATATCCCGGTCCCTGTTGTTGGTTAAGGACAGGAACACAGTACGTTCTTCTTTGGCACTGATATGATAGACGACTTTGTACCATCGCTGGTAGCGCTCATCAAGGGTTTTGAGCACTTTCTGTCTTTGCCGGTAAGACAGTTTTTTTAGTTTTTTAATGGCATAGCCGCTGTCGGCAAAAAACAACACAAAAACCAAACAGACAATTAAGATCAATATACTTTTTTTCTTCATGGGCAAATCTTAGCCGATTGTTCCGTAAAAGTCAATAAGCAACCATGTCTCTTCGCTAATCCACTATAGATATCTGATCACC
>WVZO01000370.1:15601-16320 GCA_011772425.1 Candidatus Aminicenantota bacterium
AATGCAATTTCCTTGAACATCCTGATAGTGATAAGCATAGGCTACTTTTTCGATTTTATACCTGGCATCGATGTATTCTTTGATATGCAATTCCGAACCATTCAAGAGAACTATTTTTGCGGTTAAAACAGCCTGTTTTAGTACTCTAATTTCTTCTTTTACTTCTGTAGATTCTGCGTACCCGTAATCTTCGAACTTTGCGATTTCCTGGCGGAAGTGGTCTAAATAATCACGAAGCGACATGTTCGATGCTTTGTATAGCAGCTAAACGCTCATTTAGTTTTGATGCTAACCGATATTCCCCCGCCCATTCCACGTACTCCAAATCACCACCCTGTAAATCCTCTGCACTCCATTCATTAATAAAAATATCCGATGAAATATTGTACTTTTTTTCAAATTCTTTTAAGCGGTTTTTTGCCAATTTCAGGCTGTATTTTATGCGCGATGCTTCTATATCCAGTGCCTCTTTTAAAACTTTAGAGGCTTCAGCGGGTTTATCAGTCTCAAATATTATCTTCGCCATTTTAAGCACCTCCTCATGGCAGTTCCTAAAATCAGGTGGCTCTTATATCATATTATAAATCCATTAATTTTTCAAGAGTAGTTCTAGTAACTATTCAGTTTTCAGAAGTAAAATGCAGTTCATGATCGAAAGAGCCTCAGGGAGGTGGCCGAAGGGCACCGTACGGGCGAATGAGACATGAACTGCATGATAA
>WVZO01000768.1 GCA_011772425.1 Candidatus Aminicenantota bacterium
GAGGTCGTGTCCGAGCAGTATCTGCATCTTAAAGGCCAAATCGCCTTAGGGCAGTACTCCTTAAGCTTTACGGATTTACGACGCTGGTCGTCGTTTAGAGTTGTCGAGGATCCGGGCTATTTTGTAGTTTGTATTTCACTCTGGCTTGGTACGGGAGCACTTCTGCTTAGGTATATCCCGGATATCCTGAGGTGGTTCAGAGCTAAACCTTCAGGCCTATGGACGCCGGAGTAACAACGAACGTAATGACCTGATTATTGTATTNNATATGAATTTTTTGATAAACTGAATCATTTGAAAGTTACACAATGGCAAAAACTGAAATCATACTATTCTGGATAACGATTTTTACGTATGCAGGTTCTTTTTGTGTTCATCTTTTCGGATTTATCAGTGCCAAGTCAAAGCTTACAAAGCTTGCCATAAGGCTGTTTTGGGCAGGACTTGTTTTCCACACGGCTACAGGAATAATCCGCTGGATTGCGGCCGGGCATTCGCCAGTTACTGATACCTATGAGCTTAACCTTACCGGTACATGGTTTACGGTTTTGATATTCCTGATTTTTCAGAAAATAAAAAGGGTAGAGGTCTCTATAGGCCTTGTTTTGACACCGATTGTTTTTTTGGTCCTCGGACACGGATTGATATCGAGGAGCGAGGCTGTGCCGATGGGCCCTGCTTATCAAAGCCTGTGGCTTATCGTGCATGTGGTATTTGCCTGGCTGGCTTTTGGATGCTACGCCATTTCAACAGGTGCAGCGGTTCTATTGTTGATTAGAGAAAGACTTCTTTCATGGAAACCGAGTATAAGAATACCCGATATTGAGGCNNAGCTGGGACGCGCTGGAGACATGGTCGTTGATATCCTTTCTCTTTTACGCCTTTTACCTCCATGCCCGGGCGTTTCTTAAGTGGAAAATGAGACGCGCTGCATGGCTGACGGTAGCCGGGCTAATAGTTTTGGCTATTTCTTTTTGGGGGGTTGATTTGTTTTCACCCTCGCCCCATCCGGGTCCATGAGTGGAGTGATAAGTTGAGTTTGTCAGGCAAGGTCTATGTTTTGTTGAATGAGAATTTTTTAAAAATATTTTGCAGATTGCAGTAAGGTAATTATCACTTGGCTATACTGGTATTGTTGAACAATTTTCTACATGATTTTAGTGCGGCCGGCTGGCTTTTCGGGACAGTCCTGCTCTGGT
>WVZO01000718.1 GCA_011772425.1 Candidatus Aminicenantota bacterium
CCTGGAGTGTATCGATTTCCGCAAATTTTTAGCCAGTCTGTACGAAGAAAAATAACAAAACGTTGACCAAAACGGTGACGGTGCATCAAAACGTCAAAGTGTACAAAAATCAAAACCAGAAACCAGGAAACCAGGGACGGAACTTTGAAATTTGGATTTTTTGGGGAAAGAGTTATCAGGCAAATAAATTACCTGGCACCATATCTGTTGACAGGTGCCTTTTCTTTTTCCAAACAAATATCTTTACTTTTTTTGTGGGATCGGTTAAAATAGTAGTGCTTTTTTTGCAGGAATGAAAAAATGGCAGAGAACAGAAGATTACTCAATCGTATTGGTAAATGGTTGGCCAGAGATGAAATAATTTTAATTACCGGACCGCGAAGAGTAGGCAAAACCACCTTACTCAGGCTGATCAGGGAAGAATTGATAAAGAAAGGTATTAAAGAAAATAAAATTTTTACCCTGAACCTGGAGGATATGGGTAGAAAGGTAAGTTTTAACCTGACGCCGTTAACCTTTGCTGAATTTGTAGACTTCAAGGATAAGGCGCTCCTGCCCTACCTTTATAAAATGGATATCCCGGGAAGTATCCAGGAAAAATTTTTAAGTTTGCTGCAAGAATACCTGGTTTACGGTGGTCTGCCAGAAATTGTCTTAACAGATGATAAAGAGATGAAGAGAACCCTTCTCAAGGAATATGTAAACACTTATTTGAAAAGAGATATCCGTTTCATTGGGGGAGATCAAGACATTTTAAGATATAACGACCTTTTGACTGTAATTGCCAACCAGGTTTCCGGCCTGTTAAATACTTCCGAGTTATCCAACACGGTTGGTATTCCCAGGAGAAAAACCGAGCAATACCTTGAAAATTTGATTCTTTCCGGTCTCATTTATGTGATTCCTCCCTACTTTTCCAATGTGCGTACCCAGGTGGTAAAAATGAAAAAGGTATTTTTATTCGATACCGGTATTCGTAACCAACTGGTGCTTAACTTTAACGAAGCAACCATAAGGAACGACCATGGGGCATTATTTGAAAATTTTTTTCTAAATGAATTGATAAATGCATTTGAAAAGGACAGCATCTGCTTTTTCAGGACCAAATCCAAGAGTGAGATCGATTTCATTATTAAACAAAATAAGCCGCTGCCCCTGGAATTAAAATACAAAAAGTTGAAAAAACCGGAAGGTATGAAACATCTCACCTATTTCGCTGATGAGAATAAAATCGAAAAAGGATACCTGGTAAACCTCACGCTCAATCATTCCCGGGAAAATGGGCCATCCAACCTGGAGTGTATCGATTTCCGCAAATTTTTAGCCAGTCTGTACGAAGAAAAATAACAAAACGGTGACCAAAACGGTGACGGTGCGTCAAAACGTCAAAGTGTACAAAAATCAAAACCAGAAACCAGGAAACCAGGGACGGAACTTTGAAATTTGGATTTTTTGGGGAAAGAGTTATGAGGCAAATAAATTACCTGCCACCATATCGCCATCAACGCTTTTTATGATTCAACACCGCCGCATAAAACCGGCGGGAAGCCCTATTTCCTTCTTCATCCACTACTTCGAGCGTATGCCATCCGTTATCCAGATGGGCAATCATCTTATGCTGATGATTCGTGGTACCCTTGTATACATTATCGATATACCAGTAAACCGACCGCTGACGATTCCCATGGGCCACCTTGAAGGTAATATACTGAAGCTCACCGTCAAAATCCCTGGGTATCCACAACTTTGCATTGCGAACCGGGTAAATAATCCGCACCGGGTTTCCCGGGGTAATCCCGGGACACCCCTTTTTATGCCAGGGAAGCTCTGATAGAATGACTCCACTCTCTCTCAAATATTGGGCAATATCCGGTGGGAAAACCAGTTTCTTTACTCGTTTGTATTTACCCGGCTCCCAGCAAAGCGAGCAGACCTGATGCCTTTCATCCGGCGTTACCCAAATACCTTTGTGATACGGGCAAGGTTTGAGGGGCTTTTTACCTCCAGGAGAAAGAACCGTCACGGTTTTCTCGCAGTCCAGCCCGGCAGCGAACCCGGTGTCTAAACATATTGTTACCGATTTCAAGCCTTTAACCGGCTGTTTGAACCAGTTGTTTTCTTTTGATTTAGGGAGGTAATTAAAAATATCCAACATCAACGGCGCCGCACTCCTGGCTCCTGATAAATTGCTGTTTCCTTCACCGCTAAAATTTCCCACCCACACGGCAATGGTCCATTGGGGAGTCACTCCCACCGCCCAGGCATCCCGCTGGCCGTAACTGGTCCCGGTTTTCCAGGCAATGGGGTATCGATCCCGGTACTGGTCCCAGTAATATTCCGCACCCGGCCGTTTAAGCTCTTTTAATACCTCCAGCGTTAAATAACAGGCACCCGGACTGATTAATTCCTTTTGACCACTCGTTTTATTATTTTTATCATATACAACCTGCAGAGGTTTGAATTTCCCCTGGTTACCCAGGCCGCTGTAAAGCGCAGCCATATCGTAAAGAGTGGCTTCCGCTCCACCCAACACAAGGGTTAAGCCATATTCATCCGGCGACCTGAACAGCGTAGACATTCCCGCTGATTTTAAAAAGATATAAAATTTATTCAGCCCATACGTATTTAATAACCTCACAGCCGGAACATTAAGCGAGCGTATTAGCGCCTCTTTGGCTGTCACCACACCACTGTACTTTTCGTCCGCATTGGCAGGAGAAAACGAACCAAAGTAAGATGGTATATCCCTTACTAATGTTTGAGGCAAGATAACACCCTCATCCATTGCCAACGCATACAAAAAAGGTTTCAAAATCGACCCGGTAGAACGGGGCGAATAAATGCCGTCCACCTGACCACCGGAATTTTTGTCAAAAAAATCCTGGGAGCCAACATAGGCCCTTACTTTCCCGGTTTTAGTCTCCACCACCAGCGCCGCACCGTTTTTGACACCAATGGAATCCAGGTATTTAAGATGATCCGCCATCAACTTCTCAATCCTTACCTGGTGCTCTTGAATAATGGTGGTACGAATAACCCGGGATGTCAACCCATATCTGCTGACCAAAGCCTGGGCCAGGTGAGGCGCATGATTAAAAAAAGAACCCAATTCCTTCGGAATCGGTTCCGAAATACTTGACCGATACGTCTCCAGGTCAATGATCTTCTTTTCAAAAAGAGTGTTTAATAATTTGTTCCGCTTTTTTATGAGTTTCTCCCTGTTCACCATCGGCGAAATAAGCCCCGGAGAATTGGGAAGAATCGCCAGGGTCGCCGCCTCACTCCAGGTTAATTCCTCCGGCTTCTTGTGAAAATATTTTAACGAAGCCGCATGATAACCGATGATATTACCACCATAAGGCGCATGATTCACATACATTTTTAAGATCTCTTCCTTGGAATACCGGGTTTCCAATTTGACCGCCTGCAGCATCTCAACCAGCTTGTTCAAAAGAGACCGTTTCCGTTTACCCGACAGCCGTATCACCTGCATCGANNACCACTTTTGACTTTCCCGGAAGAAATATATTGATAAAACGCCCGGCAAAGAGACAAAAGATTAACTCCCGGATGCTTGTAAAAATACCGGTCCTCAAACATTAAAATGGCGGTTTTCAATTTCCCGGGAATAACCAAACCCGCCTCCGGAGGAAAATACCACTGCTGATCTTTGTTTAAAAACGCCCGCAGTATATTCCCATCCTCATCCATTATAACCGTACTATAATCGCTTTTGAATAACGGCTCCGGCAGCGGAATAGCCAGGTAGAGCATCCATAAAAACAATGCCGGAACCACTATCCCCAGGACAAGTTTTTTCAATTTTTTGATATTCATTCTATGCCTCCGGCGGCCAGGGGGGCTCTTTTCGAGAAAACTGCCCCCCTGGACCCCCCGCAAAAGCTTTTCATACATGGTAAGCCTGTGTTACGAGGTTTCTGTCATCATACCCAATCGGAATCATTACCATTTGCCTTTTACTTCTTACTTCTTACTTCTTACTTCTTACTTCCTACTCATCTCTGGCTGATACCGTAACCTTTTTCCCGACTCTTACCGCCTTATACTTGTTGTCGTACATGGCCTCAAACAGCGTGGGCGGAAGGGTGAATTCTCCCACAGTCACTGCATTTAACTTCACCACAAAATCATAAGTGGTATTAGAATTGGGGAAATCAAAAAACCACATGATTCGATCATCCCGGATATCCAGGTACTCCTCATTGTTTAATTTCCACCGTTTCATCCACCGGGGCATATCCTGCTTTAAAAGCCGGATGTTTTCGATCTCCCAACCGGCAGGAAGCACCTGCACCAGGGCCAGTTCATCCAACCTACCGCTTCGGTAGATATTCATATAAACGTTAAAATGCCCCCAGAAAGCGGTTCCCTGTTTAATATCCGTGGTATCGATACGTTCCCCCATTTCATTCAACCACTCCACAGTCAACCCCAGGTTTTTCGATTTATCCTTAATATCCGGGTATAGGGGAACACCATCCCATTCCACCACCACAATAACCCGTTTAATGGCAGAATTCTTGCTGATATAAACCTTCCCGTTTTGCCCAAACCCCTGCTCCACAGGAAATGTTAATTTAATTTTGTCAGTCTCAAAAGGGATTTGCTGTTTGCCGGGGAGTTTAATATACCCGGACATAAGCGGTTTTTCCTGCCGTTCATCCAGGGCGTTAACCCGGATATATTTCCCCACTGCCAGGAGAGAGTAACCCAGGGTCTGGGTGGAATACCATGATTTACTTGAAATCTGATTGAGAATATATTCGTACAACACATCGGCACGGTTCCAGTCTTCGGTCAGGACAGCCACCTCAAGTATAATGGCCTGGTCTCTTAAACGCGACCCATACGTCCTCCCATAATTGGAATACGATTTAACCGTTGTCTCAGCATCTATTAAAATACGTTTGGCTGTCTCCTTCCTGCCGGAAAGATAGTAAGCCGCAGCCAGCATCCATTTTGCCGCATTGGGCATACGGGAGAGGTGATTTTCCTTAAGAAGGTTCATCGGTCCAACCTGGGGTTCACCAGCCAGTGCCAGGATATACAGGCGGTACGTTCTCTCCAGGAGGTTGTCCGTATCCATTAATGCCCGAGACTTCTGGAAACGGATGAGCCCTTTCAATAACCCCTCCGGCACATGGTATCCTAGTTTTTGGGCTTCCACCAAAAAATGACACCCGTAATTGGTGCCCCAGATGTTGGCGGACCTGCCTCCGGGCCAGTAAGAAAAACCTCCGGAAGGAGTCTGAAACCACCGCAGCCGTTGAATACCGGCATTAATGTTATTATCGATGTTCTTTTCATCTTTCCTGGATTTCTCTAAGAAAGATTTTAAATATAATTGAGGAAACAACGAAGACGTGGTTTGCTCGATGCACCCATAGGGATAACGAATCAACCACCCCAGACGGTGATTCATGTTTAATTTTTGTTTCCTCTGGATGCTAACGGACACACGGTTGGAACCGGGGATACCTCGATCGGGAATGATAAATTCAACTGAATTGCCGGATTTGCATGCAATGGTTTCCGAGTCGTAGACACACGGCGAATTGGGCCTTACCTTAATATCGATTTTTTTATGGGCCGCTAAATTCGAGGAAACAGCCTTTATGGTAATAGCCGCACTGCCCACCGCTTGTTTCACCTGCAAAGAAAATTTCACCTCCTGCTCACCCGGTTTCTCAAATTTAAGAGCGCGCCGGCCCTCGCCAACGATATCCACCGGACCTTCCGCATGAATCGAAACGTCTACGTCCTTGATATCCTGCCTCAGGGCAAAAACCGAAACAGGTACAACAACACGGTCCCCGGGACTCAAAACCCTGGGTAATGTGGGTAAAACCATTAAATCGGTCTTCACCGGGACCGCCTTTTCCGCTTTTCCATAACAATTGCCCTTTGCCGATACCACCATCACCCGGACCGACCCTATATAATTGGGCATTTTAAAGGAAATTTTTGCATACCCGTTTTCATCAGTAAAAACCGGACCTTTAAACATGGATATCGGTTTGAAGCGCCTGACTTTTCCCGCGCTTAATTTTGATGAGCGGTAAGAGTCATCCGCATCGATGTCGCCGCCAATGGAAAACAACCGGAAAATATCCCCTTTGTGAGCGCCGATAACATAGGAAAACAAATCAAAGGTTTTGACAGCCAACCGCTGTTTCTTGAAAAAATGTCTCCAGGGGTCCGGCGTGGGAAACCGGGTGATGTCCAACAGCCCCTCGTCCACCACGGCAATAGTAAATTGGGTGGGCTTACGATCCATTGTCTGGATTTCCACTTCAAAATCTTTGTTTGATTTTAGCGTTTCCGCCATGTTTATTTTAATATGTTGTTGGGTATCCGGGTCTTTTACTAACAGGGGAATCACTCCATACATCCGTATAGGCCGGTCATTTTTCGTTTCGCTGTGGGGCTGGATGATGGATACCGACACATAAACATTGGGGACCATTTCATCAGTGATAGATACCGGAATCCGGGCTTCAAACTTGTCACCTTTAATGGATTCAACCGGGTAAACCCGGGTATATAAAATCCGATTGGTTTTCTCCACCGAAACGTGAATCAAACCTTTTCCTGGTTTGGGAAAGGATATTCTCGCTGTCTCTCCCGGATGAAAGACCTTTTTATCGGCCTTCAAGATCAGTATGCCTAGGTTATCCGCATCGCCGTCCGAACCGTCCCGGTGATGCAAACCGTAAAAAATGCCGGCCTTGTGTCCGTTCTGAGTGGTCTCCCGCACTTCGATCAAATACTCTGCCCGCTTCCCCGGGGTAAATTCAATAAGAACAGGCTCATTTTTAGAAACCAGGGTCCCCTCTTTCACCAACCGGGTATAGCGATCGTTTTTATAACGAACCCGGAAACGGCTAATATCATCGTATTCCCACCACCAGTTCCTGGTATTTTCATAAATATAGTATTTTAAACCCCTCCCGGCCAGGGATTCTCCCTTCCGATTCACCAGGACCGCGGGCATACGCACTGATGAACCGGGCCGGATATTGGCTGCGGGTTTTTGCAAGCCGATATAATAGTCAAAGGGGTGAACCCGGATAATTCGCTCATTCATGGATGGCCGTCCCCCTTTTTCATATACCCTGGCAGTGATACGGGCTGTGGCTGAAGAGGGCACCGCGTCCAGATCCGGCAAATCCCATTGAATTTTAGCTTTCCCGTTTTCATCCAGCGTCCCGTCAAAAATCGTCTGCTTGATGGGCTTAAATTTGATCGATTCATTATCAAATATAAAATCCCTATAACCGGGGAATGTGATTGATCTGTGGTTTAAGGTAATAATAGCCTGGGTTTTAAGAGACGCCGCCGGACTGCCAAAAAGATAATTGGAGCTTACAGAAAAGGTTATTTTTTTATCATTGGCAGAAATTTCCGGTTTTTCCGGTTCGATTTTCACCTTCAACCGGTACGGGGCAACCATTTCGATCTTCAGGGTATGATAAAAGGCCCGGCTCCCCACCAGGAACTCTGCTTTCCAGTTGCCTGACGGATCTTCCGGTTTGGTTTTAAATTTGAAACTGTAAAATCCATCTTTGCCATCGGTCCGGGTTTTATTGTAAATTAATTGATTTTTAGGATTGTATATTTTAAGCGTCACCGGGTGGTCATCCGGGAATGTGTTATCATAATTCCTGGCCAGCAGGGAGATATTGATCTCATCGCCGGGTCTGTATACCCCACGTTCCGTATATATAAACGCGCGGGTTTCCCGGGGTTTAAGCTCTTCCCCGCCGGTATCAAAAGTGGAAAGGTTCCAGGCCATTTCCCCGGGTATAATAAAACTTCTCTGCCCGTTCTTTTCCGCCTCGATATAAAATACCTTTTCTTTAGTATTAGCAAAGACAGCTTCTCCGTTTCGATTCGTATAAGCTGTGGCTATAACCTGGTCCTGGAAGGTTCGCAGGGTTATTTTTACATTCTTTAGCGGTGCAGCAGTGATGATATGAGAAGCAAAAACCAGGTGGCCGTCAACACTCTTCTTGTAGAGTAAGCCGATATCGCTTAATACCACCGGTTTATAAATGTGCCCATGCCGTTTCAAGTACCTTTTGGAATTGGGATTAGTATAATAATCCCTGCTGGAATAATAACGCCTATTGCGGCTCATCCCGTCGTACATCATGTCGCCGCGGGAAAAGGACAGCTTGATAAGGAATAATCCTTTTTCACCCGGTTTAATTAGTTTCTTAAGGTCCAGTTCATGGGTCAACCATTTATTTTTGGTCTCCCCGATATCCAATGTCCTGGTTGCCGCTGTCACCCCCACACGGTGGACATACTGGTGATTGAAATCGAAGTTTCTCTGTTTATTGGAGCTTATTTTTTCGGTTTGCAGGAACTGGCACAGGTTGGATTCAAACACTTTCTTTATTTCCAGGTGCACTCGTTTGACATTAATGGTTTTGAAGCCGATTCTCTGCCGGTTAGCAGAAGGCAAAAACACACCGTTACCCAGGAAGCAAATTTCCGGTTTTTTATCTTCAAAATCGAATTTTCTTTCAATTTCCATATTCAACTTGGTTCCCCATTTGCTTTTTATCCCGAAGATTTTAATGGTATAGGATTCGCCGTATAAAAAGCCGCCCTCCACAAAAAGGGATTTCCCAACGGTTTTTATATCGGCCTGCAAATCCAGGGCAGACGTATAATTATCATCACCTCGTGCGATTCGAACCAGGCCGGTTTTGTCTTGATAGGGGTCTAGGGGATCGGAAAAGGTTATTTCGATACCGGGACGCTCTCCCTGGTCGAACTTTCTTAACCCGGTTATTGTCAATGCCTTCAGGGGCGGTAACTCGATGTGTCTTTCATAGGTACTGGACAATTCAGCGGTTTTTTTTTCGATGCCAAGGAGAAAGTATTTGGTTTTCATTGTTCGTTTTAGTGGGGCAGAGATAAACGTAAATTTTTTATTTCCTTTTTCCGGGTGGACCTGCCATTCCAGGGGAATCGTCCGGGAATCAATGGAAAAGGAAACGGCTTTTTTTACTTTCTCTATTTCAATGGGTTCGGTGAAGGTAATGGTGTTCTTATATTTAACCAGGCTGGGGTTGTTTTTTCTCACCAGCTCGAAATCGCCCACGGTTGAAAGGATTTCTCTTCCCGCGACAGAAAAACCGATAGTAATCGGTTTTAAATGGTTGTATTTGGGAAACAATTCATTTAATCGGATTTCCCCGGAAAAATCCCGGCGGAACGGCAGTTTTTCTCGGGGTTTAAAAACCACCGTTCGCCGGTCTTTCCAGGAGGCCGTTCCTTTAATCCCGGGTTGAAAATAAAAAATTTGTTTTTTCAAAACACTGCCTACCTGGTCTGCATCGATCTCAGGGCGGACGAATCGCAGGATGATTTCATTTGTGGAAGAGATTGTACCGGAAGTTACATGGCTGATCACTTCGGCGGTAGTCAGGGTATAAGTGATTTCTCTTTGTCCTGGTTTTTCTTTGGACTTACATCCGTTCAGTCCCAGGAAAACGATTAATGTAAATACGATTAAAATAACGGCAAAGCCGACGGAACTTAAATCAGACCGTTTCATTTTGCACCTCCTGTCAGTCTTTTTTATTTCCTATAGTAGAATTCCGATGTGAAAAGGAGGGGAAGCGGTTTTGAAAAAAGGATGAAAATTTTGTGAAAAAAAGGGTTGGTGTTTAAAAATGGGACACAGGATGATATCAATGGGGCACGAAGTCAGTTGGCAGTTGGCAGTTGGCAAGTAGGAAGAGAAGAAAGAGAATGGTACCAATGGGAAATACCCTTATGAAGCATGGTACGATGGTTGACCTTGTATGAAAAGTTTTGCGGGGGTCCAGGGACACTTACAGTGCGGTATTAAGGAATACCCATGGAGACGATACATCGTTTGAAGCGACGTACGCCGTCCTGGCACTGCAAATGCTTCCCCACGCAGTGGGGTTTTTCAAAAGAACCCCCTGGCCGCCGGAGACAGTTCTTTTAGAGTTTTAAAGGAGTTCAGGATGGACAGACTAAACGTTTTTTGAGATCTCAGGTATTTCTGTCCACCCTGTAGATAAAAATATGGGTTAGTAGATCCGCAGGGAGGGCATCAGTTTTTTCAGAGTGCCCGTGCGGTAGGAGAGATTAGCTTTAGAGTGGTGCCAGGTAATTTATTTATGGATACGGCTTTATTGGAAGAAAATAAAAAAAAGTAAGAAAGTAAGGCACCGGTCCCCAGATCGATCATCATGAGGTCATGATTCTATCATACAGTTTGAATCTACAAAAAGTGGCGGACTTGTTTGAAACATTTCCACAGGCTTCAATAAAAGAGAGAATTCAGGCGGCTTCTATTGCTCAGAATGAGGGTGGTTATCCATCAAGGATTCGGATAGATCCGATAATCCCGGTTAAAAACTGGAAAAAGGTTTACAGTGAATTTCTTGATAAGATGGCTGAATTGAATTTCAGACCGGAGAGATTCACATTAGGTTTATAGGTTTATACAGGGTTCTGAAGAGATGTGGGCATATTGACAAAATATTGGATACAGAATTCGCTGTTCCTTTGGACCAGCTTCAGGATGCAGACGCATGCAATATACAGGCAAGGTTAAGAATACCACTTGAGTTGAGAATTGAAGTCTATTCTTTCCTGATCGAACGAATACAAAAGATTTTCCCTAAATCTGCAATTGGAGTATGCAAAGAAACGAAAGAACTAAGGAACCGAATAGGGTTTACAGACAATGACACAAATTGTAACTGTACATTATAAACGATGATAACGAAAAACGAAATCAAACGAAAAAAGAAAGAAAAGAGGAAAAAACGAAAAAACGATTCTGCGGAAGCAGGGATAAAACGAAAAAAAGAACGAAGGCTTATCATAACCCTAATCGGGCTTATGAGAAGCCGGATTTAAAAAGAGTTTAGAAATGAGCAAAGAGAGAACAATAAAGCCCGAAATATCGAGGGCATCGAAAATGACGTTAACGCTCCTAGCTGCGGGATTCACTCTGATCAGTGCGTATAACGGATTCACTTTCTATAAAGTGCTCTTCGGTTTGTCAATGGCTGTTTTGATAACCGTAACGTTTGAAGTCACGCGACTC
>WVZO01000551.1:0-150 GCA_011772425.1 Candidatus Aminicenantota bacterium
AATGAGGGGTAACAACGGCTAAAAAAACAGTTGTTGACCTGAGCTCTTTCTTGATATATTCAAACCATTTCTTCCCATATTCAATTCCAGAATCATCTTTAAAAATTTTAAATTTGGGATCACCAATTTTGGAGCGTATTTCACCTTGTA
>WVZO01000551.1:237-486 GCA_011772425.1 Candidatus Aminicenantota bacterium
AACATAGTTGTTCTCCTTATATTTCAGAAATAAATTTTGTATATACAACATAATTTTGCAATTGGATTCTCTCGGAAATATTCGCAGAGAAAAACCAGGGGACCCTGAAATTTGCATTTGACCTTTGATTATCTGAATATCTGAATGGAGTCGAATTTTTTAAAACGCTTCTAATATAAGCCATCAAAACACATAAATATTCTTTAGACCTATTTAAATATTCTAAATATACCAGACAATTTTTGGGTA
>WVZO01000551.1:544-864 GCA_011772425.1 Candidatus Aminicenantota bacterium
AATTCCTCCAGGTCCAGATTTAATTGAAAAAAAAATGATAGAACGTTCTCTGGAATTTTGTTCGCATATGAACAGGTTATCCTCATGTAAAAGTAAAAAAATATCTGAGATATTGAAAGACTTAAACTTTGAGATAACCTTCTCAGTAAAGTTTTTATAGTAATCCATATCACCCTCGACAAATTCCATGTTCAATAAATTCGTTATTGTACATAAACTGCATCCCTTCTCTAATCTATTTGTATTATATAATTGGATAGACCAATTGGAATTAAATGACTCTTTGTCTAGTTTTTTAAGAATTTCATGTAAAAATTCAT
>WVZO01000551.1:891-2067 GCA_011772425.1 Candidatus Aminicenantota bacterium
AAACGGCAATATTTTGCCTCATACTACCGATTAAGCACTTTTTGATTGTATTTTTAGTTCGTTTTATGATGAGACTTGATTCATATAAGATTTTTCTTTTGTGATGTTGATATTCTTCTAAACTTCGAATCTTCTCTAAAAAAATTGAATCTGAAGAGTCCATTCCGCACCACACAGTTGTAAATCACTTTTTTCCGACTATTAGGCTCCTATAAAACTTCCCGTATCCATGAGCAAACTTCAATCCTTCGGTTTCAGGCCTTTCCGGTTTTACCTTTTCGTTTAAAGAAAAAATGTACCTCATTTTCTACCTCTCTTGCTTCATCGATTCCGTTTTTAGCTAAATTTTAGTAGATCATATCCATTAAATAATACTATAGATGAGAAAAAATTTCAAGACCTAAGTTGTTAAAACGTGAAAGGCAAGTAAAATAACCATCGTCGTGCTTCATTCCTTACTTTGAGATACGGACTCCATCCTCTAATAGACGTTTAAATCAGGTTCACCCAGTACCACCGAAGCGAATTTTTAAAATTCAACTCATCCTCATTGCCTTAACTGATACCCCTATGCTCTTATTAGTAATAGTGTAGTCAAATGCATCATCTTTATTGCTGGAAACCTTTATTTCTGCTGTGGATAGCAGATGCATAGAGTAGGCATATCACCTGTGTTTATTTGCCAGACAGAACCATCTATCAGGTTAACATTCTCACCATTATTGATTCCTTCATTAAGCATGCTAATTGCCATTTAATTACTCCCAAGAGCTTCTTATTATTACTATATAACTGAATGCTGCATTTTGTCGCGTAAATTTTCTGCTTTATACAAGCTCCCGCCATTGAGGGTTGGGCACTGCTCTATCACCCTCTCTGCCACTGCTGATATGATTTATCCATCTCAACTTAATCACTGCCTCTCTTCCAGCTTTCACTTCAAATGAAGATTTCAGCATCTACTCTTCTCCAAATATTCCGTTCTCGAAGTTAAAGATTATCACACCAGAAAGGAAATTTCAAGATATTTCTGAAAAATAGGTAAAAATACCTAATCGATAGGAAAGCTCAAGCATACTCCTTACTGCCGTTAACAAAAAAATCTGCACGCCACCTGACAATCTGACTTTAATGTTGCATCCTTATCCCTATTGCAAGAAAAGTTAACCTCCCCCC
>WVZO01000551.1:2075-6468 GCA_011772425.1 Candidatus Aminicenantota bacterium
AATTGGCAAGAAAGGAAGAAGGGAAGAAAAGGAGAAAGGGATAAGAGAAGAAGTTGAACATTCGTTTTCAATTCATCTGTGTGGCCCCTTATTGCTTATTTTTTTCGCTTTTCAGTCCAGGTAGTTGATATTTACGTGTATTTGTGGTAGGTTATTGGTACCGGTAAAATCTACGATATTTATTACATCGGTTGGTTTTTCACGGCAGTGCTAGAAGGAGGAATTGATTATGCCTATTATAGCTTTGTCTGCTCATTATGATGGTGAGCGAATTTGTTTGGATGAAGAGTTTGACCTGGAACCCAATTCCAGACTGATTGTTACTGTTCTACCAAAAGAGGAAACTGATACAGAGCATGAAGCGTGGCTGCATTTATCAGGTCAGACATTGAAACACGCATACGGAGAGGATGAACCTGAGTATTCATCAGGCTTACTGAAGGAGGTAAATCCTTCTTATGAAACAAGGTGATGTAATTCTAACACCTGTTCCACAAGCTGATGGGAAAGTGAAGAACAGGCCGGCAATTATCCTTCGCGAAATGCCATCTTATGGTGATATGCTTGTTTGCGGAGTAAGCACACAATTACACCACTATGTTAAAGATTTTGATGAGTTCATTTCTCCTGAGCATGATGATTTCGAGTCAAGCGGTTTGTTAGCAAAATCTTTGATCAGACTTGGATTTCTTGCTGTGCTGCCGCGCTCTCGCATAATGGGTACTATTGGCTCAATCTCATCTGAGCGCCAGAAGCGTCTATTGAAAACCCTTAGTGATTACCTTATACGCAATTCCACCAATTCCGCAGATTCCGCTAAAGAAACGCAGCCTGAAAGGGAGGCTGAATCATCACGCCGTAAGCAATAAATAGTGGCACCTTCTTTCCTACTTTGTNNTCTTTCTTTCCTGGCTTCTTTTTCTTTTTCCTTTTTGAAATTCGTGTAATTTGTGTAATTCGTGGGCTCACCAGATATCCTTTTATTTTCCCCGCTTCCTACCTTCTCTTGCCAACTGCCAACTGCTCTCCGCTTTACGCCCTACGCTCTTTTCCTGATCTCTTCCAGGTTTTTTTTAAACGTGTCCAAATTGGGGTGTCCGTTGGGGAAGAGGTATTGAAGAATTGCCACGGCTTTTTGGGCGTATTCAAGGGCGGTTGAATACTGTTTCATGTCAAGGTAAATGGTAGATAGATTATGGTAAGAAGTGGCTAAATCGGGATGATTTTTATCCAGTATTTTTTCAGATATTTTTACATCTTTCAGTTGAAACTCCAGCGCCGGTTCCAGTTGGCCCAGGGCCTTATAGATCCATGATAAATTATTTGCCAATGTCGCGGCATCTTCATGAAAATCATGGATGTGCTGCAATAAAGAATCCGCATATATCACATACTTCTTTTTATCCAGGGGATTTTCACCCGGTTTTAAAAATAATTTCCACTTAAGAGATACGATTAAATTCTTGCACTTTCCCACATCCGGGTGGGTCTTATAACGAATCACTTCCTGGATCACCTGGTGCATAAAGATATTTGTTCTATCCCGCTTGAGCCAGCCCTTTGACACCAAACCGTTGATTTCCTCGTTGGTCTCAAGTTTCAGCCATTCTTTGATGGTTTCCATCGGAATATAAATGGCCGGCAATACCGATAGATTGGTTAATACCTGCAATTCGATCTCCGTAACCCTGGCAGCGGATATATCGAAAATCTTGAGCAGGTGGTCGAAAAACCGTTTGCGTGTCTTTTCATCGTGCCAGAAGGTGTGCACCTTATCGCCGATCACATCATTGAGGTTAAATCCTTTCTTTTTTAATAATTCATAAAAGGATGCCACGCTCATGGCCGCATTCTGGGCGGTTCGTGCCAACAGTTCCACGGTGAGCGTATGCCGGCCGCACCGCTCCACGATTTTATTCACCCTGTCATCATTTTTTTCTATCTTGTAATACTCATAAAAAAGGTCCCTACAAAAGGCTTCTGTTAAAAAATCCAGGGTATAGGCCAGTAATCCGGGGAGCACTGACCGGGAGTTGGCAATGACTTTAAAGGGCAGGCGCGTGAGCGTATCCAGGTCGTCATCCTCCGGGTCTTCGATGTTGTCGAAGACCAACAAGGAATTGGATTCCAGGGAGTTGAGAAAAACCAAAATCTTATGATACCGCTCATCCAGGGTATCGGCCTCATTCATTTTAACCAGGTCCGGGCTAAACCCAAAGGCATTGACCAGGGATTCTTTAATGGAGGTAAGGTAATCGATCCACCCGGCATAAGCGAATTCCTTGTAGTGGTCCAGGAAAAAGCGTTTGCATACTTCGGTTTTGCCGATGCCCCCCAGTCCGTTTACCAGGAGTACACGCTTCGATTCATGCAACTGCTGCGTTATCCATTTCAACTCCTTTTGTCTACCGATCAAATCGATCTTTCTCGAAGGCAGGGAAGTCAATAATATTGTTTTCTTCTTTTTTAGACGATGGGAAGGTGTAGATGGTGTAGGCTCCTCCGGCTTTGTCTCGATATCCTTAACAATATCATCTAATTTTTCCGCCAGTTCTGCCAACTTTTCTTCAGCTTGATTCTTCCTGAACGTTGTCAACGCTTTTCCACCTTCGGGATATGCCTGTATAGTTGAGAGCCAGGGAACTTTTTTCCAGGCACAGGGTTTTACAATCACCGGGATCACAATAAGCCCCTCATTCTCCCGGCGTTCCATAATCTTTGGAACTTCTGTTTTACGAATGAAATTGGAGGTCAGGAAATTGGCGCTGACCATCAAAATCGCCACTTGGGCGTTTTTCAACGCGAGTTCAATCTCCGGCAGCCAATCATCGCCGATCTCGATCCGGCGGTCATCCCACACGTCATAACATCCCTCCAGGGCCAATACATTTAATTGCGTAAGCAGACGGTCCTTCCACACTTTATCTTTGTGACTGTAACTGATAAAAATGCGCTTCATTTTTTTCACATCCCCAATGTCTAAGAAACATGTTATACCACGATATAATGAATTTATCAATAGGAAAAAAAGTAACTATTCAGTTTTGGGAAGTAAAATGCAGTTCATGATCGAATGAGCCTCAGGTAGGTGGCCGAAGGATACCGGACGGGCGAATGAGACATGAACTGCATGACAGATTTTTCCAAAACTGAATAGTTACGGAAAAAAAGGGAAAGGTGAGTGGGAAAAAATCCTATCTTAGGAGAACTATTCAGAGAGCATCTGGAATCTCTGTTTGGGATTTGGTACTTGGTGCTTGGAATTTCCCCTGAAAGGGGTGAAAGGCGTTTTAAACATGTCCGAAGGACGCCCCTTTGTTTGTAATTTGGGATTTCCCCCTTTGGGGGCTTGATCTCTCCTACCGCACGGGCACTCTGTAAAACCTATTGCCCTCCGTGCGGATATACTAACCACTACGCATATCTACAGGATGGACATAAAAACTTAAAAAATTTAAAAATGTCCATCCTGGAAATACTGTGCCTCCGGCAGCCAGAGGGGCTCTTTTCGAGAAAACCGCCCCCCTGGACCCCCCGCAAAAGCTTTTCATAAAAAAAGCANNCCTGGACCCCCAAAAAACTTTTTATTAGAAAAAAAAAGCAAGCTGAAGGCTTCCCCAAACGCTTGAAGCACCCTCCTACACAATAACACCTGTCAACTGTAAACGTAGTTATCCTTTCTGCTGATTCAGGTAAGGAAGCCTTCGAGATGGTCCGAAGGACCTTCTGCGGCTGCCCTCGCCGAGGGCCTATCGAAAAGAACCCCCCTGGCCGCTGCCCCTCAAACTCCGAAACTGGTGCCCAGGGCCCGGGCGGTTCGAACCAGGTCCGAATCCGGGCTCACCCGGCGGGGAACCGCAATGGCTTCCTTTATGGGTGTGGTTTTGATTTCTTTTCCTCTTAAACCCACCAGGTAACCGAATTTTCCTTCCATGGCTGCTTTTACTGCATGGTATCCGAAGCGGGTAGCCAGTATACGGTCAAAAGGAGTTGGACTGCCCCCCCTCTGCACATGACCCAGGATCGTATATCGTGTTTCGATCCCGGTAAGGTCCTCGATCTTATTGCCTACAAACTGGGATATCCCTCCCAGTCGAATGGGATCGTTGGGGTCTGCCACTTTCCGGGCCACGACCACATCGCCGCCCTCGGGTTTGGCACCTTCGGCTACCACCACCAAAGAGAACCGCTTCCCATGTTTTTCTCTATCTTTGATTTTTTCAGCAACTTTTTCCAGGATGAAGGGAATTTCCGGGATCAGGATCACATCGCCGCCGCCGGCAACACCCGCTTCCAAAGCGATCCAGCCGGCGTATCTTCCCATCACTTCGATGACCATGGTGCGGTGATGCGACTCCGCCGTCGAATGCAGCTTATCAATAGAAAGGGCAGC
>WVZO01000334.1:0-294 GCA_011772425.1 Candidatus Aminicenantota bacterium
TTTTTCAGGGGTTACGTTCCCTGACCTCCCCCAATTGACTTCAAGATTATATTCGCCCTCGGAGTTTGTAGTATCCTGTATCGTTTCTCCCCCTTCGTTGTCAGAAAAGGTGAGGGTAACTCCAGAAAGCCCCTCTCCCGACCAGGTTACTCTTCCTGAGATGGATACCTTTTCACCATGAGGGGTTGCCTCCGTCTCTTCGCTGTATTCGCTTTCCACTGGGTTATTGTTATTCGGGTGGGGATCGGTCCAAGTCTGAACTACAAAATAGTAAGTAATATCTGCACTGAGATC
>WVZO01000334.1:311-1419 GCA_011772425.1 Candidatus Aminicenantota bacterium
TAAAAAACCCTGTAACCACCGGTATCACCGGTATAAAGTATGGGTGTCCAACTCACCTTGATTGTAGTTGAATTAATAGCTTCGGCATTCACACCTTCCGGCGCAATGGTCTGAGTATCTTTCCAATCGGGATCCTTGGTGTCTAAAAATGTGATTAAACCTGTATTTTTAGTATATAACGCATTGTAGCCGATATCGGTCTCCGATAAGCCGGTCAGATAAATCAAGCTGGTGGGTATAGGTCCCTTTAGATTGTTGGATTGGAGGTAAAGTTTGGTGAGATTTGAGAGATTGCCAAGTTCCTCGGGGATACTTCCTGTCAGGTGGTTCTTATTGAGTTTAAGTTCTTGAAGTTTTGTGAGATTTTCAAGTTCCTGAGGAATACTACCCGTTAATTGGCAGGAATTGAGGTCAAGATCAATGAGACTTGAGAGGTTTCCAAGCCCTGGGGGAATATTGCATGCCAATGGGTTGTTATTAAGCCAGAGGTATTCAAGCTTTGAGAGTTTACCCCATTCCAATCCAGGTGGAATTCCATTTAATTGGTTAGAATGTAGGTTAAGATAGGTAAGATTGGTAAGCTTATCCAGTTCAGTTGGAATTTTAGTTAATTGATTAATATGCAGGTTAAGATAAGTAAGATTTTCGAGGTTTCCCAGTGCCGCGGGAATTTCTCCGCTTAATTGGTTGTCACGGAGGCTAAGATAGGTAAGAGTCTCTTTAAGGCTTCCCAGCGCTACGGGAATTTCTCCAGTCAATTGGTTATAACCGAGGTCAAGAGTGGCAAGATTTGAAAGATCACCCAACTCAGGGGGGATGGGCCCAGCCAGGTTGTTATTAACCAGGCTGATCTCTGTCACATGATCTCCCGATAGTGTAATTCCATGCCAGTCTTCTTCTGTTCCCGGCATGGCGAAACCATCTGTATGCAGCGGTTCCGCTTTCCAGCCGCTGTTGTCTTTCCAGCTATCACCATTTGTGCTGTTATAGAGTTCAATCAGCGCATCCCTCTCTGGTTGCGGGATGTCACCGTAAACCCGAACGGAAAAAACCGCTAACAGGATAAAAGATAATATAACAATTGCTTTGTTTCTCATTTTTTCTCCCC
>WVZO01000334.1:1448-5376 GCA_011772425.1 Candidatus Aminicenantota bacterium
TTTTTCTCCCCCTTGTTAATTAAAATTCTTTCTTCCCAGTGAATATCGACCATTTTGGCCCACACGTCGTTTTTGCCAGGGTTAAGCTCAATATTAAATGGTGCCCGAAGGGAAGGAACAGAATAAATGGTCCCGGAAGCAGGTTCGAAAATAAATCGCTTATAAGTGTAAACATCTTTGCCGCCAAAATTTAATTGGNNCTCATACACCCCACTTTTAATGGACTATCTCCGATATAGAAGGCAGCTTGTTTCTTCCCCCGGTTAATTTTTAATGTAACCGCGATATTATTATCTTTCATCCGCATCCGGGTGCGTACGGGGTTCTTCTCATAGATAGTGAAAGGAAGATTGATATCTTCAACCACGATTTCACTTATCCCGGTTTCAACCCCTGCTGCTGCCAGATCATCGGCCTTTGCCGGCAGACATACTTCCAGGTCTCCAAACGATAAAACCACGGGTACCCACCCGTTTCTTTCCATGTAACTTTCAATGGAAACCCGGAACATGTGTTTTCCCTGGAGTTCAAAGGTCTCAATCCAATGGGTGGATTCTTCCGGGGAAAACAATGNNGTTATTTATTCCTCTCATTGTTTATTTATCTTATTGTTTATCTTTGTCCTTGCTTTGATAGTATTATAAAAAACTTTTTTTAAAAAAACAACAATATTCAAAAAAAATTTTTCTTTCTTGAAATCTTCTTTTTATGATATAATATTTTATTGCGATTGAAGACATTTTTTGCCGGTAAGGAGTGTGACGTAAAGGAGCAAAGTAAATGGGAGACAATCGAGGCAGACAAAAAGAGATGGACTGGGACTCGTTTTTTTATGACTTATCGGCTGGAAATATCATTCCCGTGATCGGCAATGATTTAAGCTTGTTGAAAGGTGAAGGTGGAACACCTGTTTCTTTATACGATTATATCATTAAAGAATTGATTAAGATCAAAAAAATTCAGTACACGAAACAGGGTATCGGAGAAATAGTACTTGCCTATCCGGGGATAGGATCTACCATCAAGACGATTTACGGAAACATCGATGAAGAAAAGTTTTATACACGTCCATTGGAGAAATTAGCGGAAATTACGGATTTTAGATTTTTTGTTTCCACCACGGTTGATGACCTTCTTGAAAAAGCAATTCGAAACGTATGTAGTTACATCGACAGCCAATTAAATGTCATTAATTATTCACTCCAGGCGAAATCACCCGATAGTAATGAAAAGAAATCTGAAGTCACGGTTTTTAATTTATTGGGAAACCTGGATGACTTAATGAATTCTGCCCTGGATGAAGAAAAAGTACTGGAGTATTTATTTTCAATTACCTGGGGAAAATGCGAAAACCATCCCCAGGCCGAATATTTTCTTAAGCATGTAAATGAAAAAATCCTTTTATTTATCGGCTGTGATTTCCCGGATTGGCTAATGCGGTTTGTTATACGGATAGTAAGTAATCGGAGACTTAGTGAAAAGACCTTCAAAGATTATATTGTGTGCAATGTGTGCGATACCAATGCCGACCGCCAGAAACTAAAAGACTTCTTAGATCAATGTGAAAAGGATTTTATTATCATAGGCGATGGCCGGCCGAATAATGTGGAAGCTTTTGTGGACATGTTATATAGTAAATGGAAAGAGAGCAAAAAAGAAGATAAGCATATCCAATACAAAGGAAGTGTTTTTTTAAGTTATTATCACAAAGACGAAAAGGAGGCGGCAGATTTAAAAAATAAACTGGAAGGTGAGGGGGTCGAGGTATGGTTTGATAAAGAGGACTTGCATGCCGGAGAACACAAAAAGAAAATCTGGGATGCCATCAATAAATGTGAAGTGTTTATACCCGTTATTTCAGGCGAATGCCTGGGGGCGGCTGAAAGCTATGCCAGGAAGTACGAATGGCCAGAGGCTGAAATGATCTTTAGATATAAGAAAAAAAGTGGTCAGGTGTTTAATATCCTACCCTGTTTTATCGGCGATGTGGATCGTAAGGACAACCGAATCCCGGGCTTTATTAGAGATTTTACTATTTTCGACTTAAATGAGAAAGATAAAATCTTAGATGAAGTAAAGAGTTTACTAAAGCTCAGGTTGTAGTATGGAATATCATGTCGGCAAACAATTCAAGTAAAAATAACCGTTTCTATCTTAATGACCAACGCCCGTATCCGGCGTTATATTCTTTCAGAGAGGAAGACAGGGACTATTTTTTCGGGAGGGAAAGTGAAATCAAGGTGCTGACGGAACGTATCAGGAACAATGTCCTGTCTGTTGTATTTGGTAAATCAGGAATCGGTAAAACCTCTCTTTTACAGGCGGGACTCATTCCCAGGCTCAGGAATGAGTATTACTTGCCTATTTATGTTCGCATCCGTTTCGATGATGATAAAGAAACCCCCATCCGGCAGGTAAAAACCATCATTGAATCGGATATAAAAGAGCTGGATAATACGGCCATCTCTTTTGGTGACTTAACGCTCTGGGAGTATTTTTACAATCTCTGCGTCTTCGAGGGACATGTCAAACCTCTCCTGGTTTTCGACCAGTTTGAAGAACTTTTCACTGCGGGTAAACAAAACCCTGAAAAGGTAGACCCCCTGGTTACTGAAATCGGGGACCTGGTCCAGGACTGGATGCCGCTGTCGGTCCAGGAAAAATACAAAGATCAAGGTATTCCCTATCTTGGTAAAAGACCTGATTACCGGGTTATTTTCAGTTTAAGAGAGGAGTACCTTCCCCAATTGAAGAATATATCCCGGTACATGCCCTCCATCACAAACGGCCGTTATCATTTCCGTGTTCATCAAATGAAAGGTGAAGATGCCATTGAGGCGGTTTTAAACCCGGGGCATAAAATCATCAAGGACCGCGATGTAGCGGTAAAAATAATTGAAAAAATTCCGGAATCAAAGGACACCGATTACAGCCCCCATGAAGAACAGAACGGGTCATGGAAAGGGAAAAAAATTGAACCTTTCTTATTAAGCCTCTTTTGCTACCAGGTCAACGAGAAGCGATTGGAGATGAGAGCAGGAGAAATTACCGAAGAACTATTGAAAAATGTTAAAGCAAAAGATATTATCGAAGGTTATTATGAAGAAAATATCGATCAATTTGAAACCGGTTCTAAAATAAGAATCGCCATCGAGGAGTTTTTAATAACGGATGATGGGAGGCGTAAGCTCCAGGACATTAGNNCGATTTTGAAGAAGAGCAGGGATAAACGTAAAGAAAAAGAAAGGCGCCTGGCTGAAAAGAGAAAAAGAGAAAAAGAACTGGAGGAAAAAAACAGGAAACTAAGAAGAAACCGAAACATTATCGTATCTATTACCATGCTGCTTATCGTGTTGGCAGGGCTTACCTGGTACGCGTTTAACCAGAAAGCAATCGCTGATGAACAAAAAGCAAAAGTTGAAGAAGCAAAAGCAGAAGTTGAAAAACAGGCACAAAAAACGAAATCCATTGGACTTGCTGCTGTCTCGGAAAATTTGCTGGATAAAGACCCCACCCTGAGTTTTCGCCTGGCAAAACAGGCGTATCGAAACGATGAAACCAATCCCCATGCGTACGGCGCCCTGTTGAAAACGTTTTACCTGGATTACCCATTTTACCAGGCGGTTCTTAAACACGGCGACAATGTAAATACTGCAAGGTTTTCCCCGGATGGGAAACATATTGTGACGGCCAGTAAAGATAAAACCGCAAAATTATGGGACTTAAAAGGAGAGAAAATCCGGGAATTCAAACATAATGAAAGTGTCAGAGTTGCTTCTTTTTCTAGGGACGGGAAATATATCATCACAACGGATGTAAATGGAAAAACACATCGTTGGGACAACCCGCTGGAACCTGGTCCCACTGTGAATGTGAATGAAACGTTAAGACCTCTCAATACCACACCAGAGGGTAAAACCTTAAGGAT
>WVZO01000520.1 GCA_011772425.1 Candidatus Aminicenantota bacterium
AAAAAATACGTTGAAACCGGTTTTAATTTGAAGCAATCTATGCTATATATTATTTTCAAACAAATTGCCCGCGGTTTGATTTAAAAAGCTGCGGCAATCCGTGGAACTTAAAACTTAGGCCTACTTTGGGCTATAAGGAGGTATGGAAAAATGCAGGTAAGAAGACCTTCTGTTGCCGGGTCGTTTTATCCCGGCAATAAATCAGTGCTTGAACGGGAGTTGGAAGAATACATCGAGTTTGCCGATACCAAAAAAAAGGTAATCGGGTTGATTTCTCCACACGCAGGCTACGTCTATTCCGCCGGTTGTGCAGGAAAAGGATTCGGTCAGGTAGACGTACCAGGAACGGTTATTATTTTGGGTGTAAACCACCGCGGCTTCGGCCACCCCTATGCTGTAGACGGTAACGATGCCTGGAGTACACCATTGGGAGATGCTGAAATCGATACCAACCTGAGAGAAAAACTGGTGGCAGATTCGAAAATATTTGCTGTGGATTCCACAGCCGGCAGCTCTGAACATTCATTGGAAGTCCAGGTGCCCTTTATCCAGTACATCAACCCGGATGCCAAAATCCTTCCTATCACGATTTCATCACATGATGCCAACGAACTCATCGAAGGCGGTAAAGAGATTGCCCGCCTGATTAAAGAAAACGCACCCGGGGCATTAATCGTCGCTTCTTCGGATATGAGCCACTATATCGATGCAGAAACCGCAAAAGTTCAAGATAATAAAGCCATTGAAAAAATTCTTAGTTTAGACCCTGGAGGTTTGTTCAATATTGTTGCTAAAGAACGCATTTCCATGTGTGGCGTATGCCCCACTACCATGATGCTGTCCGCCGCATTAGACCTGGGCGCTCAAAAAGCAGAAATCATCGATTACACCAACTCCGGGGAAGTCAGCGGCGACTATCACCAGGTCGTTGCTTACCTCAGCATGGCAGTGTATTAAATTAAACCACAGAGAACACAGAGAACCTTCGTGTCCCTTCGTGTCCTTCGTGGCTAAAATCTTACTTGTAATCTTCGCGGACCGGGTAAAACACATCGATAATCCTGGAATCGGTGATGGCTTTACCGGAATGGGATACATTCCCGGGAATAATCACCACATCCCCGGGCTTTATAATCCGTGGTTCCCCTGCGACAGTCAACTCAAAATCTCCTTCAATAATATTCACCACCTGTTCATGGGGATGCTTATGGTCCGGTAATGCAGCCCCTGCGTCAATGTTCCAATAGGCAAAGGTCATGTTCTCAGAATGAACAAACCGTACATGAAGCCCTGGTAACATTTCCTTTTCTTCAATATCCGTCAGGTTAATTAATTTCATATTTCCTCCTTTTTATTTTTTAGCCACTAAAACACTACCTTTGTTTCAAGACTACGCTTGAAACAAGAACCATCTGCGGTGGAACAGGCAATATGTAAAACATGTTGGCCTATTACCGCACTGTAAGTGCCAAAGACACAAAGGATTTTTTATAAAAAGAAATTTTTTTTCTTTGTGCCTTAGTGCCTTTGCGGCTGTACCAATCGGCCTCGCGCCTACAATAATCACATCTAACATTTCTTCAATTTTCATTTTTTCTATTTAAGTGATAAAATCCAGGAAATTCTCTTTATTGATACATTCGAATTGAGCATTTTCATAGGTTTCGAGCCAGGCTTTGGGAATTTTAGGCCGTTTTTTGCCCCACTTGAATTCATAACCCCACAATCGGCCTTCCCTTTCTTCCACCAGATCGATC
>WVZO01000558.1:0-1073 GCA_011772425.1 Candidatus Aminicenantota bacterium
AAAACGACCGGCTGCCTTGCATGTGCGATATTTATGATAAAGGGGTTTCATTAGGTGTAATGTCCAAGTCTTTCGGTCTTGCCGGGCTGCGCATCGGCTGGATGATAACAAAAGATAAAACATTGTTCAACCAGATGGCATCCTTTAAAGACTTTACTACCATATGCAGCAGCGGACCCAGCGAATTTTTGACTATCCTGGCGTTACGTCATAAAGATTTTATCCTGGAACGAAACCTGGAGATTATCCGCTCCAATCTCCAATTGCTGGAATCGTTCTTTGACAGGTATTCTGATCGATTTAGGTGGATCAAGCCTAAAGCCGGGCCGTTGGCGTTCCCGGAGGTATTATTTACGGATGATGCCGAAGCCTTTTGCCTGGACCTGGTGGAGAAAAAAGGGATACTGTTGGCACCCGGCAATATGTTTAATTATGACAACAACCATGTGCGGATCGGTTTTGGCCGAAAGAACATGCCGGAAGCACTAGACAAATTGGAAGAATACTTTTTTTTAGCCGCGAAGACATTTACAATGCGGTAAAGAGCGCGAAGATACGCGAAGAAAAGAAAATAAAAAAACCCCCATTAATAAAAAGTTTTGCGGGGGGCCAGGGGGGCGGTTTTCTCGAAAAGAGCCCCCTGGCCGCCGGAGGCAAGTAGGCAAGAGCTCCTTAATTAGGAAAGCAAACTTCCCTAATTTATATAAATTAGGCAAGTTTAGTTGCAATAATCATAAAAATATGGTAAATTACCTTTAATGGAAAAATGGTATAATCGATTTTACGAGCGAGAACTTCCCGGGTTATTAAAAGCAGGAAAAGTCCTGCTTGTTTACGGCCCCAGAAGAGCAGGCAAAACCTCCTTGATTAAACATTTTCTTTCAACCTATGAGGGCAAATACTATTCAGGTGTGGGGGAGGATATGGCACTGCGTGAATTAATCCGTTCACAGGATGTGCGTCGAATCACCGGTGCGTTTAAGGGCTACCAACTGGTTATTATCGATGAGGCACAGAAGATTCCCGACATTTCCACCGGTTTGAAAATATTGGTGGATAATCTGCCCCAGTTG
>WVZO01000558.1:1083-1532 GCA_011772425.1 Candidatus Aminicenantota bacterium
TTAAATTGTCCAGCCAGTTGGGTGAACCACTGACCGGTCGCTATCGCTCCATGTTTTTATACCCCCTGGCAATGCTGGAATTGAATGAACAATTTGGGGGAATGGATATCCTGGAACGACTGGAAGAGTTTCTTGTTTTTGGAACCTACCCGGAGNNTACCTGTTTAAAGATATATTGGAACTTGACAATATTCGCAATGCCGATAAACTGTCCGATCTTCTCAAGCTGCTGGCATTTCAAATAGGCAAGGAAGTCTCCCTCAATGAACTGGGCAATACCCTCGGGCTTGCCAAACAGACCGTGGAGCGCTACCTGGAACTCCTGGAAAAAACATTTGTTATCAGGAAGGTGCGGGGATTCTCTCGGAATCTTCGTAAAGAGATCGCTAAAAGCTCCCGTTATTATTTTTTGGATAACGGTGTCCGCAATGCCTTGATTAATAATTTTA
>WVZO01000405.1 GCA_011772425.1 Candidatus Aminicenantota bacterium
ACCGGCAATTTAAAGAAATTAATGGTATCCGCCCTGGATTCCCTTGAAGATGATTTTGAACCTTTGCCTTTCCTGAGTATGAAAAAGTACGGGTTCCCAGGGATAGTGGAGGCGTTAAAAACCATCCATTGTCCCCAGCGGTATGTGCCGGATGCTATCGATAAACTGAAAAAACGATTCATTTACAGTGAATTTCTTTTTTTTCAATTGGAGCTTCAATTCATCCGGGATTTTTTCAGGCGGGTACCCAGGATCAACCATTACACCATAACACCAGAAGTAAAGGAAAAGATCGGACAGAACCTGGATTTTGAATTGACCACAGACCAGAAAAACGCCTGCAGAGACATCGTGGAGGATTTGCAGGGGGAATATACCATGCAGCGGCTGCTGCAAGGGGATGTGGGCAGCGGTAAGACTATTGTGGCGTTTATTGCTTTGCTGATGGCAAAGGAAAGCGGGTTCCAGGGGGCATTTCTTGCGCCCACGGAAATCCTGGCCCACCAGCATTTTATCAATGCCCGGACGTTTTTTAAAACCGCCGCGATTGAATTACTCACCGGCTCAACAACTGCTAAAAAACGAAAAGAGATTCTTGCCGGCCTGGAACAGGGAGAAATTGATATTATATTCGGTACCCATGCCCTGCTCACCGAAGCGGTTCAATTTAAGCATCTTGCTTTGGTGGTCATCGATGAGCAGCACCGTTTTGGGGTGTCGCAGCGAGCCGCACTGTATTATAAAGGAAAATCAGTAGACTTGTTAGTAACCACAGCCACCCCTATTCCCAGGACCATGCTGCTTTCCCTTTACAATGATCTCTCTGTCTCCATTATCAAAACCAAGCCCAAAGGCAGGGTCCCCATTATCACTAAAATCATCCCGGGACAAAGGCGGGAAAAATTCTACCTGTGGTTAAGAAAAAAAATCGAAAAAGGAGAAAAAGCTTACATCATCCTGCCATTGATCGAAAGGTCTGAATTTTTCACCGAACTCAGGGATATTGAAACCGAATCCGATTATTTTAAAG
>WVZO01000525.1 GCA_011772425.1 Candidatus Aminicenantota bacterium
TTCCATCACGGAAAGAAACAGGGATTTACCAAACCGCCGGGGCCGGATAAAAAATAAATAATCACTGGTGTTTTCAATCACTTCCAAAAACATGGTTTTATCGACATAATAGCAATTTTTTTCAACAACCCGCTCATAGTTTGCCAGCCCATAAGGGATTTTCTTTATGTTCTTATCCTTCATGGTATCTCCGCTCCCATTATATAGGAATTCCCCTATTTTTACAAGAAAAAAGGTTCCAGGCAAAAAATTATTGCCTCGTTGGTACGTGTTCTCTGTGGCTAATTTTTTCTCCCAAATTGCATGTTTTTTCCTATCGATGGCAAAATTCAGCCAAATTCATGAATTTTTTTGCAACGATGGATAAAATAATCCTAAATTCATGAGTTTTTTTGAGACGATGGCAAAATTTATGCAAAATTGCTTGAAATTTGCCATCGGAAGGATTTTTTTCTCCATCGATGGGATTATTTTTGCGTCGATGCGATTTCTTTAGCATCAATGGAATTTTTTTGGCAGTTGCTGTAAAAAAGAAAAAAATTTTGAAAATAGCTTTGTAAATGATAAAATAGGAGGTTCAAATGGGAAAAAAATCGTTTAATCTCAATTTGACCTACAGGAGGTAGATACATATGAAAATACGCTCAATTCGTTCAACTTTTATATTATTTCTAACAATTGTCCTGTTAACCGGTATTGTTTCCGGTGAAACATTGATTCCACCTGAAGAAGTGTTCGGTTTCCCCATGGGCAGCGATCGAAAACTCATCGATTGGAACCAAATCACCGATTACTTTTTTACTTTAGACAAAGGTTCCGATAAGATCATCGTCAAAGAACTGGGTAAAACCACGTTAGGCAAACCTTTCCTGCTGACGATCATTTCTTCGGCTGAGAATATCAAGAACCTCGAACGCTATAAAGCAATCCAGCAGCAGTTGGCCAATCCCTATGATTTACCGGAGGAGAAAGCACGATCACTTGTTAAAGAAGGAAAGGTAGTGGTACTTGTCAGTCTTAATATTCACTCCACTGAGATTGCGTCCAGCCAGGAGTCGGTAGAATTGGCCTATGAAATGGTCACCCGTACAGACCCGGAAATCAAAAAAATTCTCGACAACGTGATCCTGCTGCTTATTCCTTCGCTTAATCCCGATGGCCTGCAGATGGTAGTGGAATGGTACAGGAAGCATGTGGGGACACCCTATGAAGGCTGTTATATGCCGTGGCTTTATCACCACTATGCGGGTCATGACAACAACCGGGACTGGTACATGTTTAATCTCAAGGAAAGCCGACTGACAGCGCCTGTACTTTACCATGAATGGTTCCCGGAAATTGTTTTCGATCAGCACCAGATGGGTTCCACCGGACCCCGTCTTTTTGTACCGCCTTACTCTGACCCGGTTAATCGCAATACCCATTCCACTCTCATGGCGGAAGTCAACATGTTGGGAAAGCATGTGGCTGCCGACTTGCACCAGCAGGGATTCAAAGGCATCATCACCGGGATGCGTTTCAATGCGTTTTTTGAAGGGACCATGTCCAAAACACCGCTTTGGCACAACATGGTGGGCATTCTTTCGGAAATGGCCAGCGTACGTATTGCTACCCCGGTTTATCTACCCCGTGGGAGTTTGGGCAGGTATGGTGCGGAAATACCCAAATATTCCCGGGTGACGGATTTTCTCGATCCCTGGGAAGGCGGCTGGTGGCGGCTGAGGGATATTATCGAATATGAAAAAGCAGCAACTTACTCCATCCTTGACCTGGCTGCCACTTACAAAGAAAAATTTATGATGAATTTTTATTCACTGAATAAAGAGTCTATCGAAAAAGGAAAAACAGAGCCTCCTTTTGCATTTATCGTTCCTTCGGACCAGCATGACCCCAATTCCGCCGCAGAAATGTTGAAACGGCTGCAGATAAACGGTGCCCGGATATACCGCAGTCAAGCGCAATTTGTTTATGACGGCAAAACATATCCCACGGGGACCTGTGTTATACCTTTATCGCAACCCTGCCGCTCCTGTATTAAGGACCTCCTGGAACCGCAGAAGTATCCCCATCTCATATCCTATCCCGGTGGTCCGCCCATTCCACCTTACGATGTCACCGGATGGACCATATCCTTACAGATGGGGGTTGATGTGGTTGAAATGAAAACACCTATCGACGTGGGTCTCACCTTAACCGAAACCTTTGATTTCGGACCTGCTGGGATGATCGATGCCCCGAAAGCCCCGGCAAAAACCTACCTGGTTGAAAGAAGATATAATAACGCTTTTGCTGTTCTTAACGAACTGCTGAAAATAAAAGCCGACGTATACTGGTCCGACCTGGAATTTTCAATTAAAGATAAAACATATCCGGCAGGGACTTTTATTATTCCGGGGGGGAAGGGTATTGCTTCCAGACTAAAATCTCTTGCTGAAGAGTTCAAGGTCCCGGTTTACGGTATCGATCAACCGGTGCGGGTAAAACGAACCAAAGCCATGCTGCCCCGCCTGGGATTGTATCATCCATGGACCGCCAGTATGGACGAGGGCTGGACAAGATTGGTGCTGGACACTTACCGGTTTTCGTACAAACAGTTGTACAATGATGAGATAAAAAAGGGTAAGTTGGCTGAAAAATATGATGTTATTATTATCCCGGATTTATCGATACCGTCAATCGTTGACGGCAAGAGGAGGTGGGGACGCAGGGAACCTGTCCTGGGGGATGCGCTGCAGCCGGAAAAGTACCGGGGCGGCATTGGAAAAGAAGGCA
>WVZO01000231.1 GCA_011772425.1 Candidatus Aminicenantota bacterium
TGCTGGGGGAGTTTCCCAATTGTTTTAAGAATGCGAAAGAAAAGGAAGATTTTTTACAGCGTGTCCGGCATTACTTAGAACCTACTAACATACCTATTATTTACGATTTGCCTTTGGGTCATGGGGATAATATTCATACGTTACCGCTGGGCATCGAGGTTGAAATCGATACCGGGCGTTTTCATGGATTCACTATAAAAAATAGATAAGGCAAAAGAATCCAACGGAATTTCTACGTTTCTGCACAACGTACCCGCCTCATTAAGGGTAGAAGAATAAAGTGCCAGGTAAATAATTTCTTCTCGTCTTTCACCTCGCGATATAGTTTAAGGTGATAGGTGAGAAAAATTTTTCACCCTCAAGTTAGAAGTACCTGCCTTGCGACGTTTGATGGGTAACGAGACGACCTGCCGTTTACCTCTTTTTTCCTGTTCTTTCAATTCAAGAAAAATGGCTCGCAAATCAAAATTAAATTTTTTGGCATGTTCTTCTCGAAATTTGTGTATTTCTTTTACAATAGGATCTTCCCACATCGTTATCCTCCCATAAGCTCATAAGGTGTACAAATGATTGGAAGCTCATAGCCTTCTTCGAAACTGACCCTGGCAATTTCTTTCTGAATCTCTGCATTAGCAATGTGCTTGCAATTCCATGTCAAAAGATAATCTAACCCATAAATTGCCGCAACAGCAATGTGTAAGGCATCTTCGGAAGCTTTTTGGGGTAACGCTTTAGGACAAACAAACTTCTCTGCTAGCTCCACTGCTTCTACCCTCAAATCTAATAAAGAGATATTCTCCAGGATTTTCAAACGTTTCGAAGCCGCTTCTTCATTACCATCTTTTGCTTCTTGTATAACCAGCTGGGATACGTACATTTCAAATTGAAAACGACGGTTTTCCCACCACTCACGTGTGACTTGTTGTTGAGCTGCAACTATCAAATCCCTGCTGGGCTGTGCTGTCAAATAACTGATAAAACTCGTTTCAATATAAAGTTTTGGCTTCATAGCACTTGCTTGATTATAACATGTCGCGGTACATAAATGCAATTATTTTTTAAAAAGTATGGTTACCTAATTCTAAAAGAATAAATTGCCAGGTAAATAATTTCCCAATTGTTTTAAGAATGCGAAAGAAAAGGAAGATTTTTTACAGCGTGTCCGGTATTACTTAGAACCGAATAACATTCCTATTATTTACGATTTGCCTTTGGGTCATGGGGATAATATTCATACGTTACCGTTGGGCATCGAGGTTGAAATCGATACCGGGCGTTTTCACGGATTCACCATAAAAAATAGATTATGAACGCTGAGGAAACGTTTCTTGCCTGGCACGTTATTTACTATACACATTTGGGTAAAATACATGTGTATTGGCACGTACATGTTCCGCAGGTGTAACAGGTGTTGCAAATCTCCGTATCACAGGTTCCACAGGTGACGTAGCACGTCCCGAAAACACAACTTTCATCACATGTTTCGCAACTTTGATCTGTTGGGTCGCATAGATCAAAAGGCTTTGTGTTTTGTTCTCCTCCACGAACCTCCCTGGATTTTTTGTTTAACAGGGTGACAAAACTTTTAACTTTAAGCCCTTCCAGCTTAAGCTTCTTTTTCTTTGACATGATTCCTCCTTTTTTATAATAGTTTACATCTATTTATTCACTCTTACTACTTTTTGGCAACCCTAAAAACGCATTAAATTTTTTACCACAGGGAATACAGAGGAAAAGGCGAGATAAAAAGTAGGGGCTTGATTCATCAAGCCCTTCAATCAACGTTTCATTCCAGGGTTTGATAAATCAAACCCCTACGGCTGTATTTAATTCTCGGACAGCCTGTTGAGACGCAACCCCATAAAAAAAAGTTATAATGTTAGGCACCGTCCCCTCTTTTACGTACGCCCCACAGGTCTATTGTAGTGTCAAATACACGGTGTTTGCCGCATTTGCCAGGTTTGTTACCTCGGTTTTTATGGTTTTTGTCGCACCGGAAAAGTTATTGCGAATGGTAAACGATGCCCCGGCAGACATCGTTTCCGTGCGAATGACCTTAGGGGTTCCACTGGTTATGTCGATCAATTTTAATCGCATGGCTTTTTTGGTTAAACCCGTGGCTAAAATAAAGTCAGTAAACGTTCCGGTCACACTTTTGGTTTCATTGGCACCTAACTGGAGGGTATAACTGGCGCGTTCTTCAGATGATGCTTGCTCCTCTTGCTCATTGCCCACGCCAGGCTGCGTCTCTGGTTTCCCGGTTTTTGTGCAATTCATTGAACCGATTAAAACAAAACCTAAAAACAAAATCATGGAAAGCTTCAATACTCTCATGGTTTTACCTCCTCTTTTTTTTCTGTGGTAATTGTAATTGGAATGAGGAGATTAAAGATATAAGAAATGATTCAAATATTATAACATTTGATTCAAAGTGTTTTTTTTCGCATGTTTTTTTTCGCAGGCAAAAAATTCACTTTGACACTTATGGTTTTCCTGTTGTTACGTGAAGTAATTTGTAGTGTTTTTTTTGCCTGGCACCTATTCCTTGGCACCTATTCCTCTGTGCTGAAATAAATTACCTGGCACCACTCTTGAACCCCTACATGCACACCGAAAACCTTTGTAGGGGCGAATCTTGTATTCGCCCTTATTCGTAATTCGATGGATTTTTGCTATTCTCGGACAACCTGTTGAGACTCGACCCCATGAACATGAACATGAAGCATGAAGGGAGTTCCCTCTTCTGGGAAAAAAATTATCTCCGGTAGAAAAGAGATTATCTCCGGTAGAAAAATATTTTCCTCCGGTAGAAAGGAATTTCTCAAGTGTGGACTTGAAAAAGTTGACCCTGGACCTGGTGAATATAACCCTGAAGCCTGATTTTTCCTTGAAGCATTAAAAAATAAAGTACCTGACACCTTCGATATTATCAAACGCCGGGTATTGATTTTTGTGAGATCAAAGGCCGACATAAACTCCTGTCACTGGCAGCATCTCAGCCGAAGCTGAATAACCGGTTTCATCCGGTGTATTTAAAAACAAAATGCCGCTCCCCGGATTTCAAAATTTACAAACTTACACGCACCGAGGACGATTTTCCAGTATGAATTCTTTGCCAGTCACGAATGCCACTAACTTAAATGAGCACCGGGCCAGTGCTGGCGGCCAGATCGGCAGCACAAAGCTAACCCGATTCACTTCCGGCAAACTTCCGGGACCCGGACGAAACCTCCAAACATCTTTACAGGAATTTCAAAAAAACCGGTACCTTTCAGGAGAAAACCTGCTTTTACCCTAACTTTCGCTCTTCATCCCTCCTTACCCCCGTTAATTCCCCAGGTAAAAAATAAGTATTTCTACTCATTTTTCAGAAATATCTTGAAATTTCCTTTCTGGTGTGATAATCTATAATTTCGAGAACGGA
>WVZO01000512.1:0-1956 GCA_011772425.1 Candidatus Aminicenantota bacterium
TCGTGGTTTTCCAAATGATTCGGGTTACCGGGTACTGGATACAAAGGAAGATGAATCGATTATCCTGGCAAAGGACAGTCAACCTCAATGTTATATACTAAAGGGCAGGCAAATCGTTACGGAAGAAAACCTCGAAGTGTTGGCGATTGCAACCAACCAATTCCTTGAAGATGGGCTGCCTATTGAGACCGTGCTTGAGACTCTTCTTGAGAACCATACTATTTCGATATTAGCCTGGGGGTTTGGCAAATGGTTTTTCAAAAGGGGAAAAATAATCGAGGGTATTATTGATAGAAATATGTCACCATACCTGATGGTGGGTGATAACAGCGGCCGTCCCACGTTCTGGTCTACTCCCGGATTATTCAAGCGGGCAAGAGCGTTTGATATACCTTTGATTAGCGGTTCGGATCCGCTGCCTTTTAAAAAAGAGATTTACAAAGTTGGATCTTATGGGTTTAGTGTAGAAGGTGAATTTAACCCGGAGGAGCCGGCCGGATCGCTGCGAGATATCCTGGCTTCGCCGGGGATATATGAGTTGATCGATCGTTTTGGGCATCGGGACAATATCATTTCTTTTTTCAGACGTCAGGCCAAGATATATATAAGGAAGTATTTAAAGCGTTAGGGCTACCTGCTGCCAACTGATTGACTCTCTCCTGATTCTGGGTTATAATGGGATCATGGAAACGAAAAAATGTAATATAAACCCGATAGCAAAATATATACGAATTGTGTTGTCATTGATCGTCATTGGTCTGGGGATTTACTATCAGAACTGGTTGGGTGCCCTGGGGCTTTTAACTTTATATACAGCTATTACCGGGAAATGCCGCGCATCGCTCCGCTTCACCAGGAAAACTCATAATGATTTCAAATTAAAACGTTAGTCCGGAGGGACTGGGGAACCGGGTTCTTTTTTTTCCAGGTTTTGAAGTACCTGTGAAGCAGATTCCAGTATCCTGTAGTTTTTGATGAGCTGCAGCAGTGTCATTTTATGAAAGGTGTTTTCGCAGCGTATGCCGTAGATGGCGTAGAGGTTTTCCATGTGTTCGGTATCCAGGTCGCCTTCCAGCCATTGATTTTCCGCGCGCCGCTGCATAGCCATCATTTGATCCAACAATGAACCCAATCGCTGCAGTTGGTGGGGGGCAAAAATTAACAGCACGATATAAACTAGCAAAATACCTGCCAATGCAGTACCTGCTATTTTCAAAATTCGAAAGTTACGTTTTGGCTTAGTTTTCATTTTCATCCCTTGTTATTTTAAAAAAAAAGTGACAGGCAAGTTTTATTCTTTGCCGATCTATTTTTTAAAACTTAGGCATTAAACCCGCCTGTTTGCACAATTCATTCACCGTAATTCTATCTATGGTGCGATGTCTTTTAATAGGAACCGTCTTCTCACCATTTGTGTAAATAGAGTGCTTCTTTCCTTCTCTCAATAAATAGAAAGAATTTTTTTCAAAATAAGTGATTAATTCTCTACGTTTTACCGACACCTTACCTCTTTATATTTCCGCAGCAACCGGCATTTCGATAGTGATTGGTTCATATAAGACCCTTCCCTGGGGTATCTCTTTTTTTAGCTGGACATAGGCCAGGATCATTTCTTTTAATGCATCTTCCAGCATTTCCCTGCACTCTTCCAGGGTTTTGCCTTCTGTTACCACTTCCGGCCACTCCAAAATTTGACCCATATACCCGGAGCTTATTTTCCTATATTTGGCTGTAAAATTACTTAACATGGTTTTCCTCGTCAATAAAATTTATTACAGTCTCTAATATATGATAAAATAGATTTCGTGTCAACCTATTTTTCTTTTTTCGGCGTTTTCCTTGTTATAGGAGTAATAAGCCTATTTATCGACATGAATAGTAAGTAAAAAAAGGCCAGGTGGAAAGTCCACCTGGCCTTTCGGATGTAAATCTCCTCGGGAGGGTGGGAGTTTATCA
>WVZO01000512.1:1970-2465 GCA_011772425.1 Candidatus Aminicenantota bacterium
TTAATCGACCAGGCATACTGGGAAGTCTTACGCATACCGGACTTCTTAAACGTCATACCGACCGGATGAATCAAATCGTCTCGGATTTGTTGATCCTGTCCGAATTGGAAGAGAATAAACGGGACGTTAATTTTGAGCCTCTGAACCTCGGCGGTATTGCAGAGAACATTTTAACCATATACCGGGAAAAAATCAGGGAGAAGAAGCTTCAACTGGAAGTGGATATTGAGAAAGACCTGCCCACAATGAAAGGTGAACGGTTCAAATTGGAACAGATGTTTATCAACCTGCTGGATAACGCGCTCAAATATACGGACAAAGGTAAAATTTCAGTGGTGATTCACAGGTTTGACGGAGAGGAGGGAAACCAGGGTCAGGTATTTTATGCATATTATTGGCATTCGGACCAATCAAATAAATCCTGGAAATAAGTCCTGAAAGCCGGGGTAGAGGAGACAAAAAGTCATAAAGTTGGTATGATAAAAGGCGTAAAAG
>WVZO01000045.1 GCA_011772425.1 Candidatus Aminicenantota bacterium
CGAATTTTGCCATTGAAAAACTACGGGTGCCGGCGGCTAATGTGTTGAAAGGTTTAGATAGAAAAGAGTTTTATGCCCCGGGTTCGCTGCTGCAAATCGAACTGGACACCGCGCAGCCTTTGGCTTACGGACTGCCGCAAAAAATAGCTATTCGCATGACTAATAGTCCTGCTTTCAGGTTACTTCTTCATATCCAGGAGAGTAAAGCCATCGGGTATTATGGTGAGGACAATCCTTTACTGAGTGGTTGGCTTATCGGCCCGGAGAAACTGGCGGGAAAAACAGCGCTGGCTGAAATCCCGGTTGAAAAGGGACGGGTGATATTGTTTGGATTCAGGGTTCAGAGCCGCGCTCAGACCTATGGAACCTTCAAACTGCTGTTCAATGCCATCCACACCATGCCCCAGGCTTATTAATGAAAAGCTTTTGCGGGGGGTCCAGGGGGGCAGTTTTCTCGAAAAGCGCCCCCCTGGCCGCCGGAGGCAAATTGTAAAATAGAGTTGAATTTTTTATTGATTTATGCTATCCAATACCTGTAACCGTTCAAACTAAAATAAAAGGAGGAACCATGAAACGTAGAAAAGTTAATTTTAAACAGTTCTTTTGCTTATTAACAACAATCATCTTCTGCTGCGGTCTATTGCTGACAGCTCAGCCCACATCGCCTCAACAAAAGGAGCCGGAGACCCGGGAATATGTCGAGGTGGTCAATGTTGTCCTGATCCTGCGGGCACTAAAGAATGGGCAGCCTGCAGCAGGCTTGCAGCAAACGGATTTTACTCTTTATGAAAATGGCAAACCAATGCCTTTGACCAGTTTCCGGGAAGTCCGCAGGAAAGTGGGGGAGCATGCAGGAGATGAAACTGCAAAAACCCAGGTTGAAGAAAAAACAGCAGCAGCACAAAAAGCGAAAAAACGGTTGTTTTTCTTCTATTTCCGGGTATCCGAGCCGGACCCCAAAATTCAGAACGCATTGGATTATTTTTTCCGTCAGGTCTACAAGGAAGGGGACTATGCGCTGCTGATGTTTGGAAACCGGGTGTTTCCCATTACTCGCCGCTCCCAGGTGGAACCTGTATTGGCATCATTTAATACCGCTTTAGCCCAATTCGTGGAAAAAGCAAGATCTGAAAAACAAAGGTTGACCAGCGACCTGGAACGGTTGGTCCGGCAATTTTTAGAGGAAATCAGTAAAAATCCGAATCTCCAGGCGCAAAATGTAAACCTGTTGATCTCCAGGTTTAAGATTGCCTGGCAGGAGTCCGGACAGGGTAATCTTACCCTGATAGAAGAGAAACTCAATGCGATTGCCGCCTCCTTAAAGAAAATAGATATTGAGAAATGGGGTTTTGTATTTTACCAGGAAGACAGGTTCCCCTTTCTGAACGTGAACAGCATACGGGGACTGGGCGGCTCTGCTTTGCAAATTGTCAGTCTCCGGAATCGGTTGGAACAGATTGGACCGAACACGAATCAAATCCAGCAGAGCCTTCAGACCATCAGGAATTTCCAGCAGGCATTTATCGAAGCCAATGCCACTTTCCACCTTTTGCTTTCCAACCCCACATCCCTGGGAAAGCTGGACAGCGCTTACTTGAGACATGCAGCGATTCATACCGATTGGCAGTGGGCATTCAGGAGTATCAGCGAGGCCACGGGCGGCGGCATTATCAAGGACAACAATTTGCCGGAATCCCTGGCTCAAGCGGTAGAACGGGAGGATGTCTTTTACGTTTTAACCTATGCTCCTGCCGCTGGTGGAGATGAACGCCGTAACATCCGCATCCAAACCCAGCTGCCGGGGATTAAACTCCAATACCACCGGCAGGTGATTGTTTCTCCAGTGGATAAAATTGCTATTGAGCTTTTCTCCTATAATCACCCACTTCTTGAATTTACCTTGAAAAATTACCGTCAATTTTTCGATGGCACCCGTCTATATGGCGATATCGAGGTTAAAATCACCAGCATCGATGCCAACGGCGATCGCAGGACCTTTAAAAAAATACTTGAACCTGTTAAGGATGAAATGGGGGTGTCTATGAACCTGAATTTTCCTTCCGGTGGAGATTACTCTCTAATTATAGAAGCCAATGACCGGCAGACCGGGCAAACCGCCAGGGTTAGTCAAAAAATCGCTGTCCCTGAAAGCAAGTATCAATTAGAACCGGTGCTGGTAACCGAAGCTCTCGAAGAAATGAAAGGCGCCGAGCATAAACGGACATTGGATTCTCTTTTAAAAAAATCAGCCCGATATTGTCAAAAATTGAAAAAGGCAACCTTCTATTTTATCTGTACCGAAGCGGTCATCGACAGCCATTGGTACAAGGGAGGCCTGGTAAGAGAAAACAACTACCTTTACGATTACCAGATCATCAAGGAAGACAACGGTAAGATGAATGAGACCCGGAAGTTGAGACCCACGTCAACAGAACTCCTGGAAAAAGAGAGCATAGAAACAGGGAAAGCAAAGGACCAGGAAACCATTTTAACCAATTTCTTTTCAAGTTATCCTTTTTTGATGCCCATCAGTATGCTGGGAGAAGAGAATCAGTCAAAATACCGCTACCGCTTGTTGAGTCCTGAGACCATCGCCAGGCGCACTTTCTATAAAGTCGGTGTGGAACCCAAAGAGGAAGGGGTCATGATAAAAGACTCCAACTACGGTGTGGTGTGGATCGATGGGGAGGATGGTTCGGTATACAAAATTAAATTAGACGCTAATTCCCTGGGTGGTGTGAAAAAACTCAAACAACTGGCCCGGGCAAAGAGAAACCGCTTAAAGATCACTGATGTTCATTGGTATGAAGTGCAGCGTAAAGGGATCCGGTTTCCCAGCCGGACTGAAATTAACTGTTCGTTCCTGGATTGGGACCAGGTAAAGAGAGTGTGGGATCGTCTTATATCAGAGGCCCTGGAGCAGGTGGGAACTGTTTTTGAATATAAAAAATATCAATTTTTTAATGTCAATGTGGATGTGGTGGAGACCGGTCACCAGTAACAAGTGGTAACGGTTAAGCCACGAAGACACCAAGACACAAAGTAACACAAAAGGTTTTATTATAAATAAATCCTTTGTGTCTTCGTGCCTTTGTGGCTAAAATTACAATTGCTGATGGAGATGGTTTATTTCTTGACAAAAGATTATATAAATGATAGAAATGAACTTAATTCAAAAAAGGAGAATTACATGAAAAGAATATTCGTTTTATCCTATATCATGGTATTACTTTTAATATCATCGATAATCGCAGCTCAAACCCCTCCTGCTAAATTCCTGGGTCATGAAGTAGGCGCTGATGGTAAACTGGCTGATTACAACCAAATCCAGGCTTACTTTCAAAAACTTGACCAGGAATCAGGTAAGATCAACGTGCTGACAATTGGTAAAACAACGTTAAACAAACCCATGATCATGGCAGTGATCACTTCGGAAGAAAACATGGCAAAGCTGGATACCTATCGCAGCATCTCAAAACGACTGAGAGATGCAAGAGGATTAACCGATGAAGAAGCTAAAAAGCTGGCACAAGAAGGTAAAGTGATTGTCCTGATCACCTGCAGTCTCCACGCCACCGAAATTGCCGCAGCGCAAATGTCCATGGAGTTCGCTTATAAACTGGTAACCGGGGAAACACCCTTTAACGCGGATAAAGTACTGGATAATGTCATTGTTCTCCTGGCACCCACTATCAATCCTGATGGTCATCAAATGGTAACGGAGTGGTATCGAAAAAACCTGGGAACTCCTTATGAAGGCAGCCGTATGCCCTGGCTTTATCATCATTATGCCGGTCATGACAACAACCGTGATTGGTTCATGTTTAATCTTGCGGAGACAAAAGCGGTAACTAAAGTGTTGTACCATGATTGGATACCGCAGGTGCATATCGATGAACACCAGATGGGTTCCACCAGCGCCCGTCTTTTTTTACCGCCTTTTATGGACCCGCCGGTTCCCACGATTCATCCGCTGGTCTGGCGGGGTATCGCCCTGTGCGGGACAAACATGGCCTACGATTTGCAGCAGCACGGTTATAAGGGTGTTGTTTATGGAAGAACGTTTACCGGGTGGTGGATCGGCGCCTGTGACGATACCGCCTGGCTGCATAACTCCATCGGGCTTTTAAGCGAAATGGCATCGGTGAAAACCGCGACCCCTATTTACATCGATCCCACTGAAATCCGGGGATCCTACATTGAAAAACGTATTCAATTCCCGGACCCCTGGCCCGGGGGCTGGTGGAGACTAAGAAACCTGGTGGACTACGAATTGATACTTTCGATGAGCCTGGTAAAAACCGCTTACCTTCACAAAGAAGACTTCCTCTATAATTTTTACCGGATGTGTAAGGACTCCATTGAAAAAAGGGCTGAAGGACAACCCTTTGCCTTTATTATCCCCAACGATCAGCGCGATTACCCCACTGCCCTCAAAATGCTGGATATTCTTATGCTGGGCGGTATTGAAATCCACCGGGCCAAAGAAGATTTCGCGGCCGACGGCAAATTATATCCCGCCGGTTCGTTTGTTGTGCTGATGTCCCAGCCTTACCGGCCTTATGCCCAGGCGCTGCTGGAGAGACAGAAGTACCCGGACCTGCGTGAAAGCCCCGGTGATGATCCCATCCCCCCCTATGACAATGCCGGATGGACCTTACCGCTGCAAATGGGAGTGGTCTGTGACCCTATTGAAAAACCTTTTAAAGCGGCCCTGGAGAAACTGGAGAAAGTGCCGTATCCGGCGATAACTCCACCAAAAGAAGATGCAGCTTATATTATCCTCGATTCCAGGAATAATGCTTCCTTTTCAGTGGTTTTTCCTCTATTGCAGGATAAAGCGGAAATTTACCGCTCCGGGGATTGTATCAAAGGAGATGGTTTTCATGCCTGTGCTGGCAGTTTTATTATAAAAAACACGCCGCAGGTGCAAAAAAAACTTCCCGGTTTGTTAAAAAAATGGCATCTTACTGCTTATGAGCTTAAAGAGGCCGCCGGTATACCTAAAGCTCCTTTAAAAAGATTTCGCGTCGGGCTTTATCAATCATGGAGGTCCTCCATGGATGAAGGATGGACCCGGTTTGTGTTTGACGATTCGGGTATACCTTATACCACCCTTCATAATAAAGACTTCAAAGGCACGAAGAAAAAGAAAGTAGACCTGCGAAAAAAATATGATGTTATTGTGTTTGCCGATGAAAGCCCGGAGATCATCAAATCGGGAAAACCGGACCCCACTTCCCGTTGGGCCAGGCGTTTTACGGAAATGCCGCCGCCTTATAAAGGGGGCATCGAGAAAGAAGGGGTAGAGGCCTTAAAGGATTTTGTTGCCCGCGGTGGGATTCTCGTGTGCATGAACAATGCGAGTAGATTGGCTTTAAAGGAATTTAAAATGCCGGCCAGGAATATCCTGGAAAGGGTTGACCGCAGTAAATTTTTCTGTCCCACATCTCTTTTAAAGGTAAACGTTGATAATAAGACCCCTATTGGGTATGGGATGCCCAAACAGGCGGCAGTAATGTTTTCTCGAAGTCCGGCTTTCAGTACCTGGGTACCTTCGGGTGAGTGGGACCGAAAAGTGGTTGCCAGTTATCCGAAGGAAAAGATTCTTTTAAGCGGTTGGCTGTTGGGAGAAGACCTGATTGCCCGTAAGCCTGCGCTGGTGGATTTCAGATACAAGAAGGGGCATATCATACTTATTGGTTTTCGTTGTCAACACCGGGCTCAATCTCACGGGACATATAAATTTCTCCTCAACGCCCTTCTATACCCGGAGATCGACTGAAACCAAACAAGAAAAGGTGGGAAAAGGAGACAGGCCAGAAATCGGATTAGTGAACTGGTACGCCATGTAACTCCCATTCCTCTTCTTCTTCATTCTCAACCAGGTAGTAATACTTCTCATTAGCAATATGGAAAAAACGAACCGTTCGACTCAATATCCGGGTAATCAGTGAGGCCAGGATGGGTTTAGGTAAAAAAACGGTTTTGAGGTCTTTGCCTTTCAAATCAAGGATGTGATATTTCTCTTTGCCCTTTTGAGTTATATAGGTGCGCACATATATTTTTCCGTCTATAACCAATATATCCCGGATGGGGGGAAAGTTATCGGGATAATGGAAATCCAGGAGTCTTTTGTATTCATCCCATCCACCTGCCTGTTTCATCTGGAATTGAACCAGTTTATCATTCTTAAACTCCTGGAGCAGCACCTCTTTGTCTTTTTCTGTTACCTTTAAAGGGATTCCTTTTTTTTGGATTTTATACAACGCATTTCCTTTACTGTCAAACACTTCAATGATAAAGCCTTTGGCACTTTCTTCTACATAGATTTTATTCTCATATACAGCTACATTGACGGTATCGGGCAGCATCCGGATATTTCTTCCCTGTTGGGGTAGGAGTTGTTTATAAAGTTCTTTGGAGGCATTCATTTGGGCATCAATCAGGGTGATGGTAACATAGGCTTTTTTATCTTCACCGGCTTTAAGCGTGGTAGCGACAAATCCGTCTCCCACCGGTAACACATTAGAAAGCCGGCCTTTTTTTCTGATTTCCTTTTCCATGGTGCCGTCCCTGGTGAAGATGATGATTTTATTGGTTCCATCCACTAATATTTTATTATCGAAGGCCGTGAGACCATTGGTTATGAAAGGAATCTGGGCTATTTCACCAGGACCTTCTCCTTTTTTCCCAAATTTTTTTATTAACCTAAAGTCTTTTAATAAGTAAATAAAAATGGTTGGGCCTTCCATAATATAACACCTATCGCCAGCCACCACCAATTGTTCGGGATTCAGCACTTCGGTTAGTGTGCCGATTTGTTCCCCGCTGAGATGATACACAGTGATGGCTGCCAGGACAATTAACAATATCTTTTTCATTTTCATATCCTCCTTAATCATGTTAATTGATCTAGAATATACGTAAAAACAGGCAAAAAAGTTTTACCAAAACCTTGATAAATTTGAATAATTTTTTTTTTATTTTTCGTGCCTGTCTCGAATGCCACTTTTTTTTCAAAATAGGAAAGGAATAAACATCTTGGTTTGTTCCATACCAGTTTGAGCATCATTTGTGTTTATTAAACAATACTCTTATATCATGAATCAAAAAATTATACAATGATTTTTCTCGAAATTGGAAAAATTAGCCACAGAGGCCACAAAGGTACACAAAGTAACACGAAGTTTGTCGGCAGTTGGCAAGCAGAAAAAGAAGAAACAGCGAAAACTTTTTTTATATTTATACGTATTAACAAGTGAATGAAAAAAATAATCATTACAAACTACAAATTATAGGAGGCAAAAAATGATTCGTAAACAAGCTTTACAAACCCGGTTATTAATCGTGTTGGCCATTCTAACCATCGCTTTATTGGTCGGATGTGCCGTAAAAAGGAATATTTGGGGAGACCCCACCTCGGGTCTGAACTTGACCTACCGGATGGGAGAAGATCAAATATTCAAGTACCAAACTTCTTCCCAGGAAAGCCAGAAGTTAGATATGATGGGCCAGACCATGGTAACAACAACCAAATCCGGCAGTCAATTCTCTGTGCAATTTAAAGGACTTAAGGAGAAAAATCTTCTGCTGGGGATTACTGTAGAAAACATGAAGATAAATACCACCGGTGGTATGGCAGGTGATATTACTCCTGACTTGAGTGCCATAATCGGGAAAAGTTTCGATATGACTCTCTCTCCTCTGGGTAAAGAAGGGGGATTTTCCGGGACCGAAGCACTACAATACCAGACAGGTCCATCGGAGAAACACAACATTGAATCCTCATTTAAAAGAATCTTCCCCGACCTTGCCGGCAAACCTGTAAAAATCGGTGATACCTGGACAACCAAAGAGGATTTCACAGAAAAAGCCGGCAGCGTCGATATCCACGTGATTACAGAAAATGTCAATACCCTGCAAGGATTGGAAACCGTAAATGGATTAGAATGTGTCAAAATTGAGTCCAAGATAACAGGTACCTTTGACGGCAAAGGAAAGCAAATGGGAGCTGAATTTACCTTTAAAGGAAACGTAAAAGGGACCACTACCTGGTACTTTGCTTACAAAAAAGGTATTTTTGTCAGTATGAAAGCCAATAGTACTTCAGAAGGCTCAGTTGAAGTCAGCGCCCAGGGGATGACCATTCCCCTGACAACCGAATCCAGGGCTGAGATCAACCTGATCCAGTAAGAATGCCCCTCCGGGTTGATAGGGTGGAAATACATTTGATTTTTTTTCTCCATTATGCTATACAAAAACTTTCAACAGGAGAGGAAACAACAAAAAGGAGTTTAATATGGAAAAGAAAAAAGTAATCATTATCGGTGCCGGGATTTCCGGATTATGCGCAGGATGTTACCTGCAGATGAACGGTTATGATACTGAGATATTTGAACTTCACGACACCCCGGGCGGTTTATGCACGGCATGGATGAGGAAGGGATATACATTCGACGGCTGTATTCACTGGCTTGCCGGTTCCTCACCTTCCGATCCTTTTTATAACCTGTGGAATGAATTGATCGATATGAAATCCCTGGAATTCATGAATCCCGACAAACAGTTCCAGTTCGTTTCATTAGACGGGAAAGTGCTGAACCTTTATACCGACATCCCGAAACTGGAAAAGGAACTCATGGAAAAGGCACCTGAAGATGCAGCATTCATTAAAACGTTCATCAAAGCGATAGAAAAACTGGAAAAATTCGAAATGCCCATTGATAAAGCCCCAGAAGTGATGAATCCCTGGGATAAGATAAAAATGATATTCAAAATGCTGCCTTTTATGGGAACCCTTTCCAAATATGGAAAGGTATCAGTGCTTGAAATTGGTGAAAAATGCAAGAACCCGCTGCTCAGGGAGACCTTCACTTACAACAAACTTTTCAACAACTTCGCTTTCCTGGGTCTGCTGATGGCACTTGTATGGTCAAGTAAAAAGACCGCGGGTTATCCCATCGGAGGTTCCCTGCCTTTTGCCAGGATGTTCGAGAAAAAATACACGGACCTGGGCGGTACCATACACTACAACTCAAAGGTAACCGGGATCACTGTTGAAAACAACACGGCAAAGGGAGTAGAACTGGAAAAGGGCGAAAAGCACCGGGCAGATATCGTAATTTCCGCGGCAGACGGCTATTATACAATCTACCAAATGCTCCAGGGAAAATATACCGATAAAAAGATCGAAAACCGTTACCAGGGGAAGGATAAATTATTGACCCCCTTTCCCTCTCTTTTGTATGTTTCACTGGGTATCTCCAGGAACCTTGACCACCTGCCCCATCAAGTGGTCTACCAGATCAATGAACCCATCCTGGTGGATGATACCACGGCACACACCACACTCAATACAACCATATATAATTTCGATCCCACTCTTGCAGAAAAGGGGAAGACCTGCGTCATTGTCATGTTTGAATCATACGGCCATGAGTATTGGATGAATCTCAGGGAAAATGACAGGGATAAATACAAAAAAGAAAAACAAAGAATAGCCGACAGGGTAATAGATCTGCTTGAAGAAAAAATAGGCGATATCAAAAAGAATGTCGAAGTGATCGACGTGGCAACCCCGGCAACCTTCTTCCGGTATACCAACAACTGGAGGGGGAGTTACGAGGGATGGCTTCCCGGACCCGGGGCCCTGATGTATAAAATAAAAAAAGAATTGCCCGGTCTTAAAAACTTCTACATGATCGGCCAGTGGGTGGAACCGGGCGGTGGCCTCCCCCCTGCGATCGGTTCAGGCCGCAGCGTTACCCAAATCATCTGTAAGAAAGACCGAAAAAGGTTTATTTCAAAGCAATAGCGGGTCATTCCTACTGTTATCGCTTTTTCCATATTGGAAGTGAAGCCGGTTTAAACTGTATATAAAAAATTTTTATTATCAATGGTTTTTCAGTTGTTTACTCAGCATTTTATCAATGGTTTCATCGGTATAACTGAGTAATTTCCCGAACTTCCTGGCGATTTCCTCCTCTACACCTGCTAGCTTGCCCTCCTTTTCCGCTTTGGCTTTAAAGGCTTTAAGCGCTAAATATTCATCCAATACCTACCGGTTGTTCCAAGCCCTGCTTTAATGAAATGTCGTCTTTTCATTATTTTGTGCTTCATATTCACTCTCCTTTTTATTTTTTAACTTGCCGGGATTCTTGCGGTGTATTATTTTATAAATGCCTAGGCTTATAATCGGGATGACAAAAACGACAAAGAAACCCCAGCTAATGGTTCCGTACCCTTTTGCAATCAAATCAATCAAACCAAACGTTGAAATACCCAGACCTATCAAAAGAAGGACTGCAGCTACAAGGGGCCTTTGCCATTGAGGAAGCTCTTTTCCTTTGGCCCGCAGTGCGGATTGTATTCTTTGGTTGAAAGCATGAATAAGACCTGTGCCTGTTTCGATTAAAGTACCGAAAAGAATAACCTGGAAAGAGATTAGTAACAAAGGCGATCCAATTTTTTGCAGGATAAATACGGCAGGAATCTCCTGGCCCAATACAGCGGGATAATAACTGACAACGGCAATGTAAAAAAGAAAACCCGGCATAATACCAATCAAACCCCCAATCAAACCTGCGGACACAGCTTCTTTCCTGGTTTCTATGTGGTTGAGACAAAACAGGATAACAGGAATAACTCCCAAATTGTAAAGTGCATATTTGAACCCTCCTAAAGACCATCTTGAAAGCATAACTCCGTTGGAAAAATTTTCCTGGATCCGGGGACCGAATTTAAGAAGAGCAGCAATAAGAAAAAGCCCGTAAAGAATGTAAAGCAGAATCGACCAACTGGAAAGGAATTTTTCAATCATATTACTCCCTTTAAAAGTTAAAAACCCGATTGCGGCTAACATGATCATTACCCCAATGATGTAGGGAATGCCAAAATTATCCCTGATTATAACTCCGGCTGCTGAACCGATGACTGCCAATACAATAAACAACAAAATAAAATAAAGAATTTCAAAAATAAACCAAAAGGGGCCCAGCAGTTTATTGAAAAATGTCCGATAATCATATGCGTGAAATTTCCGCGAGAATTCAAACGTTACAGCTAATAATATTGCCCACATGGCTGTTGTCAAAAGCATTCCCAAAAGTCCACCTAAAGGCCCGTAACTAAGAAAATACTCGACTAATTCACGGCCCGTTCCATAACCTCCAGCAATAACAACCGATTGAAAAACAAACCCGGGAAGCAGGTACTTTTTAAAAAATGAGCCTGTTAAAAATTTCATTGTGCCTTCCATGTATATTTTAAATGAAATATCAAATTATATCAATAGAATCACGAAAATTCCTGTTGAAACCGGCATGAATGTGTAAAACTGTATTGTGGCTGTATAAAGCTTCGGCACTGACCTAAAAAGCTTCGGTGTGGATATATAAAGCTTTAACAGAGATACGGCTTTAAAGTATGGAGTCAGGTATTTTATTTCTTCAACGAAATCGGAAGGAAATGTTGAACGTCATTGATTTACTTTAATTTCTCTTTCTATATGTGCGGATTCATTTCCACTTTGGTCTTTGCAATAGCAGCATAACGTATATTCTCCGGATAAATCAAAAACGCGATAGACCAGGTAACCTGTTCATCCAGGAGGGTGACGGTGCGTCAAAACGTCAAAACAGGAGGCCAAAGAAGGAAGGGAATTATAAATGATAAATAGAAAAAAATTTGTCTGTCCCGTTTTTCTGATATCTTAGAATAAACTAAAAAAAATAAAAAAACATGCATTCAATTGTTGAATTCTCATTCGATTTCAATTAGAATACTACCTCATGAAAAACAAAAAGACTTTGAAACGAGTCTTTGCTACCTGGAAAGGAAAAAATGTATGAAGGAAAAAACAACTTTCCTATCAGTCCGGCGTTTACGCAGCGAAGACATGCAGAAGTAGTATGAGGAAACGAGCTGAAAGGAGTTGCGGAAGACTCACCTCGGCGAAGGCCTGAACGGTAAGAGAGGAATCGTGAAAGGATGCATGGTTTTCGTAGTCCCGGTACCTCCGGATGCTGTGGAATGGCGTCTAAGCATTGAGCATGAGCTCAAGAGACGGCATCGCCTGGTCGCCAGGCTGGACGAGGCGGACGTCGTGCTTGTCGTCATAGGCCGAAACTTTCTCCCATTTACCCGGCACAGCGCTTCGATGATGAAGGGACTGCTCAACGAAGCGCTTGCCCAGGGCAAACCCATTGTCCCGCTGCTTATTGACGGCGCCCGCATGCCGACCCATCTCCCCGCCGGCCTCCAAGACCTGGCCTATTCAGAGGCGCTCATGATCGAGTCGGAGCAAGAGCTTCCCGGATTGATCGCCCGGATTTTGGCAACACCAGTACTGCCTCCTTCCATGAGATCCCCAAACGTGGACGAGTGCCGTGGCGAGCAGCAATTGGTTTTCGTCGCTTATCGGCGAGATGACTCCGTCTATTGGGCAGACGCTCTAACACGGGCACTCATCCACCGATTGGGACGCGAGAGTGTCTTCTTCGACATCGGGAGTGAGCAACCGGGTCGTGACTATCGATCGCAAATCTCGAGCGCTCTCGCTCGCGCCACGGACGTCGTGGTGGTCATCGGACCCGGCTTCTTGGAGCCGGTGGCGAGCGGGGTACGGCGCCTCGACCGCTCCGACGATCAGCTCCGTTCCGAGATCCGAACTGCGCTGCGGGGCAAGAAGCGCATGCACATCGTGCTTACCGGTCAGGCGAGCTTACCTGCCCGGGTCGGGCTTCCCAATGACATTGCCGCTCTGGTGGACACCCGGTCTGTTCACAAACTTCGCTCGGCTATAGCGGCCGGCCAGATGGTCAACAAAATGTTTCCTCTCCCTACTTCATCGCCTTTCGTCAGCGATCTTCCTGTGCTGCGCGAATGGCAACAGCAGCAGCAGGCATATCAGACGCATGCCGATTTGATCCTGGCCGAGCTCGCCGCTCACGGTTGGACGAAAGTGTCCCAGTGCTCCAGAATAGACAAGGCCTACACGGTACGCAATGATCGTTTCAGCGGTTTTCGACTTGTGCTCCAGGTACCCACAGCCACGGTGTGCCTGGAAGAGCGAATCAAAAGCTTTCTGCGAGCCGGTCTCCCCCGATGGGTTACCCGTGAGGTCTTCTCGGTCTCGCCAAGAGAGACCACTGCCGCCAGGGTCATGCGCCTGCCGGATCAGTTGCTAGACGCTGTGCTGGATCCCGTGCAGTACCTCGATCGCATGGGTCGCTTCAAAATCAATAAACGCAAGCACCCGATCATGCGTCAGGAGATTTTCCTCGGTAACGTGCGCTACGCGTCGCAACCCAAAGCGTCGGCGATCGAGGCGTATCAGCAGACCCGACGACGCATGTCTGCCCGGGGCGGGCTCACGGCACTCCGTCGAATCAAGACCTTAGTGGTCAACACCGAAGACGCCCAGGGGATCGCATTTCACCCGAATGGTGAATGGCTGGCCGTTGCCACCAACAGCGGTGCCGCGCTGGTAGGGACCCGGGACTGGCAAACGGGCACCGTCCTCGACTCGCCAGCATCGTGGCAAGCCGTTGGTTTCTCACGAGATGGCTGGCTGGCATTGGGTTCCGACCGCGGCCAATTGTCAATTTGGGATCCCAATGGGTCGCTGATTGCGGACCGAATCGCACTGTACAAACCTCGGAGCCTGCTGCGCCGGATACAGGCACGCAGCGGCCGGATTATCACCACGATTTCATGGTCGCCAACCGGTGAGGCGATGGCGTGCTGTGGCGGAGAGGCGGCCTGGGTCTACCGCCCCGCGACAGGGGAGATTCATCACTGGACCTTGCCGCTGCTCACTCCGCCCCTCATGGACTACGACTCGGGTGCTCACTTCATCGCGGGAGGGGAGGCACTACTCGTCTACGGGTTAAAGTCGTTTGTCTGTGTTCTCCGGCTCCCGAACCTGGAGGTTTGGAGTGTGATCCAAAATGGGATCTGGCCGAATCAGAAGCAAATCGCCGATGAGACGGGCGCAGTGTCAGGCGGTGCTCCCTTCTCCAACATCTACTGCGCCGAACCAAGCCCGACCAGGGACGTCGTGGCATGCGCCGGCGAAGACGGTCAGATCGGACTGTACGATCTTCGTTCATGGGAGCTGCTAGCAAATGCGACGTGGTTCGAGCCGGTTCGCCACGGGATGAGAACCCACGTCGCCGTCGTGTCGTTCTGCCCCGACGGGAAGCTGTTGGCGGCGATCTCTTCGGGGCAACGACTGGTGGTGGGAGATGCCGCCACCTTGGAACCGATGTACGAGTCCCCCGAGGTGTTGGACTTCGTGTTCGGGGGAAGATACACGCCGAGAGTTGCGTGGTCACCGGATTCCTCCTTGTTTGCGGTGAACCGACTAGCGGGCCGCATCGAGATCTGGGGCATCTGATGATGGCCGGCGTATTCATCAACTGTCGCCGGGAAGATAGTGCCGGATTGAGGGAATTTGCCTGTCCCCTAAAACTTAAAAAATAGATCAAAATTCGTATTCCACGCCCAGTACGGGTAGAATGCTGAATTGATACGAGTAATCGGGTTTGTTTTCGATTTCGTTCCAGAAATAACTGGCAACGTTTTGGCGATTATAAGCGTTCCAGACACTGATGTAGATGGTTAAATTGGAACCGCTGAAATAAAAACGTTTGTCCATTCGAAGATTGAGGGAGTGATAAGCAGGCAGTCGTTGGGTATTGATCCTCTCTGTATCGAAAATCCCGGTGTTTTCAGCATACGATGCCTCTATATCAAAGGGTGTATAGGGAAGCCCACCTGCGATAATCCAACGGGCACTGAATTCCCATTGTTTGTTCGCTTTGTATCCACCTTGCATGGAAAAGATGTACCGGTTGTCAAACAGCCGGTTTCGCCACTTGCCTTCCAGGTCCCGGTATTGCGAACGAAACAAAGATCCACTGACCATACCGTATACTTTCTCTTTCAGCTTCTTTTGCAGGACGAATTCAATACCGTAGGAGCGCGCTTTACCACTGTCCACCAGGGCACTGTCCCCATAATGCAGCCCGCCAATCACATTGTCCAGCAAACAAATACACGGCCGAACCGGGTCGATAGGAAAATGATGATAGGTTTTATAGTAAGCTTCAATGGTTAAGCGGGTATCGGCACCCAATAAATGAATAAAATTGACCGCGTACTGGTAAGCCAAAGGATCATTCACCTCCCGGTTGGCTTTAGCCTGGTACAGGAGAAGCAATGGCAAATTCTGACGGTAAATACCGGCTAATGCGCCGATGGAAGTCTTCCCCGAAACCCGGAACGTTAATGACCCACGGGGAGAAACCAGCAGGTGCCGGTTGTAGTCAAAGTAATCCGCACGCACTCCCAGGTTAAGGGTGACCCGGGAAAAAGGAGTCAGGGAATATTCAGCAAAAGCAGCGTATTTACCGGCATCCGTTGAGATATGTTTACTGACCCCAGGAACCTGGTTACCCAGTTGGTCCGTGTAAGCAGCCGTGACATAATCGTACCTGCTGGTGAGTTTCTTAAACTCAATACCGAAACGCAAATCATGACCGGGACCAATATTATAATGGTTAACATTTCGTAAATGCCAGGTCTCCTCAGTAGAAAGATTCTCCAACCACCTTGTGCTGGTGGTGGTTTTCCAATAATCATTATCGTACTTGAGAAACGTACGGGCAAGCGACGTGTTGGAATATCCTTTATCGCTCCACATAATAAACCAATTGATCCCCACTGTGCTTTCCCGGTTCCGGGTATCGCCAAAAAAAGGTTCACCAAGGTCTGCAGCATCCTCCCGGGTCACTGTGCTTTTGTCAGCCCCCATTAAACCAAGGATGGTTATATTACTTTTGGAAGAAAAGTCGTATACCAGTTTACCCTGGAAATCGTTGTAACGCACGGCTGCACCGGCATCCAGTAAATCCACCAGCAAGTCCAGGTAACTGCGCCGTGCGGAAAACATCCAGGAACCTCTTTTACTGAAAAAAGGTCCTTCCACCACCAGTCCTGCACCGCCCATATCCAGTGAGAACTGGCCGTCGATGTTCTCACGGTTACCTTCCCGAAATGTTAAGTCCATCACAGAAGAGAGTTTATCACCATAGATGGCGGAAAAGCCGCCGGCATAAAAATTGACATGCCGGATAAAATCCACATTAAGGATGGAAATGGCCCCGCCGGAGGACCCCTGGAAAGGAAAATGGTTAATGTTGGGGATTTCGATATTATCTATCATGAAGAGATTTTCTGAAGGGCTTCCGCCCCGCACCACCAGGTTATTGGCTTGATCGCTTACTTTGGCGATACTGGGCAGACTGGCAATGATCCGGTTGACATCGCCAGCCGAACCAGGGGCCCGGCGAATCTCTTCATGAGAAAAACCAATACTGCTGGCCGGTTCTTCCGGCGAATGGGTGAAATAGCCCGCAGTGACGGTCACTGATTCATTGGTCAACGGGCTCAATTGGATATCCGCACTGACAAAAGTAATTCGTTTGGATTTCACAATAATATCCGGCATCACCTGGGGCATCATCTCCGGGTAACTAAATTTCAGGGAATACGTGCCCACAGGAATACCTTCGAAGGCAAACTCTCCCTTTATATCGGTAACGGTTATAAATGTCGTACCAAGTATGGTGACATCTGCTCCAGCCAGCGGGCGCCGCGTATATTTGTCCAGTAATTTCCCCCTGATAGTCCCGGATTTTTTGTTTTCATCCGCAAATGCAGTTTTGTATCCCCCCGTGATGATCATAAAAATGATAATCGTCATCAGTACCGTGAAACATTTTTTTGATCTCTCACACATGGTGTACCTCCTTTTTGTTTTTTTCATGTTCGCGGAACCAGCCATTCCCAGGGAGAACAGGAATATCAGTACCGAGAGAATACGGTTAGCCTGCCGGTTTCCTCGTTTGCCTTTTGCTATAATAATGGCAAGAATGATACCGTGAAGCGCACCGATGAAGTTGATAATTGAAATGGCCTCTAACAAAAAATGATTTGTCATCTTCCTGTATGCCCTTCTGCAAATGTTTTAGATACCTTTCTGTTATTTAAAGCTAGAACGTATTCCAGGAAAAGATAATAACCAAACAGGGGCCTCCTGTCAAGCCTTCGGCAAGTGAAACTCATCATTCAGTGGTAAGAAGTGATAATTCTGTCGTTGGAAATGGCCATTCGATGGTTGGTAAATAAATTACCTGACACCATTCTTACGTGCAATAGGTTTGGGATTGCGTGCAATATGTGTGGGAACGCTTATACTAAATATCAGCCCGTTTTTTTGCCAATGGAAAAACGTGTTTTTAAGAAGCATGATTCCTTCATCCGTTAGAAGTCCGGTCTTTTTCAGACTCTGCTTTATTAATTAAATAAATTACCTGGCACCATTCTTGCAGTAATATAGAAACCGAAGAAGAAAAGAATAGAGCGATGTTGGAAGATGTACTAAAGATGTTAAGAAATGAGAGAAAGGGGGCATAGGAGGGTGACGGTGCGTCAAAAGGTCAAAACAGGAGGCCAAAGAATGAGATTTCTTGCCTGGCGTGAAGATAGGTGAGTGAGGTGAGTAGGGTGAGTGAGTTGAGTGGGGAATTCTCTGGGACCTCTGTGCTCTCTGCGGTGGGTCGAAGGTGCCAGGTAAATAATCCTATTGCCCTCAAAGGGGGAAATTCCAAATTACAAACAATAAAAGAAAATTGTAGAAAATTGGCTGTCCCGTTTTTAGAAAGCAATCAGTGAAAAAATTGGGTTACCATTCCAAAAATTTTTACCCCGGAGCAACGGAGTGATTACTGAAAAAGCCGATCAATAGATGATGATACTAGGTTTTTTATTTTAAATTCATGGTCGAAGGCAAGCGCAATAATAGATTTTGCGCTTGTATTTTCTTTTGTGCTAGATGGATTTCCTTTTGCGTCAGGTGGATTTTTCTTTCCGCCATGTGGATTTTCTTCTAATTCACCCGGATTTAAAGCTGCGGCAGCTAGTTTTAATGTTGCGGCAACTGTTTTTTGTTCTTTTTCAGGTGAATTACATTCAAATCCAGGTGGAAAATCATTAGAGCCACTTGAAAATTCTTTTAATTCATGCGCAAAAGTACCTTTTGCGCTTACCCCAAAGGTTGGGGAAATTGTCCCAAAGGTTGTGCAATTTGGATTTGTTTTCGTGCTATCTTGTTAGAAATAATTTACCTGGCACCATTCTCGCACCATTCTCCCTTAGTACTTTTTTGCCTTCGGCGACCAGGGGCTCTTTTGAAAAACCGCCCCTGGACCCTGCAAAACTTTTTATTAGACAAATTTGGGGGGAGGCTAATTTTAAACAGGAAGATATTAACTGACCATGATACACCAATTGATTGCTCTAATTAGAGTTGCTGTAAAATCTATTGACATGGTAGTATATTTCCTATAATATAAAACCATGATTAAAATTAGTTTTCCTATCAGTCTTAAAAATAAAAAAAGGAGGCACTATAAAATGTTAAGGACATTAAATCCGAGGATTTTTCTTTTTATTACGATGCTGGCTGTCTTTCTTCTATCTTTTAATGGCGTGACTGCAGCCCGGGTTGAAACCAAAACTCATGAATTTCAAGTTGAACGCGGCTGGTGCTGTCATGAAGGTAAAGTTTTCCCTTCTACACCGGAAGAATGCCGTGAACGCGGCGGTCAGTTTTTCCCTACTCGGGAAGAAGCAGAAGAACACTGCCGGGAGAAACATCCTGAACGCGGCTGGTGCTGTCATGAAGGTAAAGTTTTCCCTTCTACACCGGAAGAATGCCGTGAACGTGGCGGTCAGTTTTTCCCTACTCGGGAAGAAGCAGAAGAACACTGCCGGGAAAAACATCCTGAACGCGGCTGGTGCTGTCATGAAGGTAAAGTTTTTCCTGCTGCACCGGAAGAATGCCGTGAACGCGGTGGACAATTTTTCCCTACCCGTGAAGAAGCAGAAGAACACTGTCGAGAAAAACCTCACGAACATGGCTGGTGCTGCCTTAATAGGGAAGTTTTTCCAGCTTCGGCCCGGGAGTGTGAGGAAAGAGGGGGCCGCTTTTTCGCCACTCGCGAAGAGGCCGAAGAACACTGCTCTGGCGAACCTGGACCCGGGATTTTGAAGATCAGCGACCTGAAAAGACCCGGCTGGGAAAAGTATGTTGGTAAAACCGTCACTATTGAAGGAATTTTTGTCCGTGATCCGCTTCCCATGTTGGTCACTGATATTAAAATAGTTCTTGCCAATATGCCCATGCCAAAAGATCAATACATTCTCTTAACCGGTAATCAGGCCAAAGAAATTGACCCGAAACAATATGGGGGAGCAAAATTAAGAATAACAGGAGAGGTAAATGCGGTTGATGATGCAAATGTAAAAAATATAGGTGACTATGTGGTAATAACGGTTTTTACGTTTGAATTCATAGAACGAATTTATAAATACCACCCTGAACGAATCTCATTTAAGAGAATGCCTGAATTTCGTGACCCTCGCAGGTACGCAATACTTTTTAGCGGAGGAATAGACAAAAGCAGCAATCGTATTCGCTACTGGAATGACTTGAAATTTATGTACAGCGCCTTGATCAATAAAAACGGGTTTAGCAAGAATAACATCGCTGTTCTCTATGCAGACGGGAAGGGACTTGACAACCAAATGCCCGTACATTATTCGGCAACACAAACCAATCTTGAAGCCGTTTTCAATTTATTAAGAGAGGATGCAACCGGAAAAGATTTTATATTCATATTTACCACTAACCACGGTGGAGGTTTCTGCAATGCAGGGTTGCTGTATTTGGGAACAATGTATTATAAGCTGGGGGGCCGATTCGATGCCAATGCAGATGAAGGCGCAGCAGATAACATTGTTGAAAAAAAATACAATATGGACCTTAATAACGATGGCGACAAAAATGATCAAGTCTCCTGGGATGAAGAGTTGTGCAGTTGGGGCGGTTCGATTTTTGATGATGATCTTGGTAATATGTTTGCCAATATAAAATTCAAGAAAATGGTTATTGTAATGGAACAGTGTTTCAGCGGAGGTTTAATTCGGGAAATCGGGCAGAATAGGAATAACATGGTAATAATATCGGCTGCTGCTGAATCCGAGCCTTCTTACAGTATGAATTCCGGCAACTATGATGAATTCTCCTACTATTTCACCTGCGCAATAAACGGGGCCGACCCAAACGGTAAAACAGTGAATGCCGACGCCAACAATGACAAAAAAGTATCTATGGTAGAAGCTTTTAATTATGCAAGATCAAAAGATACCCAATCGGAAACGCCCCAGTATGAAGATAGTGGAGATGGCATTTCTCATTCCGGTAAGATGCCGGCTTCAGGCGAAGGAACATTAGGCAGCAAAACTTTCCTTAAAAAATAATTAATATTTAATGGCAAGGATGGGATTACCTTTTACCTTAATACTAAGTTTTTGGTCATCAAACCTAATTAATTGCCCTTTAGATGTTACCAGATCAAATACTGAATAAACATTTTCAGAATGTTTTACCAGACGCATAACAACCGGGTATTGAACACCGCTTTCCTCCAGGGTTTCCCTTAGGGTATTTTGATCCCAGACGTAGCTGATATCCACTGTTTTATTTTCAAAAAAATAATAAGCATAGCAGCGGATATATTTTTCCTGCCAGGGATAAGAATTGGCCCCTTTAACAATAACCTTTCTCAATTTGCCGTACTTTTTCTTAGAATTTTCCAACACGTCTACCCAATATGAAACAAAAAAATCATATTCAGACTTGGATAAAATATCTTTCAAAATTTTCTCCTGACCTGTGGTCAAAGCTGTTACTATTTGTTGTGTTAATCTATTCTTTTGATTTATATACTCCTTTTGATCTTGATTGTGAACCGCTATAAGATTAATCGCCTCTTGACCTTCAGCACCGATCATTAGATGGTTATTTTCATGCCAGACATGAAACAAATTATTTTCATCTATTTTGTAGTCACCCACATATGGGAGTTTCTCATCAGATGATAAAGTTTCAAATTCTTCCGGTTGAATTATCTTTTTACCATTCAACAATTTATTGATGTTACTGACAATGATGCGCTTGTGAACACCCAATCCGTAAAGTTCCTTATTGGAAAACAAGATAATCACCCTATCACTGTCTTTATACCACTGCAACTCCGAATGATAGCCGAAAATATCACCTCCATGGATAATCACTCTGTCTTCAGGATCCGCAAAATTCAAATAAAAACCATAACCATAGCCGGTGTAGTTACCCTGGTTTTTTATCATTACTTGTGGTGAAAATGCTTTGGCCAGGTGTTGGTTGTCTATGATATCTCCGTTAAGAAGAGAAAAAAACCATTTATATAAATCAGTGATACTGCAAACGATCCCTCCCTGCCCGATTTTGTTTTCTGCCCGGTAATTCTTTTTAAAAATCGTATAATTTTGAGATTCGTCAAAAGCCATGGGGATTTGTCTCCAGACAGAAGAATCATTCTCAAAGGAACAGGTAAGATTTAAAGGCTGAAATACACGTTTTAAAATAAATTGTTCATATAAATCTCCGGTAATTTTTTCAATCAGCAGACCCAGGAGTTGATAACCTGCATTGGAATAAGCAAACTGCTTCCCAACCGGGTGAATCAATTTTGAATCAAGGATTAACCTGAGCAGTTTATCTCTGGAGGTTCTTTGTACATCTCTCACCAAACCTGACGTATGACTTAATAGATGGTGAATGGTAATCTCCTTCTTATCATTGGGAACATCTTTAAAGAACTGTCCAATATGATCGGTTGTTTTAAGTTTGCCTTTTTTTTCCAGGAGAAGAATTGCTGTGGCTGTAATAGATTTTGTAATAGAGGCTATGGGAAATTGCGTTTCTTCAGAAAATTTCTCACTGGTTTGGACGTTTGCAAGTCCATATCCCTTTTGCAACAAAATATTTCCATTCTGGGCCACGAGAACACTACCAGAGAAACCATGTGCTTCCAGCTTCATCAAATACTCATCAATGGAATTGGTTTTATTCGTCAAACCTGAATGTTGTCCGCAAGCAAGGAAAAGAAAGACCGAAAAAAGGAGTGCCAGAAGAAAGATAACTATATAGATGTTAAATTTTACATTCACAAATTACCTCCATTTTTTAGTTTAATCTCTGTTCAAATGTCTTCATGTGAACGTTATTATACCCATAAACGTACCTATTTATCAAGTTGAAAAGTCGCCAGGCAAAAAAATAAAAAATTCCCAGGGAGTTTTCAAAGAAAGCGGTGATAAAAAATATTCTCCCAGATAATGGCAGGATTTTAGAATCAAGTAACCATTTTTTACCCTCACTGAAGAGTGGTGGCTACTTTACCTCAAAGGTTAATGACGCCCAGAAACTTTCCCATTCATGTGTTTTTTTCTTCACCCATTCCATGTGAGTTAGCCGGATAACGTAGGGACCGCTCCTGGTAAGGGGGATATTGGCATTTCCATTATTACCTGTTTTTGTTGTACCTGCAAATTTTTCACCCATACCCGGGAAACTCCAGGCTAATTCTGCTCCGGGCAGCGGTTTTCCTTTAAAGAGTACCGCAACTTTCAGACTGTCGCCGCGCTTCAGTTTGTATGGATTGACTGCCGGTACAATTTCAATCGGCAGATGAAGCGGTCGTGTGGGTGTATCGTCCTGGGTATCACCTGACTGGATAATGGTCTTTGCATATTTGGAATAGTACTCGACAGCATCTTTATCGAGGATTCCCTCTTTTTCCCTCAGTTTGTAAACAGCGGATAGACCATCATGCAGCAGATATTCATTAAACTCTTTCGCTTTGAGTTTAATTTCTTTCGGATGGATAGAGATTGCGGCAACATATGTGCCCGGATTTTTAATAGTACAACCGGCAATTAAGGATTTGCCCTTCACCGCTAATCCTGTGAGTGTTTCCTCCCCGGATTTTCCTACCAATACGGAACGGCTGACTCTTCCCGGTAAAACCGCATTCAGGCTTTTGGGAAAGTCCATCCCCGTATTGGCAAATATTGTCACCGGCTGTCCCGGTGATATGATATATTTCTCAGGAACCAACCACAGGTCATGAGCTGGCATAAGATTAGGAATTAATAGGAAAATCAAGGCGGTTATAATAAAACAAAATTTTATTCGCATTCGTTCCTCCTGGTTGCCCATTACTATATCACACCTTAATTGTTCTTTCAATTCCAACATCATGATTGACTGGCCCTTTTTTTTTAATAGGAAATAAAGAAATTGCCTGGCTGTTGATCAATAAGTCCTTCTTGCCTGTCCCCTTTCCCCTTGGCGGCTCTCTGGATTAGAGTGCTTTCAAATGATAGATGATGTTCCACTTTTGATAAACAGAGAAGTATAGTTCTTTTGTCCGGGGGGAATAGATAACAGACCAGGTTGGGCCTTTTTGTTTTACGTCATGCAGGATTTTCATCCCGTCTTTCCAGTCCACATTACCCTTTGTATTCTCAAGAGTTTCGGATATACTTCGATAACGCCAGCATTTATCCCTTAGCATTGCATCCGACACCTTGTATATGGGCTTATTGGTTAGTACCTGCCAGGATTTATCCCCGTATGTTTTTCTCCATTGATCTTGAGTATATTCCAGGATGACTGACTTGCCCGATGAATCAACGATGAGAAGATGGGCATTTAAGGAGTTTTTATCGAGAGCAAAGGGGATGAATTTTTCCACCAGATTCACAGCTTCTTTTATGTTTTTCGTTTGATCAAGAATTTTGCGTACTAGGAAGGTGATGCACACCAATTCTTTATTGCTTTTTGGTTTGTGAGTTGTTTGCTTTACACCGGATATGGCTATTGCAAGACCGTGTTCATTGATCCCATCCATTGCATAAAAAGGAGCCAAAAGCAGCCTGCTTCCTATTTGCAGGGATCTGATTCGCTCAAGGTATAAGTTTAACCCAAAACCCAAATCGATGGCCCTGGAAAAGGAAATCGAAGCGTATCCCCTGGGGGGCTGATAGAGACTGATGATTATGGAGCCCACATTTTGATTATCCCAATTTCTACCCATTATGACAGAATTCTCAGTGGTTGTAGAGAATATACTGCAATAGCGCCAGGTCTGATTGATGGCAGGATTGTCAATCAACTCCTGGTTTTCTTTTTGAAAGATGTCTTCACGCTCGCCATAGTGAGTCAATAGATAAAGGCCGTCTTGACAAAGGCCGCCTGTGCCCTGGACTTTTACCAGGCTCTGCAATGTTCTGGAAGCATCCGAGTTCGAAACAGGAGACTGTCCAAACTTCAAATCAATGATTTCGTCCTCAGCCGACACAATCCATGAAATCATGAGTAAAAAAATTAATGTTGGGAAGATGGTTTTTTTCTTCTTGTTGTTAAATCGCATGTTAAAACCTCCGAAATGTTTTTTTTTGTTCTTGCACATATATAGAAACGGAATGAAACATGGGAAGGTTGCATTTTCTTGTCCCTACCGCGCGCGCAGAAAATTTTCAGGTATCCTGGTTGGTGTAGTTTTGGACCAAATAGTTTAACTGGAGCCGATTCTTAACCCCGGTTTTTTTATAGATATTATAGATGAAATTATTTACCTGGCACTTTATTCTAAAGAGATTTTTTGCCTGGCGTGAAGATAGGTGAGTGAGTTGAGTAGGGTGAGTAAGTTGAGTGGGGAATTCTCTGCGACCTTTGTACTCTCTGCGGTGACAAAAAATATTCTGCCGGAAAATGGCAGGATTTTAGCATCAGGTAACCATTGAAGTCAATAATTTTAAGGCAGTAAGAGCATAAATTTTTGTGCAATCAAGAACAGAATTGAGAGCCACAAACTCCTTTGGACTGTGGGCATGTTCCAATAACCCCGGTCCATATGCATATGCCGGAACCCCCTCCCTGGTGAAAAACCGGGTTTCACACACCCCGGGGCAGAGTATAAAACCAGGCTCCTTTCCGGTAACATATGCAATGGATTGTTGTAATGCCTCAGCCACCCGGGTTTTCGTACCGGACATTGATGAATCCGCTTCCTGGATGACATCGGTTTCTAATTTTATACCCTTTTCCCGGTGTTCATCCAGGATTTGATTGATTTCTTGCTTGACTTCTTCCAATTTTTCTTCAGGATTAAACCGTCTATCAATTGTGAAAAAGGCATTTTCCGGGACTGTATTAAAGTTGGCCCCACTTCCGGTTTCACCCCCGATAAGCATGATGGAACGATTGGCTTCACGGGGCTCTATTGGCAGTCTGGTTTTTCTTGTGTCAATCTTTTTTTTTAATTTTAGGAAATCATTTGCCAGTGTCACCATATATTCAAAGGCATTTTCGCCTTGATGCGCCAGTCCCACATGGGCAAATTTCCCTTTGATGCGGATACGACAGGTTAATGCGCCTTTGCTGGCATTCCAGATCTTTCCGCTGGTGGGCTCTGGCATCACCATTCCCAGGAGCGATGTTGATGGTAGTGGTAAGTATCCGGATTTAAATAGATGTTCTGTCCCTAATTTCCCCCCTGTTTCTTCATCAGGGACAATGGAAAACGTTAGTTTTCCCTCCGGTTTTATTCCCATTTCCTTGATGATATGAATGGCAAAAAGAATAGCTGCCAGACCGCTTTTCATATCCGCACTCCCCCGGCCGTATACACTATCATTTTTGACTTCGGGCTGAAATTGGTCCGGGGAATCCGCAGGCACTACATCATAATGACCGTGAAAATGCAGCCCCTTGTTTCCCTTACCATAACTCCCGATAATGGAAAAGCGATCATTGTCTTTATATGGCACGGTAATGGTACGATGTTCGATCTCCCATGCTTGTAACATCGTTGAGAGATATTGAATACACTGCCTATAAGAACGCCCCGGTGGGTTGGCCGTGGGAATGGCAATCAATTCACAGAGTGTATTCACTATTTGTCGTTTTTGATCATCGACTTGTTTCAAAATTGTTTCTTCAAGCATCTGTCACCTTTTTTCATTTTTTATATATACCGGGTTCAATATATTATAAAATCTACAAATTTACAAGTTCCGTTCCTATTTTCCAGCAAATAAGAGTTAAGCTGTTTTTCATCACGAAGGCACAAAGGTATAATTAAGACTGAAGAGTGGTGGCTACTTTACCTCAAAGGTTAATGGTGTCCTTTCGGCAAGCGCGTGCAGAAAGTTTTCAGGTATCCTGGTTGGTGTAGTTTTGGACCAAATAGTTTAACTGGAGCCGATTCTTGACCCCGGTTTTTTTATAGATATTATAGATATGCTTCTTTACCGTCTCTAAGGAGATAAACAGCGCCTCTTCAATCTCGCGGTTGCTGTGACCTTTGAGGATTAGTTGAATTAGCTCTCCCTCTCGCTTCGAAATTCCGTATTTTGTAAAAAAAGACTCAAGGCCGTTGGTAATTGTCTGTTCCAGAGGACGGGCCGAATAATATCGATTTAAAAATCTTCTTAAATTAAAAAATACAATCACCTGGAGACCAAAGAATACAATAGTTGTAATTAACGTGGCCACAAAAAGATCGTATATCGGCAGCAAACCTATCATACAAATTTCAGAAAATGTATAGCCCACAGCAAAGGTGATACCAATGATTTTGAGTGTTTTGCCTTTAAATGTACTGTCCAAATTTTTTAAATTAAAGAATAAATAAACCAGTGAACCATAAATAAACAAACCCTTAATAATACGGATAATAGGAAAAGGGAGGTAAAAGGATGACAGCGAATGAAGCCCGGGTTGGGATAGTATATGAGAAACTTTAAATGCCAATAGGGTAAAGAAAATAAAAACAAAAATGCCAAATCCCAATTTAAAGACGCGGGGCAATGACTTCTCCACCAACCCAACTACAAAACCGGTAAAAAAGTACAGCATTAGAAACACAAGGGGAATGAGATGAAAGAAATTAAGCAGGGAGATGGAATCATAAGCGCCTGACGGAACCACCTGGGGTGCAAGAACCGAATAGACCATACCCAGTATGCCAAAAGCAAACCAGGTAATGATTAGTAAGAGGTATGACAACAAATAAGGGAATCGGTAACGATGATACAAGCGATAAGCTGCCACCACCATAACAGCAGCAACCGCTATACTCAATGTTAGCAAAACAATAAACTCACCAGGAACTTTCATCTCCCCTTTTATATCAAAATATTTGCTTAAAGTAAATACATGCCTGTCGCAACAATGGTAATACCACAAAAGTGGTATTTTGAAAAATTCCACTTTTTCGTCATTGCAAACCACTCTACACCATATTATATTTCGTGTAGTTAAAAATTTATAGGAGGTAATTTGTAACATGAAAAAAAATTTAATTTTGACTGTTATGGTGTTGATTTTAGTTGTCTTCACTCCTGAAGGATTAAAGGGTGAAAAAAAAGTGGTACTGCATGAATTAATCAACCCGGAAAACCTGCAAGTGGCAAACCGGCACATTTATGTGACCCAGGGGATCGAGGTATTTATTTATTCGTTACCGGATTTCAAATTGGAGAAGAAATTTGGCAAGCAAGGGGAAGGTCCGGGTGAATTTTTGCCCTTTCCTACGCCCGTCCGCAGCAGCTTACGTCTGGTGATATATCCCAACCAACTGATGATTAATAGTATAGGAAAACTCTCTTTTTTCTCATTGAAGGGTGAATTTAAAAAAGAAATGAGAAGCAAAGCCACCATCGGACGCTTCAAGCCTGTGGGCAACTACTTTACAGGTTTTAACTTCGAAATAGAAAATAAAACCAATTTCATCGCTGTAAACCTGTATGATGCTAAAATGAATAAAATAAAACAGGTTTACCGGTTTATACATTTCCATCAAAACAACCAGTATATTGATGTGGTTCCCATAGGGATTGACTATTTTGACAAAATCTACACCTGGCAGGAGAAAATCATTATCAGTGGTGACGATAACAGCTTACACGTTTTCGATCACCAGGGAAACCCATTAAAAAAGATCGCTCTTAAGGTGAAGCCTGCCAGGATAACCGACGCTCATAAAACCAGGTACCATGAGTTTTACCGGACAGACCCCCGGTTTAAATTTTCCTATGAAATGTACCGCCACCTGGTCAGGTTTAATGACTATTTTCCCTTGTTTCGCAGATTATTTTTTGACCGGGGAAAAATTATCATCGTTACCTTCAATCGAAAACCTGGAATGAGTGAATCAATATTCACGGATATTGAAGGAAAACGTTACAAGAAAGTATACCTACCCATCCGGGAGCGAAACATCCGCGATCTTTTTCCCTTAGATATCAAAAATGGCAAGATATACCAGTTGCTTGAGAATAAAGAGGAAAAATGGGAACTCCATATAACGGATATTAATTTTTTTCCATGATATAGTCATGATTGACTGGTACTTTTTTTCTCTTGGTTATCAAGAGAAATTGGTGTATAATTATTTTTAAAAAATCTTTAACCAAATCATTGGAAAAAGAGTATAAAACCTAAGGAGGCCATATGTGTAAGAATTTGTTAAATAAATCCATCATACTTTTTTGTGTTGTCTTTTCACTCATCAACTGCACAGCCAAAAAAACAACCATTAAACAACCGGAACAAGTGCAGCCGGTATTTCCCCGGGAAAAATATCAAGAACTGATCCATCAAGGAGATGCCTATTTTTCCAAATTACACCTCTACGGCTGGCGAAAGGCAGAAGAGTTTTATAGTAAAGCTTATGAAATGAAAAAAACACCGGAACTGAGAGACAAACGGTTTTTAACCCTTTGCCTCATTGCCATACGGCAGAAACAAGAAAAGATCATTAATCCCACTGTCTATAAGAAGATTGACTCCCTGGGATATTTCCCCCAGAACCAAAAGCAGCAGTACCTCTTTGATATTGTTCAACACTACCGTTGCATCCCGGTGATTCGAAAAAACAACGTGCGAGTGGCTGCAAAGGAAAAAAAACAAGTAGATGTGACGCAGTTCGATCTTGAGAACTCCCCGTTGGATACCTATCTTTACCTCCACTGTTTAAACTACTATACCTATAACCTGAAAGCTTACGATGAAGAAATGATCGCATTGTTAAAGAAACACCGGATTCTTGAGTTGGTGGAGAAATATTCCCTGAACCCGTTGTTTATCTATTTTAATTATAAAACCACCCTCAATCGCGAAAAGGAAGTAGAAGAGCGGTATCCACAGTTTGCGGAGTTCCTTGTGTTTAAAGGCAATAAGTTGTTTACTAAAAATAAACTGAAACAGGCGGCCAACTATTACCGGAGGACCCTGGAACTGATCCCGGATTATACCAACGCCATTAACGGCATCGGTAACATCTATTTTTTTACCATCCAGGATTATGAAACCGCTCTCCGCTATTACCAGGAGACCCTGGACCTGGACTGCTTGAATCCCGTGGCACTATTTGGCAAAGGGGTTTCTTTGCATTACCTGCAAAAGTATGAAGAATCCAATGACGTGTTGGACTTTATGCTGCAAAAGCAGGATATGTACCACGGTGAGGCCACTTATTATAAAGCCTTTAATTGGTACTATATGGAAGACCCTGTCAAGGCCAGGGAATTGGTGGATCGTGCCAAATCACTGCTTCCTCATTCCGGTGAGGTGCATTTTCTTTCCGGTCTTCTCTATTATAACCAGGGAAAGATGGAAGAGGCAGAGAAAGATTTTTTGATAACACTGTATGACCGCGAGTACTCCCGCTGCTATCCTCTTTACTATCTTGGCATGATTAAACTTAAAGGCCAAAACTGGTCGTTTCTCAGGGATTTTTCCGATTCTATCCAGTGTTTTGAAAATGCGGTTTTGAACATGAACAGGCGCATAACCGCGATTGATTCATTGGAGATTGAAGAGCACCAGAAAGAGTGGATGAAACAGAGACAGAGAGCAAAACTGGAGGATTTTAAGCAGGCATCGCAGCAGGTGATCAAGCAGATGAGAATCGCCATCGATAGGAACAAGCCGAAAAAGGAAGCCTATGACAAAAAACAGATGGATGAAGCTCTCAGGCGGGTAAGAACATTGGTGGAAAAGAATCCGAAGTTGTTAAATTCGAGAAATAACCAAGGTTCGACGCTGCTGCATAAGGCAGTGGAAGAGGGGAAGCGGAATGTGGTGGAGTGGCTGCTGGCCCGTGGGGCGCGGGTGAATATGACGGATAATATCGAATATACCCCTTTGAAGTGGGCGGTGATGTTGGGTCGTACGGAAATTGCCCGAATATTGATTGCCAATGGCGCGGATATCAATCGAAAAGGCCCCAACGGCTTGACCCCGCTGCACGACGCGGCTTACAGCGGCCGGAAGGAAATTGCCCGGCTGCTGGTTGCCGGGGGCGCAAGATTGGATGCAAAAGACCAGGTGGGGAAAACACCCCTGGACCTGGCCATAGAGGAGAGGCAAAGAGAGGTTCTCCCCCTGTTAAAACCTCTGCATACAGCCATTCAAACCGGTAAAATAGAAAAACTCAAAGAGCTGTTACAAAAATACCCTCAACTGGTGGATACCAGGGATGAAGACGGACGGACGCCGCTGCACCTGGCAGCTTTAATAGGAAATAAAGAAATCGCATGGCTGTTGATTAATAAAGGGATAAACATCGATGCCAGGGATATTGACGGGTTTACGCCGATGCAATTGGCTGCCCAAAACGGGCACCACAGCCTGGCTCAACTGTTCAAAGCCAGGGGAGCACAGCCGGGTAATGAAGAAATATTGGCTAAAGAAATGCAGGAGAGCGAGGCAGTATTATGGTACCTGGGCGGTCATGGCTGGGCAGTAAAAACAAAACACCATTTTCTTATATTCGATTACCAGCCAATACAATTACTACTGGGAAAACAACCCTCCAAACCGATGCTGGCCAACGGACAACTGGATCCATTGGAAATCAAAGACCAGCATGTGAAGGTCTTTATTACCCGTGAGATTTTACATCCCGGTAGGTCAAGGCTCCTGTTTGAGTTGGGCAGTTCTATCAAAGATATCATTTATATTACTAGTGGACAGGCCGGGAAAGGTACTCGATATATTTACATGGGAGCACGGGAAAAAAAGCACGTTAACGGCATGGAAATTGTCACTATCAACTCCACTGCCGGTGGCAATCGGTTGGGTTTCCTGGTAAAAGTGGATGGATTGGTGATTTTTTATGCTGACAGTCATGGCTACTGGCAGAAAGATTTGTGGGAAGCCTATACCGCTGAGATTGATTTTCTTATTAAGGAGCAGGCATCTAATATTGATATTGCTTTTCTGCCTATTCCCGGCAGCGGCAGTACCATGACACAGGAGCAGCAAAAGGAATTTGAAAAAGGAATTCGGTATGCAGTGGAAAAACTTCGGCCTAAATTGGTTTTTCCCCTGGTTTCCCAAAGTGATGAATACACCGGGGTAAAGTTTGCCAGAGAAGCAGCAAAAAAGAATATTAATGCCAGGGTTCGTTGTCCAGAGAGTAGGGGAGACCGGTTTATGTATCGAAAGCAAAATTTTAGCCACGAAGTTACACAAAGGTACACAAAGCCCCTTTAATAAATTTTTTGTCTCCGACGGCCAGGGGGCTCTTTTTGAAAAAACTGCCCCCTGGACCCCCGCAAAAACTTTTGTTTAGGATGGTTTTGTGAGATAATTTAAGATAACGTTATTAGTGGAGTTATTGGCTGTGAGTTTCAAAATTGGGAAGCAGTTTGAAGTGTTTCGATCGAATGAGACCATTGAAGATGGTGAACGGATAGCCATTATACTGGGATCAGGCAGGGCCTTTGGTTCCGGGGAACATGAGACTACATTCAGTTGCCTGGAAGAACTGGAAAATATTCCCATTATCCCGGATGCAAAGGTGCTGGACCTGGGCTGCGGTACTGGTATCCTTTCCATTGCTGCTGCCAGGATGGGTGCACGGCATGTTATCGCTGTTGACCCGGATGCCAATGCCATAAAAGCCACAGTGAAAAATATTAAATTGAATAAGGTGGAAAAGAAAATAGTTCCTTTAGAAGGTGAACTGGAAATAGTGGATGATGATGATTTCGATGTTATTATGTCCAATCTTTATGGGGATATTCTCCTGAAACTGGTTAACGATATCTCAACACGCCTGGAGCCCGGGGGTTATTTGCTGCTTTCCGGTATTTTATATGAAGACACCTATGACTTGAAGACTGCGTTTATTAAAAGAGGATTTGACCTGTTAAAGGCAAGGTATCTTGAAGAATACACCACGCTGCTTTTCAGGAAGAAAAATCGTCAGTAATCAGCTCAATGACATTCTTGCCGACATTTTTGCCTGTTACCTTAAAACCCAATTAAAAGAATTACCCAACACCTATTGCAATATAATTGGATTTCCTATAAAATGGCATATGACACCAGGAAATATCAAAAATATGAAAACCAAAATTTTTATGAATATAAGTGTTACGTTGCAGACAAATGAAGGAGGAGTTTTATGAAAGGAAATGTTTCTATTTTTAAACGAATAACAGCGGTGTACGTATACGTATACGTATACTGTTTTGTGGTAATTTTGTTTTTGGGGTTGGTTTCCCCGGGCGCTGCTGCGCAGGGAAATGAAAAGCCATTACCAAAACCAAATTGCCTTACTGTTGAGGATATTTTTAACCTCGAGGATGTATCAGACCCGCAAATTTCCCCGGATGGAAAACAAATCGTTTACGTTCGCCAGTTTGTCGATATTATGACAGACAAACGGTATTCCAATATCTGGATTATCAATTTTGACGGTACCGGGCACCGGCGTTTAACCAGCGGTAAATTCAAAGATTCGTCTCCCCGTTGGTATGCGGACGGCAGGCAGCTCATTTATGTTTCCAACAAGGATGGTTCGGCCCAGGTCTATAAACGCTGGATGGATACAGGTCAGACCGTGGTGCTTTCGAACTTGCTGCACTCACCGGGTTCGCTGACATGGTCCCCGGATGGAAAATGGATTGCTTTTACAGCTAATGTCCCGTCAAAACCCAGGACCATCATTGAAATGCCAAAGCCTCCCAAAGGTGCTGAGTGGGCAAAACCGGCTAAAGTAATCGACCGGTTGAATTTTCGTTTTAATCGGAGCGGGTATTCCTATGGTGAGCGTTACTCACACCTGTTTATCATGCCTGCTGAGGGTGGTACACCCAGACAGTTGTCCGGCGGTGATTTTAATCACAGCGGCCCCCTTGCCTGGACACCGGACAGCAAATATATTATACTATCTGCCAACCGCAGGAAAGACCATGAGATTGAATTCAGGGATACGGAAATCTATCGATTTTCAGTTGCAGATGGAACGATTAAGGCCCTCACTAACCGCAGGGGGCCGGATAGTTCTCCAGCCGTTTCTCCCAATGGGAAATATATTGCTTATATTGGTTTTGATGACAAATACCAGGGGTTCCAGTTAAGGCAGTTATACGTCATGAACCTGGACGGCAGCGGCTCTCGTGTGGTAATGAAAGATTTTGACCACAGTGTCTCCCGTTTACGTTGGGACGGTAAAAGTAAAGGCATCTTTTTTCTCTATGATCATAAAGGCAACACAAAATTGGCTTATACTTCGTTGAGTGGCAAAGTCAAAACCCTGACCGGTGACGTCCGTGGGCGTGGGTCTTATAGTGTTGCTGCCAATGGTGGTTTTGTCCTCACCATCACGGCTCCCCAAATCCCCTCTGAGATAGCAGTGGGAACATTTGCCAATCCCAACGTGAGGGTGTTGACCGCTGTGAACCAGGATGTTCTTGGGCATAAACAACTGGGAGAAGTCGAGGAAATCTGGTATTCCTCTTCCCTGGATGGGCGTAAAATCCAGGGGTGGATCATCAAGCCGCCGCAGTTTGATCCTGCCAAAAAATACCCGTTAATATTGACAATTCACGGTGGACCCTTTGCCAATTATGGCAACCGTTTCGATATTGAAAAACAACTAATAGCAGCGAGCGGCTACGTGGTATTGTACACCAATCCCCGGGGCAGTACCAGTTACGGGGAAGAATTCGCCAACCTGATCCACCATGCGTATCCCGGTGATGATTTTTACGATCTCAATTCCGGGGTGGATGCGATTATTGAAAAGGGATACATCGATACGGATAATCTTTTTGTTACCGGCGGCAGCGGTGGAGGTGTCCTGACCTGTTGGATGATCGGCAGAACCACCCGCTTTTGCGCTGCTGTGACCGCTTACCCGGTGATTAATTGGTACAGTTGGACGCTTAATTCTGATATTCCTTTTATTGGGGTGAAATACTGGTTTCCCGGTATGCCGTGGGACTATGCCGATCAGTATGAAAAACGCAGTCTCTTATCAGTGGTTAAGAATGTCAAAACACCCACCATGGTACTCTGCGGTGAAGAGGACTGGAGAACTCCTATATCCGAATCCGAGCAGTATTATAGAGCGTTAAAGCTGCTGGGTGTGGAATCCGTATTTGTGCGTGTCCCGGGTGAACCCCACGGTATCCGGGTCCGGCCCAGCCATCATATCTCCAAAATACTGCACATCATCGAATGGTTTAACCAGCATAAGAGCAAGTAGGAAGTAAGAAGTAGGAAGTAGGAAGTAAGAACCAAATGACCAGTATGAAGGGGTATACCGGTAAGATTCTTTCTGTTGACCTGACTGAGGGACGCTGTGTTGAAGAACATGTGCCGGAGGATACTTACTATGATTATCTTTCCGGCATCGGACTTGCGGCCAGGTTATTGTATGAAAGAATACCTGCAGGCGCTGATCCATTGGGACCGGACAATATACTGGCATTCATGTCCGGGCTGCTCACCGGAACCGGCAGTCTTTTTACCGGCAGATGGATGGTGGCGGCCAAATCCCCCCTGACCGGTACATGGGGAGAAGCCAATTGCGGCGGCAATTTGTCCCCCGCCATCAAACAGTGCGGTTATGACGGGATATTGATTTCAGGCACCAGTAAGACACCTGTATATCTTCATATCGGCGATAAAGGTGCACAAATTCTTCCGGCAGATGATCTCTGGGGAAAAGATGCCATTCATACGGAGGAGATTCTTATATCCAGGCGCCAGGGGAAGAAGCGGCCAGCAGTGGCTTGCATTGGAACCGCCGGGGAAAAATTGTCTTTAATTTCCGGTATTTGTAATGACAAAGGGCGCATCGCAGCCCGTTCCGGGCTGGGGGCGGTTATGGGTGCAAAGCGGCTGAAGGCAGTGGTACTGGAAGGGACCCAATCCATTGGTGCGACAGACCGCGCAGAGATGAAGAGACTGAGCAAAATGTGCAGGAAACGGTCACGGGGATTACCATTGCCTGGTGGAAAGATGCTTCTTTTATTTGGGTGGCTGCTGGGGAAAATGAAGTTCGCACCGCTTATGCCTGGAAAGTTATTTGCTTCTGCGTTTGAGAAGTGGGGAACCCCAAGCCTGAACCAGTATTACGTGGAACTGGGAGATTCGCCCATTCAGAACTGGAAAGGAACCAGTAAAGACTATCCCGCAAAGCTGTCCAATCATATGAGTCCGGACAGGGTGATGGCACGGGTGAAAAAGAAATACCACTGCTACTCCTGTCCCATGGGTTGCGGCGGTCGAAGTGAAATTGAAATCAAAGGAGAATGGAAAGAAACCCATAAACCGGAATATGAAACTACCATTGCCTTTGGTGGCCTCCTCCTGAATACGGACCTGGACAGTATTTTTTATATCAATGAATTACTTAATCGTGCGGGAATGGATACCATATCTGCCGGAGCAGTGGTCGCTTTTGCCATGGAGTGTTTTGAACAGGGAATCATAACCCGGGAAGATGCGGGTGGTATCGACCTGACATGGGGGAATACGGAAGGGATTGTTGCCCTGGTGGAGTTAATGGTTAAACGTGAGGGGATCGGCGATATCCTTGCCGATGGGGTAAACAAGGCAGCGGAAAAAATAGGAAAGGGAAGCAGTGCCTTTGCCATAACAGCGGGTGGACAGGAGCTTCCCATGCATGATCCCCGCAATGACCCGGGTTATGGTCTTCATGCCAGTGTAGAACCTGTACCGGGCAGGCATGTCTTTGGCGCCCAGCAGTATTATGAACTCTTCGCCCTCTGGAAAAAGCTCAAAAGACTACCCAGGGTTAAACCACTGATATCGGTCAAAAGTAAGTTTGTAGCTGACAGGAAAAAGGCTATATGTGCTGCTGCCAACAGCTGTTTCAGCCAGTTCTTCAACGGTGCGGGACTATGCCTTTTCGGTGCGCTTATCGGTGTGCACCGGGTCCCCATATTTGCATGGATGAATGCAGCCACCGGCTGGAACCGAAGCCCTGAAGAGTATATGGAAGTGGGCCGCAGAATTCAGACCCTTAAACAGCTATTCAATATAAAACACAATATTGATCCCATCTCACTTAAAGCCAATCCCAGGTCAATCGGAGACCCACCGCAGACCAAAGGGCCGAACAAGGGACGCTCCTTTGACCTGGAAAAAATGATGCGAGACTACTGGCAGGAGATCGGCTGGGACCGGGACACCGGGAAACCCACGCCAAAAACCATTGAAGAACTGGGACTGAAGGAATTAAGGTAACCGCGAAGGCATTTACAATTTAACAGGTTCCAATAATTCCTGGATGGAGCGGTTGAGGGTGGTAATGTTTACCGGTTTGATGAGGAGTTTTTTGATACCCGATTGTTTAAGTGTGTTGGCGCTCACATCGCTAATATTTCCCGTATAAAGAATAAATGGTATGTCAGGCCGTATCGCCAGTATTTCTTCAGCCAGTTGGAGACCGGATAATCCCGGCATGGTATAGTCGGCAATAACGATATCAAAGGATTCTGCCCGTTCGCGGAAAATTTCAAGTGTCTTTAAACTGCTGGTTTCTGCGGTTACGCTGTATCCCACACGCTCCAGCCACTCTTTATACATGTTCACAATCATTTCTTCATCGTCCACCAGTAGAATATCTCCTTTCTTCTCTCTCTTGCTCTTCTTTTTCTCAAGTTGGATGATTTCCTCTATGTCTTTTGCTGGCATAGAGGGAAAATAAACCTTTATGGTAGTTCCTTTTCCCGGCTGGCTGTCCACCATGACAGCCCCTCCATGTCTATCCACGATGCCGTGAACCACTGAGAGGCCCAGGCCTGTTCCTTCTCCCACGTCTTTGGTGGTGAAAAAAGGCTCGAAGATATGCGTCAGGGTTTCCCGGTCCATACCCTTGCCAGTATCTGTAACCCGGAGCACGGCATAGGTATCCTGTTTTAGTTTGGGGTGTTGTTTGGCTGTTTTTTCGTCGATTACAACGCAGTCCAGTGCGATATAAAGGGTGCCGCCCTCCGGCTGCATGGCATGGGCTGCATTGGTACAGAGATTGATCAGCACCTGTCCCAATTGAGTGCGATCACCGAATACCGTTCCCGAGTCAGGATTCAGGTCCAAATCAAACACAATGGATGACGGTGTCGATGCCCTCAGTAACGATATGGTGTTTTTAATGACGCTGTAAATATCAACCATTTCAAACATCTGTTCGCTTTTGCGGCTGAAGGTAAGAATTTGTTTCACCAGCTCTTTGGCCCGGTAGGAAGAACTCAAGATGTTTTTTAAATACTTATGCACCGGGTTGTCCTCAGGGATATCTTCTATTGCCATTTCCGTATACCCGATTAATGGGGTGAGAATATTGTTGAAATCATGGGCAATGCCTCCGGCTAACGTCCCAATGGTTTCGAGTTTTTGAGCCTGGTGCAGTTCTCCCTCCAGTTTTATTTTTTCTTCAGCCCAGCGTTTGTGTTCGGTTAAATCATGTAACACTACCGTAAAGATTTCTGCTCCTTCTATATCTGCTCCCATGTGGTTGGTGGCACTCACTGCGAATTCCAGGGGAAACAGTTCTCCTTGTTTTTGTTTTCCCATGAATTCATATTCCACCCCTAGTGGTTTTTGTTTGCCCGAAGCCATATAATGTCCTAGGAAACCCATTGGCTGGTCAGGGTCTGGTTGATGCAGCAGGATATGATCCGGTTTGCCAATAATTTCTTCCCTTGGGTATCTAAACATGTCTTCGGCTGCATCATTAAAGGATAGGATTTTTCCTTCCGGGTTCAGTGTCAGGATGCCTTCGGCAGCGGTTTCCAGGATGGATTGATTCAATGCCAGGAGTTTATCTTTTGCTTTATCCGCTTCATGCCAGCCCTTTTTGGCTTCATCCAGGGATTGAACCATATGGTTAAAGGAGGCGGTGAGAAAACCGATTTCATCGTTGTACCGGACCGGTACCGCGCCGGACCAGCGGCCATGTTTTACTGCTTTCACACCTTCCAGTAATGATTGCAGCGGTTTCACCAGGACGCTTTTAAAGAAAAACGGGAAAACCAGGAGAATAATGGAGGCAGCCAATACTAGCATGATGGCGAGAGGCAGCATGCGGTGATGGATATAACGCCGATAGTCAGTAAAAAAATTCTCAAAAACCGTTGGTGCAGCCGCTACAGCAGAAATGGAAAAGGGCAGGTCCTGTGAAAAGTGAATACGTGCTGCCTCGGAGAGACCATTACCGGAAAAAATCCCGGCCAGTTTCGGACGGCAGCCCCGGATATTTCGGTAATTAAATTCTATCGACCCATCCCTGGATAGAACCAATTGCAGGGTTCGAGGGACCCCGGTTTCTTTTTCCACCATGTTGGCCCAGGTAATGGTGAGTTTTCCGGATCCAGGTTCGTTTTTGTGAAAAATCCCGTTTTTTGTTTTTTCATTTTTACTTGTATTCTCATTGGCATCCGTATCAACGTTTAAATCAAGCCACATGGGGGCAATGCCGATGTGTCGGTTGGCCCAGAAGGCCTCTTTATACAGTGGGCTGTCAAAGGTTACCAGACCGTCTTTGTGGATATGGATGCGTTTCCAGTGTTTTCCCCTGAAGGGAAACGCGAATTCCAGGTCCAGGGTGATATTTTCTCCATCTTCCGGCACCAGTTTTTGTCCCTGTTCCCATTGTGAATCGAATCGGGTAGGTAATTGGAGCACTTCCATGCCGCTTTGAGTCGGTTGAAAACGGATGGTTTGCTCCTGGTTAATTAAATTGGCGTATTGGTATGCTTTTTTCCAGAGGGGTTGGAACACCTGTCCCACTGTTCCCAGTAAAGCCAGGACAACAATCAGTGAAGCTCCCACTAATTTTATCATAAACGTGCTGGATTCCGGAGCATAATTTAAATAGAGCATCATTATGGTAAAGTAAAATAGCATAATCGCAACCAGGATGATAAAATCCACGATTGCATCTGAAAAGATTCCTAAATGTCGGAGGAATATGAAGAGTATAGTTCCGAAAGGTGTGGCCAGGAGGAGGGCAAAGGCACGGCTGGTCCTGGCCGGTTTGCCTTTGGGTTTTAAGAGTTTCCCAACCAGGCTGCGGTTTGTGGTTTCTTCTTCCGATAATTGTAGTGTCCGTCTTAAGAGTACCAGGATTGCCCAGGAAAGCCCGATTATAACTGCCAGTGATGCAAAAAGATACGCTGACATGGGATTCGGGGGCTGAGGGTGGTCTGCTGAAATTGATGTAGATGAATTTACATGCAGTTGATAGCCGAACAGTGCTGCTGCCACCAGGGTGGCGAGGATTGACAGACCTATAACCACTTTGGCTTCTACTCGCTGATGCTGCCAGGGTTGCGGAAATGTGTAAGCGAATTTCAATATCAGAACAAGCGAAACCTGGAAGGAAATATACTGGGACGGTCGAAACCAAAATTGTGCGGCTTCAGGTAAAATAGTATAGATAAATAAGGTAATGAAGTAAAGGGTTAACCCCATAAATAGAAAGATCACCAGCCAGGTAAGTTTGGATTTATCTTTGAGTTTCAAGAGATTGAATAGCAGGATCAGGGATAATATAATATAAGCTGAAATAAAGACGGCCTGATAGTTTAAATACAGCGGCATTAAAGCCTCCTGGGTAAGCATTGATTTTCACCAATGATACAAATACACTCCATTTTTGTCACCATTATATTTTAATGGAAATTCCCTGGAATTTCAATAAAAACTTTTTGTCTTCAGCTCAGTAATTCTAAGTTTTACCACGAAGGCACGAAGGTCACGAAGGAAAAAAGTAAAAAAAGGCATGTCACTTTTTTTTCTTCATGCTTTTATCTGGGGCTGGCGGCGGAAGGGGTATATGCGTTTCGCCTTCCTTTAACTCTTCGAGTATAACTTCTATCGCTTTGTTCAACTGTTCATCGATGCCGGCAAATTCGTTTGCCGGGTCATTGTCCACCACGATGTCCGGATCCACCCCATGTCCCTCGATGATCCATTCCTTTCCTTCCAGGTCATAAGCAGCCTGGACCGGGATATATAATGTGCCGCCGTCCGGTAAAGTGAGAGGAGTTCCTACTGCAATTGCCCCGCCCCAGGTGCATTTGCCGATGAGTTTTCCCACTTTGTGTTTTTTAAACCGGTAGGCAAAAAAGTCACCGTCAGAACCGGCAAATTCATCGATCAGGCATACTTTAGGGCCAGTCATCATTCCCAGGGGATTTACGTTGGGTTGTGTATGCCTGTATATATCCAGCGATAAAATTTCGCGGCGCAGCCGCTCAATGATCAATTCGGAAAAATAACCGCCCCCGTTGCCGCGTTCATCGATAATAAGGGCCTTTTTGTGCAACTGGGGATAATAGGACCGGAAAAAATGGCTTAACCCCCCGGGCATCATATCAGGGATATGAATATATCCCACTTTTCCCCCGGTGGCTTTATGGACGGTTTCGATATTGTTTTGCACCCAGTTATAATAATACAGGGGGGCTTCGTTCCCGATGGGGACCACCACCACTTCCCGGGTTCCCTTTGCTGAGGGAATGGTATTAAGGGTCAGCCGGACCTGCTTACCCACGGTATTGACAAGCGCTTTGTAAATGTTTCTCATGGTGGAGGTGGGGGTTCCGTTGACAGCGATAATATAATCCCCTTCGCCAGCGTTCACGCCAATGGCGGTTAAGGGTGATACCAGTTCTTTGTTCCAATTCTCCCCGTTTAGTATCCTGGCAATGCGATAATAACCGGTTTTTGCGTCTCTTTCCAGCCTGGCACCCAGGAGCCCGGTTTTAATTTTCTTTATCTCCGGGTGGTCACCATCCCCCACATAAGCATGCCCGGCGTTCAATTCCCCGATCATTTCACCGATAATATAGGTAAGATCATTCCTGTGATTCACATACTCCAAAAGCGGTTCATACCGCTTTCTCATTTTTTCCCAGTTTATCCCGTGCATGTTGGGGACATAAAAGAAATCCCGCATCTGGCGCCAACATTCAAGGAATATATTCTTCCATTCGCTCTCCAGGCCCAGGTCCATGTTCATATGTTTTAGATTCAATGTCTTCTTGATTTTCAGCCTGGATACGGGAAGATCGATGATCGAGTAGTAATCGGCTTTTGAGATCAGCATTTTCTTAAGGTTGGCAGAAATTTTAAAACCGTTTACCTGGCCAAAATTCCTTTCTTTTGGTTTTTCAAGATCAAACATCAGCAGTACCGGATTCTTATCCCTGCTGCCCTGTCTTAAATAATACAATTTATTCTTTGCCGGGGAAAGACTCATATAGCGGGCCGGTTTTATTGGCAGACCGATGACCCGGCTGCTTATTCCCTCCGTGTCAATGTTAAGCACGGGTACGGACATGTTATCGCTTTTGAGTCTGAAAGGTGAAGGGGGGGCTTTTGAAAGGGTTACCAGGTATATTCGTGCGGTATCCTGGAATATAAAATTAAATTCCGGTTCTATTACTTCTGTGGGTGTGAAATCGCGGTGGGAGACAAAGAAGAGGTATTTACCGCAGGGACTGAATACCGGGTAATAGGAGCTGTACCAACCAGCGGTGACATCATAATTTTTTCTTTTTTCCAGGGAGTAGAGGTAAATTTTCCCAAGCCCGCAGTCAATAAAAGCGTCGTAAGTCATCCAATGGATTTCTATTTTGCTGTAGGCGATCCAGAGGCTGTCCGGGGACCAGTTAAAGTCCCTGATTGCCGTATATTTTGCCCTGGTTACATCAATGATGTTTTTTTTATTTATATCTACTACCCTTAAGCGTAATTTATTATCGGACCAGAGGATTTTTTTGCTGTCCGGGGACCATTTGATTTCATATATATAGGCGTCACCGTCCGTGGTTATGGGAATGGGTTTTGAACTCCCGTACCGGGGTATGATATAAATTTCGTTTTCTCCGTCCAGGTCTGAGACAAAGGCAATCCATTTTCCATCTGGGGACCATTGGGGATTTCTCTCATGAACGCCAGGGGTATTGGTAAGGTTCCGGGTATTCCTGGATTTTGGCGGGACAGTGAAGATTTCTCCCCTGGCGTTAAACAGGGCGCGTTTCCCTCCCGGTGAGATGTCGTAACCGGTGATATACTTACTGACATTTCTTTTACCTCCTCCTGCAGGGGACCGGTTTTCGCGGATAATGATTTTCAATTTCCTTAGTTTTTCGGTTTTGGTATGAAACAGGTATATCCAGCCACCGTTTTCAAAAGCGATTTTTTCTTTTCCCAGGGAGGGAAATTTAATGTCGAATTCTTTAAAATCAGTTAATTGCCTGGTTTTACCTGTTTGGGTATCGTATACGTAGAGGTTCATCCGTTCGAAGGGGCCGCGGTCGGAGAGGAAATATATATTATTGTCTTTCCACATGGGGATAACATCCTGGGCAGGGTGGCGGGTGATATTTTCGGTTTTTTTGCTATTAAAATCATAGACCCAGATATCGTCAGTCTGTCCGCCGCGATAGCGTTTCCAGGTCCTGAATTCCCTGAATATCCTGTTATAGGCCAGTTGGGTATTGTCCGGGGAGAAGGAGCAAAAACCTCCCCGGGGAAGCGGAAGCTGCCGGTGTAAATCGCCGTGGACAGTAGTGAGAAACAATTGGCCGTTAAGGGCATACATGCGGGAGCGGAAAACAATGTGAAGATTGTCATGTTTCCAGCCCATGACAATATTATTGGGTCCTATCCTGTCGGAAACGTCATCGCGGGGAATATTGGCTGTATAGGTCAATCGTTTGGGTATTCCTCCTCTGGCATCCATGAGATAGACTTCGGTATTACCGTCATACTGTGCAGTAAAGGCGATGTGTTTCCCGTCAGGGGAGAACCTGGGAAACATCTCGAAGCCTTTATGGTGGGTTAGTTTACGTGCAACCTGTGCCGCCTGGTTTTTGCTGTTGTCATGGATATCTACGGTATAGAGGTCGCCGGCATATGTAAATACCACCTGGTTTTCGTGCACTGCGGGAAATCTCAGCAGCCGTGTTTCTGTTTTTGCCATCAAGAATGCTGTGAAAAAGAGTGTTAGAAAGGCATATAAAATTATTTTCATTTTAATTTTCCCTATTTTAATGAAAGTATTATGACAAAGTATTATAACATAGAGGGAATATTTTAAAAAATATAACGGTCAAACCTATTGGAATATCACTGAGACGGATGAGAATAAACAAAAGCTTTTGCGGGGGTCCAGGGGGCAGTTTTCTCGAAAAGAGCCCCCTGGCCGTCGGAGACAATAAAAAAGGGGAAACCACAGATTACACAGATTACGCAGATTTTATTATATTTTTTTTAATCTGTGTAAATCTGTGTAATCTGTGGTTTTTTTCACAGAAGTTCGGGGTTACAATTTTGAAGTAATTTTTTACAAAATCGTAAAAAAATTCTACAAAATTGTAAAAAAGAGCTTCAAAATTGTTTAATCCTACTACAATAATGAAGCTAAAAATTACAATTTTGAAGTAATGCACAACATATTTGAAGTAAAAATTTCAAAAGTGTTAAGTCTTGTCAACATAAATGAAGTTCAGGGTTACATTTTTGAAGTAATTTACTTCAAAATTGTAAAAAAAAGCTTCAAAAATGTGAAACGGAATTACAAGTTTGAAGTAATTTACTTCAAAGTTGAAGCAAAAAGCTTCAAAAATGAAGCTCAGGATTACAATCTTGAAGTAATTTACTTCAAAGTTGAAGTATAAAGCTTCAAGATTGTAGTAAAAAGCTTCAAAGTTGTTAGATTTATCTGCAAAATTGAAGCTCGAAGCTGCAAACATGTTACATTTTGATTCATTGATTGAGGCGCCCTGGTTAAGCTTCTTCGAAGCTTAAAAACTCAGATGGTGAGAGGTTGAGAGGGTAAGAGGTTGAGAAAACTAAAAAATTTTTTCCTTTGAGCTCTCTCTCAACTTCTTATCTTCTTAACTTCTCAACTTCTAATCCTAGCTTGCGATGTGCATTCTGACGCGAACCGGTTCCATGATTTTTACCAGGAAGTTGTTGATGGTTGATTTTTTGGAGAAAAAGGTTTATATTAATGCTGTAAAAAACAAGATGTCATGCGAAAAACCTTTTAAAATATACAGGAGGAAAAAATGACAGCCTCTGAATTACGAACCAGGGTTATTAACGAAATAGAATTTGTTCCCGACGAGCAATTAGTACCGCTTTATGTGTTTATCCATTATTTTCGGCTTGGATTGGAAAAAGAGCAGGAAGCTGGGGGGGAAGATATTATGGAATTTGCCGGATGTTGGAAAGATATGGCCGATGAAGATTTTCAAGAATTCCTGGCAGAAATTGAACAGAGGCGGCATCGCCCTTTTTACTTTAGGCAGCATATCGGACAATCTCTAATTCAGCGGTTGGATTCACTCCTGCCATAATGGATTCAACCTCCTCCATCACTGGGTCTTCAATCAGATATTCTTGGCAATTTTCGCACTGAAAAATAGGGAGGTCTTTGAAAATCACGATACTTTTTTCATCACGCTTAAAAGGCAGGTCTGTTCGAGTAGATTTTAGGTTCCCACCGCAAATATGGCATTTCATCATTTTCGCCTCCTTTTAAAATCTTCTGACCACTTTTTTGGGTCGGGCCGGTAGGCAGTTATTATCCGCACATTCATGTTTTCGACATCTACAGCAACTAGTACATGGAAAACAGTGTGTTGGTACCTGGAATATATGAGGTAACTCGGTAAATACTTATCTTCAGGATAAGACTCGATAATCTCGTAGTTATCGATGGATTCAAGTATCATTTGACGGGAAATGAAGCGATTTTTCATTCTCATGTTGATATGATAGGTCCATAAAATGCGCCCCTTTCGAATACATCGGCGGATAAAACCGAGGGGATCATCAGGAATTATCCTTTCAGCATTCACAGTCGAACTCCTTTTTCATAATATTTCCTGCATACCGGTATTATCAATAACACAAATGCAAAGATATTTCAAGACCAATAATTAACAATAGGAATTTCCTTTCTATAAGTATTAATCATATTGCAGCACTAAAAAGAAAATTCAGCGGTTCTGTTTCCAGTAAGGGGTACACCAGGAAATCCTCATCGATACCATATTTTTTGACACCCTCTCCCGCTGCTTTTTCATACGTGTCAAAAGAACCGACCACTTTTTTGTGCCAGACCAGGAGATATTTATTTAAATATTCTTTTAACAGCTTGTCTTTATTTTTTTCAACAAACTCAAAATTTTCTTTTAACGCTTCACGACACATTTTTTACCTTCCTGGTGTAATAATTCATTGCATTATTTCGTCTTATTATAATCTATTTTTTCGCATCCGTCTTCTATGATTTGGATGAGTTCTTCCGCGTCTTCGGGAGATAAAGTTCCAGCGAATTGGATTAAGTCCTTCCCCGGAATTCCAGGGGGGAAACCAGGATAATCCAGGTGAGTAATGAAATCAAGTACTCTTCTCTGCTGTTCTAAGGGCAGGGCATCAAGTTTTCTTTCTATTTGCAGTCTAACTGATATCGTCTGCATTTTTTCTCCTTTGCTGTGGTAAAATGATAGTATTTTGAAGAAGAAAAGTCAACTGTAAATCGTATTTTTTATTTGCTTACCTTCGGTAGTTTCGCCAGAGGCGTTTAAAATCTGCCCACAGGATCAAGGGTGCGTCAATGTCTAAAGATACCTGGCGCACCCTTGAAAATCCGAAATTCGAATATCGAAATTCGAAACAAACTCGAATGACCGAAATTCAAATGACCAAGACGAAAAGAACCCGAAAGCATCGTATCATGCTGCTTTTGTTTTGGATTTTGAACATTTGGATTTTGGATTTGTTTCGGATTTCGTGCTTCGTGCTTCGAATTTATAGCGGTTTTAACATTGTCTTATCCCCACTCAACTTACTCACCTAACTCAACTCACTCACCTCTCCCCCCTTACTTTTCGTGCTTGTTCCGGGAATAACTTGCGGAAAACATTGCCTTCCGGGAACCGGCAGGATTGGTAGTGTTGAAATAATTTACCTGGAACCATTCTCAGCACCATTCTCAATTGATGGTTGATTTTTTGAAGAAAAAGGTTTATTATTAAGGAAAAAAGAGGTACTGAGTTATGAAAGTAAGAGAACAAGCAATAAAAGAATTAAGTCAGTTGACAACAATGGAAATATTAAAGGTATACAATCTAATTCTTTCTTTAAAAGATAATTCGGATAACGTTCGATCAAGGCAATCAAAGACAGCATATCTAAGGGTTAGAGAAGCCCTTAAAAATTGCAAAGGATCATTATCAGAGGATATCTTAACAGCAAGGGAAGATAGAATATGAAATTGTTTTTTGACACTTCTGCTCTGGTAAAATTTTTCCATGAGGAAGAGGGGACTCAAAAAGTTACAGAATTGATAAATTCCGAAGAAAATGAAATTTGGATCCTGGAAATTGCTTCCCTGGAATTTCTTAGTGCACTATTTAGAAGGTTTAGAAATAATGAAATAAATGAGGAGGAATTGGAAGTTGCTATCTCGTCTTTTGAAGAACAAATTGATTCATTCAATGTCGAACCTTTAGGAAATGCAACGATTAAAGAGGCAAAGTCTCTACTGAAGAAATATGGAAAAGTTCATGGTTTAAGAACATTGGATGCTTTTCATTTGGGCGCCTTTAATTTAGTTTGTGAAGAAGACTGGTATTTTGTTACCTCTGACAGCAATCTATACCAGATTTTGGAGGAGATTGGATTTAAAACCATAAACCCTCTGAATTGAAAAAAAAGAACCTCAACGCATCGTTTCATGCTGTTTTTGAATTTTGAACATTTGGATTTTGGATTTGTTTCGAATTTCGTGCTTCGTGCTTCGAATTTAGGGCGACTTTAACGTGGTCCTACCCCCACTCAACTTACTCACCTTACTCAACTCACTCACCTATCCCTCTTCACTTTTTGTGCTTCTTCCGGAAATAACTTGCGGAAAACATTGCCTTCCGGGAACCGGCAGGATTGGTAGTGTTTAGCGGCAATTTCCATATATTTTTTCTTTATTTCCCGCCACTGGTCGGGAGGGAGGACTTTAACGGTATTGGTAATGGTATCGTAGGAGGTCCCGGTAATGGCCTGGACCTGGAGTTTGATATGTTCCATAGGGAAATCGGGATCAATGGCGATGTCCCAGAGCCGGGCCGTGCCATCCCTACTCCATGTGAGTATGCGGGTCTCGTCTTTGTTGAATATCGCGCCATTAACATCATACTTATGTTCCATTATCTCACCGATAAGTTTGCCTGTGGCCGCGTCCCAAAGACAGGCCGTGCCATTTTTTAAACCAAATGCCCCGCTCCAGGTGATGATGCAGGTTTCTTTTTTGTTGAAAATAGCCCCTTCTACTGGGCCATCATGTTTCATAACTGCACCGAAGGGTTTACCTGTGGCAGCGTTCCAGAGCCGGGAGGTACCATCGTTGCTCCAGGTGAGGATACGTGTCCCGTCTTTGTTGAAGATCGCGCCATCTACTGCTCTATCATGTTTCATGGAAATAATTTACCTGGCACCATTCTCCATTCTCACCATTCTCCCATTTATTTCCACGAATTTTCATTAAATTATGGATTGCCGATCCATAAATTTGCTGAAATTTATGGAGTAGCATGCCATGATTTTTGACAAATTTATGGAATCGTGATAAACTCTTTTCGTCAACGTATCGACGTTAAAGAGGTCAAACAATGTTATACAGGGTTTACCAGGATCTGGCGAAGTTTTTAAAAAAAAAGAAAGCCCTGATCCTCTATGGAGCGAGGCAGGTAGGAACGACAACATTACTGGAAAACTTTTTAAAAACCTCTGATTTCAAGTACAAACTGGAATCCGGTGATAATATCCGGGTCAAAGATATATTAGGTTCGCAAGATTTTGCCAGGATTCTCGAATATATTTCCGGGTATGAATTATTTGCCGTCGATGAAGCCCAGGAGATTCCCGGCATCGGTAAGGCCTTAAAAATTATTATCGATCAGTCACCGGATATTTATTTGATTGCAACCGGTTCTTCTTCATTCGAATTATCCCAGGAAGTCGGGGAACCATTAACAGGTAGGAAAAGAGTATTGGTGTTATTTCCGCTTTCGCAGCGGGAACTTCTTCATCATTACAATAAATTCGAGTTAAGGGAAAGGCTTGAAAATTTTCTTATATACGGTTCATATCCCGAGGTACTTTCTACTGAAAATAACCGGGAGAAAATTGAAATTCTTAAAGAAATCGTTGAATCCTATTTATTGAAAGATATCTTGAAATTAGATAAAGTTAGATCTCCCAATGTCCTGATGAAGCTTTTGAAATTGTTGGCCTTCCAGGTGGGAAGCGAAGTATCCATGAATGAATTGGCGATGAATGTAAAAGTGGATGTAAAGACCATCGCCCGTTATCTTGATTTACTGGAAAAGAGTTTTGTTATTATACGATTGGGGGGATTCAGTAAGAACCTGAGAAAGGAAGTGGTTTCCATGGGGAAATACTATTTCCTGGATAATGGGATACGTAATGCGGTTATTTCCCAATTTAATCCCCTTGAGGACAGGAATGATACCGGGGCACTTTTCGAGAACTTCGTTATTATGGAACGGCAAAAAAAACATGAATATGAGAATTTCTATGGTTCTCATTATTTTTGGAGGACTTATGGGGGGCAAGAAATCGATCTGGTAGAAGAGATTGACGGCAAATTGTCCGGATTTGAAATAAAGTGGTCACCAAAGAAGAAAGTAAAAATTCCGGGGGACTGGGCTGCCAGCTATGAAGGTGCGGGTTTTAATGTCATTAACAGGGAAAATTACCTGGATTTTTTGCTGTAGGGTTGTTCAAAAAAAATTTACCTGGCACCATTCTTGGCACCATTCTCCGAAACCTGGTGAAAAAGTTACGTGACAGCGTAATTTTATTACGACTGGCCGTAACTCCTGGAATCCCTGGATAATAGAGCTTTTATCCCGGTTTTTTATAAAGAATTAAGAATTTCGACAAAAAAAGTTACGGTGCAGCGTAATTCAAATTTCCCGGGGAATTTCCCCGGTTACTTAAAAATCCTTTCCCATCGTACTTTTCAAAGTTTTTTTTTAAACCTGGCATGACAATTGCCTATATTCTACCTTAAAAGCCTTTGACAATACAAAATAAATTAAAAGGAGGAAAAACGATGAAAGAAAAAATGGGCAGGCGAAAAAGATCAAATTTTGAATAAATAGATTGATCTTTTTGCCTGTCCAGATTTTCTTTTAAATCTAATCTCTCGTACCGCACGGGGCCTGCGGCGCAGGCAGCCACAGCAGGCCCTTCGGGCCATCGGAAGGCTTCCTTTCCTTATCCAACCAATCAGGTGACCACTTTTGAAATTGATATTTTATTAATAAAAAGACCGTTGTTTTCAAATAGATGGGGAAGCCTTCAACTTACCTTCTTCTCTTCTTACTTGCCAACTGCTAACTGCCAACTGCCAACTGTCCTTATCGATGCCCTCCGTGCGGATCTACTAAACCATATTCTTATCTACAGGATGGACATAAAAACTAAAAAAACGTTAAGTATGTCCATCCTGAACTCTTTTGTCTCCGACGGCCAGGGGGCTCTTTTGAAAAACCGCCCCCTGGACCCCTGCAAAACTTTTTGTTAAAGGGGCTTTGTGTACCTTTGTGGCTAAAATTTTAACATTACGATGTTGCCGCTGTTACAGCCGCCGATGCTGCTGCCGCTGCCACAGATGCCATAATCGCAGCCTGGATAGCCTGCACCGCTTCATGAATGGCTTTGTTCACCATATCACCCGCTGCCAGTTCCTTAATCCTCTTCTTAGCAATTTTATACTCCTCTTTATCCCTGAACACTTCTTTTGTCAATTCACATGCCTCAATCAAACTGATAAGCATTAAACTCCTGGAATCCGCTTCCCCCTGGTTCATTACAATATCGATAATTCTCTTGCGAACCAGGTTCTCCGGCTTATCATACCGCGTGGGATATTTCTTAGTGGTAAAAATCCATAATACCTTTCCTTCCTTTTTTTCCAGGATGACCTTGTTAATCAAATCTTCCAGAAGCTTCTCTTTAATATCCTTGATTTTATAACCAATTTGCGAAACCCAATGTTGAAGCGTACGGTCCTTCTTCGATTTACTGATCATCTCAACAACCCTGTCGATAACAAAATCACCAGTAAGCCCGGGATTGACCAGTTTGAGCTTTTTACCATCCATTTCAATTTTTTTGTTTTCCGCCATTTCCATAAGAATGGCCCCGGCTAAACCATAACCAATTGCTAAAGACGCAGATGATATAATGGTCCCTTTTTCGTCATCCAAAGCGATGAGTAAAAGTTCTTCAGCTAATCGTAATTCCATTTTCTACTCCTTATCGTTTTTTAGTCACAAAGAAACACAGGAAGTATTATAACATAGAGAAAATTTTTTAAAAAATTTTTAAAAAAAAACTTGACTCTACCCCTGGGGGAGACCTTTACAATTAAAACTTGAATATAAAACCCCAATTATGGTATATTTAGGAGGAAAAAGATGACAGCAAAAACAAAAACACAAAAGCTTGATTTCAAGAAAGAGTACAAGTACCTGTTTTCCCCATCGGCAAAAGAGCCTGAGATCATTGAAGTACCTGCTTTCAAGTACATCAAAATCGACGGCCAGGGAGACCCCAATATATCCAAAGATTTCCAGGATAAAATCATGGTGCTTTACGGGCTTGCTTATACCATCAAATTTATGCTGAAACTGGACAAAGAAGACCCGTTTGATTTTACGGTGCCGCCATTATCCGGGTTATGGGGCGCGGATGATATCACTGCTTTTGCCGAAGGCAGGAAACATGAATGGAAATGGACATTAATGGTTTTGATGCCAGACCGGGTGACACGGGATGTTTTCGAGAAGGGAAAAGAAGAGCTGAAGAAAAAGAAAGACCCTGTTTTCCTGGACCAGGCCAGGTTTGAAATCTACGAAGAAGGACTCAGTGCCCAGATCATGCATATCGGACCCTATGCTGAAGAAGGTCCTACCATTGCGAAGTTACACGAGTTTTTCCAGGAAAAAGGGTATACTTTTAATGGGAGCCATCACGAGGTTTACTTGAGCGATCCGAGGAGGTGCAAACCGGAGAAAATGCGAACCATCCTCCGGCAGCCGATTAAGAAGAAATGAAGATTAGCCACGGATGAACACGGATTTTTTTGAGCCACGAAGGCATTTACAATGCGGTAAAAAGCACGAAGAGACACGAAGTTTTATATTTATTTCCTTTGTGTTTCTTTGTGTAACTTCGTGTAACTTCGTGGCTAAAAACCAAAAAGGAGAAAGGGCATGTTATCGATTGGCGAGTTTTCGCGGGTGACGCAGTTGACTATTAAAGCTCTCCGGCTTTATCATGAGAAAGGAATTTTGATCCCGGATCGCATCGATTACGATTCCAAATACCGGTATTATCGCAGCAGTGCCGTGGAAAAAGCCATGGTTATTAAACGGTTAAAAGATATGGGATTTTCTTTGAATGAAATCAAAGAAATCGTGCAGGAATGCAGCGATGACACGCAGGTGGCTGCGTACGTGGAAAAAAAGTTGAAAGCGGTAGATGAAGTCATCTGCCAGCACATGGATATAAAGCAGAATTTATTTTTATTTATGCAAAGGGATAAAGAAGAGCAAACGGGCCATGACCATACCAATCCGTCACCTGCTGTTGAAGAAGAAATCATTCCCGGTATGCTGATTGCCGGTATCCG
>WVZO01000029.1:0-1032 GCA_011772425.1 Candidatus Aminicenantota bacterium
ACCATTGATCATAAAGAGGAATATCTTGGCAGCGCACAAAAAGAACCACCTGTTTTCGGTTGTCTGCTCTGGCATCATTGGCCTTGAACTCTTTGAAAGCCAGGTGACGAAGGATGGTGGTTTTACCTGCGCCGGGCAGACCGAAAATAGTGCCTTTGCAGTATTTTTCATACAGGGTGTGAACATCGATCTCTTTGAAACCGGATGGGGATTTCTCTTCCATTTCCATTTCATGAAAGGGCCATTCCCTTTTCCTGTCCCACCGGCCCCTTCTTCCCGGTTCTGCTGCTTTCCTTTCCCTTTCTTTTTCATCCTCCTCCGGGAAACACAATGCATCCCTGCCGGACTCACCGCCGTAAACCATGGAGAGGTTGATAAAATTCTTTTCCATGGGCACCGGCGGGTAAATATTCCCGAAAACAGGGATGTACTGCACGTCTTTTTCCNNGTTCCAGGAGGTTTGTGACCCCTGTCGGTTCCCGGGCAATGCGCAGCCTGTAAAACGGAGGATTCCACTCTTCGTTATCGAATCCTTTGAGGGGTTCGTTAATGGTAAAGCGGCTGGCTTCGATATTTTTTTGATTGAGCAGGGTTTTGATCCCCAGGTAAAGCGGTTGAGTAACTACCAGTTCCCAGGTTTGCGCGTGTTTTTCCATGCGGAACACTTTGATGCCTTCGGGGCTGACCAGGTCCACCGGTTGGTTCTTTTTCATTTGAAACTGGAAAAAACCGCTGTGGGCCACCATACGGAACCTGGATTTAAAACCGAAACGGTCTTCGGGTTTATCCCGGACAAACAGGTCCAGCATGATATCCATGATGCCCTCAAGGTTTGCTCCGAACAAGAGGAGGGCATCGCCCATGGATTTAACCACCCGGAACCCATGTTTCTCAGAAATGGTTTTTACTTTTTCCTGGAAATAACCGATATACTGGGCAGTATATTTTTCTCCCAGTTTAGTGGCCTGGCCAGTAAAGTTCACGATATCCACCAGGGCCAATATGCCTTGCAACGTTTTAAATTCCGGCATT
>WVZO01000029.1:1186-1366 GCA_011772425.1 Candidatus Aminicenantota bacterium
TATGTGCGGGATTTTTCTCTATGTTGTAAACCAGCACATAAGATTTCTTTAGACTGAATATCTCTTCAAAGGTTACATTTTTGTATTTTGAGATTACTTTGTGCAATACAATAAAACCCCCCTCAATGGCTTTCAATTTAATTTTATCTTTATCGGAGCTGTGAATTTTTCCATTCTTAA
>WVZO01000186.1 GCA_011772425.1 Candidatus Aminicenantota bacterium
CCGGATAAAAGAGTGCAACCAGGGATAAAAGGATTCCACCGGCGATTCCTGCGGCATATCCCCAGCCGGTCATACGCCACCAGTACCATCTTAAGAAATTTGGAATAATAATACCTGCCCCTAAAGCCATCATCATCCAGTTCCAGATTTGGGCAATGGATTTTGCCTGGAAACCGATGCCGACACCGATTAGAACCACGAAAACAGTTGCAATTTTGCTAAATAGCACCCAATCTTTGGCGCCGATTTTCTTTTTTTGAAACGGCTGCACAAGATCACGTACCACAAAGGAGGCGGCGCTGTTGATGGTGGAGCTGAATGTAGACATAAAAGCAGCCAATAATCCGGCGATAACAATTCCTTTGAGTCCCACGGGCAGGAATTGATCCAGGACCATGGGCATTACTTTTTCAGGGTCGGTGACATTGGCGATTCCTGCGATTGCCAGGAGTGTAATGCCTGCGGCCATTCCCCAGCGGACAATAAGGAAGAAACTCCAGGCCGCGCCCACTTTAGCGGCATCACGGGCATCGCGGGTAGCCAGGAAAAGCTGGAAATCGTACATTTGGGCAGGGCCGCCTGCATTCAGCAGCAGGCCTTTTAGCACCCAGACAATCACTAATGCACCGAAAAGTTCATATCCGGCATGTTCGGTTCCGGCCAGTTCGTCCAATCGCCATTGGGGCAGTAAGGACGGCCATCCCTGGGGTATTTTCTCAGCAATCAGTTGTGGGGTCAGCTTTATATAGGCAACCACCGCAATTAAAATACTGGAGAGTGTTAATATAACTGTCTGGATAACTTGGGTTACCACGACGCTGTACAGTCCGCCCAGAATCACATATAGAGTGGTTAATGAAATAATAATCACAGCAGCGGAAGATGCATCGATAGGGAGGTAAACCGCGGCAAATTTCCCAATTCCCTGGAAGGCGTAACCGATGAAGCTGGCCAGTGTAATCACTGCCATCAGTGCATAGGAGGTCCTGGCGATCCTGCCTCCTTTTTCTGTGCCGAACCGGGTTACCATCCATTCTGCTGCTGTCATTACTTTGGACCGTCTGACCCATTTTCCCATATATGACATAAAAAAGGCACCCATTAAAAATCCCCACATCCAGTGAATCCACATGGATTTCATTCCTAAGAGAAAGAGGAGGGACACGATCCACATGGTGCCGGTTATATCAAAGGTGGCAACGGAGCCGGACATGGCCAGGGCCAGCCAGTGCAGACGTCTTCCGCCCAGGAAGTAGGATTCGAGGTTTTTTGATGCTTGTTTTTGGTACCAGAAGCCTAATCCCAGGACGATGATAAAGTAGAAAATAATTATAATAATATCGATATAGCCCATCTATTTTTTTAACATAAGATTGAAGGAATGTCAAATAAGAAGAGAAGAATGTCAGAAGGTCAGCATGATACCAATGGGAGATACCCTTATGAAGCATGGTACGATGATTGACCGTGTATCAAAAATTTTTGCGGGGTCCAGGGGCGGTTTTTTTAAAAAGAGCCCCTGGCCGTCGGAGACATAGGAGTTTCAGGATGGACATAGTAAATGTTTTTTCTTTTTTTAGTTTTTATGTCCATCCTGTAGATACACGTAGTGGTTAGTAGATCCGCACGGA
>WVZO01000515.1 GCA_011772425.1 Candidatus Aminicenantota bacterium
CAGCCAATAGTCTTCCTGGTCTTTGATAACTCCGCCTGCCAACAGGTTGTTCTGCCAGACGGCAAAATCCTTATATTGCAACTTCAGTAGAGGCAGTTTTTCTCCATTGTAAAACCCTTCAAAGTCCCTGACCAGGTTTCCCATTGACGTGCCGTCGGAGATAATATGGTGCATGTCAAAGAAGAGTATGAAATCATTTCCTCTTAACTGGACAAACCCAACTCGAAGCAGCGGTGCTTTAGATAGATCAAAAGGTCGTATAAGATAATTTATCCATGGCTCTTTTCCACTGTCCACCGCATCAAAATACTCTATTTTTAAATCAACTTGATCATGAATCCGCTGCATCGGTATATCGTTAATATATTCGAATGATGCCCGCAGGGTTTCATGTCTCACTATCAAGGCACGGAAAACCTTCTCATAGCGTTCCGGGTCTGGCCTTTCCTCGAGGCGGATAACCGATGGCATATTATAGCTGGTACCGATATCCTCAAAACGATCTAAAAAGAAAAGCCGCTTTTGGGCTGACGAAAGCGGGTAATATTCTTTCTTTTCAACGATTGTAATGTCTTTATAAAGGCACTTTCGGCACTTGTTAATATATTTGGCAATCCCTTTTACGGTAGAGACCTTAAATAGTTTATTTAAGGGAAAATCTACGTTAAATGCTTTGCCGATTCTTGAAACCAGGATGGTTGCTTTCAACGAATGTCCGCCCAAACTGAAGAAATCGGAATTTCGGCCTACCTTATCAACCCCCAATACCCCACGGAATAGCTCAACCAGCGTCTCCTCCATCTCATCTACAGGCACCGCATACTCTTCCTCTTTTGCCTCGGGTTCAGGTTCGGGCAATGCCTTACGGTTCACTTTACCACTGGTGGTCAATGGAAGTTCTTCCAATTGTACAAAATGAGAAGGTATCATATAAGCCGGAAGCTCTTTCGATAAATATTCTCTTAAGGCTGCAACTACTGAGGCCGTTTTATTAAATGCCCTTGCAGGATTGAGTACGAAATAAGCACAAAGATATTTATCACCTTTTTCATCTGCTTTGTCCACTACTACAACGTCTTTGATTTCTTGGTAATTGGACAGCCGATTTTCGATTTCTCCCAACTCTATCCTGAACCCCCTGATTTTCACCTGGTGATCTCTCCTTCCCAGGAATTCCACGTTTCCATCCGGCAGCCATCTCGACAGGTCCCCGGTCCTGTATATTTTTTGCCTCCGGCGGCCAGGGGGGCTCTTTTCGAGAAAACCGCCCCGTGAAGCATCTGGACGCCCCCGCAAAAGCTTTTGATCTTCATCATGGTAATCCTGGTAATCCCATAAATCCTGGTCAAATTTCTCTGCTGTCAACTCCGGCCTGTTTAGATACCCCCTTCCTACCCCTGAACCGGCAATACATAATTCGCCCGTGATTCCTATAGGCTGGAGTCGATCATATCGATCCAGGATAGAAAGCCTTATATTTTGTATTGGCGTACCGATCGGTATATGAACCCTGTCCTGCCACTGACTCAATGAATATTTACTGGCATACACCGCAGCTTCTGTTGGTCCATATATGTTCTCCAATAATACGTTGGTATTTAACCGCCTGAACTTATTTACCAACTCAGGTAATAGGGCTTCTCCTGCCAGGAAGATGTATTTCAGAGCGGATAATTTTTCGGTATTTTCACGGTTTAATATTTC
>WVZO01000419.1:0-2326 GCA_011772425.1 Candidatus Aminicenantota bacterium
GCACCTTTTTTTCCTTTCTTTACCTGGATGAAACCGGGGAAGTGATTTCTTGCCCGTCTCTTTTTTTTCTTTTTTTTACAATTAGTTTTGGATCCTGAAATATCGGCTCCCGACCCCTTCGGTATTTCCCGCACTGTCCGTAACCACCCAATGGAGTGTATGAATACCATTGTTAAATTGGGTGGTATCTACATCAAGGAATGCCTGAGCACCACTGCTGTTAGCATAACCGGGGAATGATTTTTCGATATCGGGCCTGAACACATTGTATTTGGCATTCCCAACTTTCTTGTTGTCGATGTATACATTTATGGTAGAGCCGTCTTCAGGGATTTTATTGGGCATTGGCGTCAATACCCAACCTATAATCCTGAATTGATCTCCCGAGACCATTTCACCGGGTTTGGGGTTGTCAATAGCTCCAAAAGGTCTAACCGCATTTTTGTTATCACAAATAATTGTCCTGGAGGCAAGGGTGATCTCATTCCCGGCTGAATTTTTCGCCAAGACATAAATCTCAAATTTACCATTTCCTCCATTGGGGAGGGCATTGGTAAGAAGCATATAACCCCATCCTGCTTTATAGCTGTTGGGATATTGGTGGTAAAGCTTCTCCACATCGGGTCTGGCATCTTCAACAAAAATGGCATCTCCAAGATAAATGAGGTTGTCTCCTTCATGCGGGAGAGGAGCCCTGTAGATCGTTACGGATTCCAATTCGATTTCATCCAAAACCCATCCTGTGATGGCAACGCTGCCCTGAACAACAGCTCCGTCTACAGGGGTGTCAACACATCCAAAGGGATCTTTATTTTGCCCTGGTTTATACACATTAAGCGTTACTTCTATGGTTTGCATTGGATTAGCCGCTTTCGGGGCTCTCACTGTAATTTCACCTTTGTGGGTTCCAGCGGGTAATCCAGTGGGATTTACAGAGACCATTACATTTTCAGCATTCACGCCTGAGGGCTCACTGCAGTTCAACCAATTGACATTCTTACCACTGGACCAGTTTAATGTACCACCTCCAACATTATCTACAGAAAAGCTTTGAGAGTGGGTTTTGTTGCTATTTTCCAGGGCTCCGAAATAGAGTTGGATGCGGTTAATGGACAACTCAGGCGGATCTGCAACATCTTTAGGGAGATCCCAGCCGGCAATGAAATTCAGGATGTATTCTGATTTGACGGTATCAAAAGGATTGGGTTTTAACACTTCCCGCTTGAAATCATCGTAATAAGGATATTCATAATGCTTGGCCCTGAACGGTGATGGCGTATGTGCCATTTTCCAGATACTGTCACATACTTTTTCCAGGTCCTCCTGGTATCTTTGCCATGCACTGTAACCAGCTTTGAGCCAGAAGAGTGACATGTCATAAGGGGCATAGGCAAAACCGCTGTATTTTGTGACCGTTTTTCCATCTATTACTACCTTCTTTGATCCAAAATTCACCCTGTACCATCCGTTGGCCCCATCAAAGAAGTTACTAAAGAGAGGCATTGAAAAATCCCCATTAAAGACTTTATAACATATTTGATTCGCCAGCCCCTGTAAGACCTTCTTGCGAGGAAAGGTCTGGCCTGTAATGTGCCGATTTCTATATAGGGTTTCGAACATCTGAACAAATCTCCTGGCATGACTGATGTCCCAGGAAATGCTTTCAGGAACCGGGTGATCATTTGGATCAATGACCTTCTCATTCCCGGGGTCCCGTCTATCTTCGGGGAATTCGTCTCCTATATACCCTGCATATTTGGTTTCATCTCGTTCCACTGATATCCCCGGGTCAAAGTTATATCCGAATGTTTTCTGACCCTTAAAATTCAAAAGAGAAGTTTCAACGAGGCGGCTTTCGATCAACCGGGAAGCCACACTGAAATATTCCAGGTATTTTGCTTTTGTTTCAGCATTTAGTTCGAAAAGATTCGACTTTTTGCTATGTGCAGCGAGCATCTCAATGGCTCCGGTAACAATCCACATGTCTTTATCGTAAACACCANNTATCGTAAACACCATTGCACTGCGGGTAATTATCTCCTATTTTTTTGTCCAGTTTCAATTTTAGAAATTCCAGGTGATTGTACCTGCCGGAGTAATTTTTTCCAACCTTACACCCCCATCCCCTGTGGTGGAAGACCCCGATGGACTTTTCCAGGTCATTGGTACCATTACTGTCAAATATCCAACGGTTGTAATGCTCCATGACAACCGGTGTGTATTCCTTAAACAATCGCCGCATATTGAGAGTTCGTTTCCCGGACGGCAAGGAGACAAAACAGTGAATGGCATGTGAAATTAAAAACAAGAACTGCGAGGAATGCAG
>WVZO01000419.1:2341-5150 GCA_011772425.1 Candidatus Aminicenantota bacterium
GACGTCTTCGTCGACTTGATCCCCGGTTTTCCTGCCCCATATTTTGAAGGGTTTGCCAAGCGAGTTTTTAGCGTATTTTCTCTTTTTATTTTCATCATAGCCGGCAAAAAACCAGTATTCATCCATCTCCTTTAAATGATCCAACGGGAGCAAATAGAGTTCAGCCAGTTCATCAAGAAGGTCGATGTAATTATGCTGGTAAGCATAGTCAAAAGGCAAATTGGTTATATTTTGTAAATCGTAGAGAACACGAGTATAATTATTGGTTTCGCCTAATTTTGTGGTAAATATTCGGCGTTGTTGATTCCAAATATCATACACGATTTTTTTTCTTTCATTAAAACTCATTGTTCATACCTTCCCTTTTTTAAATTTCATAGTAAGGATTAAATTATAGAGGAAATAATTTAGAATTTCAACCCATCTTCCGTAATTCCCATCAAAAAAAATATTTTTTTCAAGACGACCATCAGAATTATCTATTGCGATATTTAACACTTTCGTTCAGGTGCAGAATTAAAAAATGGGGGGATACCAGATTTTTGATCTATTGACATTCTTATGAATTTCTATTAAAATCTTTTAACAGTAAGATGGTTAAAAAAGGATTTTCTAAAAGTTATTTCAATTTAAAACGAGTGGAGGTTATTTTCTTTCTTTTTGTTTTCTCCTTTGCCTCGCCGGGTATAGGAAGCGCATCAGCTAATACTGGTAAATCCGGTTTAAAAACCTCTTCAAACAATAAAAAACAGGTAATTATTTTAAAATCCGATGACTTTATTTTTTCAGAGGAATGGAAAAGATATGTCAAATATATTGAAGACAAGGATATAAAAGCATGTTTAGGGGTAGTAGGCAAAGAGCTTGATAATGAGTCATTATGTGAATGGATAAGATTGCTCTCCACAAAAAATAATTTTGAGTTCTGGAACCATGGATTAACTCATTCCTGCGGAGAAGACTACAGCGAATTTAAAAATACTTCTTATGAATATCAACTCAGTCATTTACAGGCAACCCAACAATTATTTAAAGATAAATTCGGGATTACCTTGCGTGCGTTCAATGTACCATGCATGGATTCTGATGAAAATACGACAAGAGCACTCGCTGATGTCGAGGATATCAAAATATGGTTCTTTGGTAGAAAAGGTGCGTCACAACTTTGCCTGGATAGAAATGGGAATATCGAATTTCCCTATGGATATCCGGACTATAACAAATTTGTTGAGAGATATAATAAAAACCGATTGGGACAGTACGATCATCTAGCACTGCAAGTACATCCGGGTTTTTGGAGGGATGAAACGTGTTGGGATGAGTTCTTGAAAATTATGGATTATCTTTTTCAAAAAGAAGTCGTATTTATGACCGCCTCTGAATACTATCAATCGATTACGGCAGTCATTAGGGTTACAAACAGCAGCAACAACGGGCCCGGCTCCTTAAGGGCAGCCATCGATCAAGCCAATAACCACAGCCTGGAAAATGCCGAAATTTTTTTACCTGCCGGAACTTATTAATTATCCGGGACAACGGGGGAAAACAACAACAGCGGGGGTGACCTGGATATTGCTTCCGACCTCGCCATCCTGGGTGCCGGGGCTGATTCCACTATTATCGACGGTAACCGCAGTGACCGGGTGTTACACATCCACAGCGGCAGGGTCGCCATATCCGGGGTTACTATTCGTCACGGTAGGGCAAATTCCGGCGCCGGTATCCGGGTAGATGGCGGTACGGTGACGATCAGAAATTGTTTAATAACCTGGAATACTATTGTTGAGGGAGGAAATCAAGAAGAGAATGGGGGCGCTGGAATTTACGCCCAAAATGCAAAAGTCACTATTTCCGGCTGTACGATTTCCAACAATAAAGGCAATTCCGCCGCCGGTATTAGGGGAGGGGGAATATATATACCAATCCAATATCAGCAAACGTGTCGATATCAGGAATTGTCTGATCGAAGGAAATACCGCAAATAAGAATACTCCAGGTGCAGCTTGGGGCGGAGGACTTTACCTGTTGACCAGGAACCCTGCCTATGAGGTAACCCTTTTTAATAATATTTTCAAAAACAATATTGCCGGCACAGGCGGACAGGGTGAAGGGGGAGGGTTATACCTCCGGGAGATAGGGAATGTCAACCTGGAAAGGAACTGCTTTATTGAAAATGTCGCATCTGTGAATGGAAATGGCTTTGGAGGGGCGATTTTTGCCGATGGCGGGGCTGCCTTTATCATGACCAACAACCTGCTGGTAAATAACAATGCCAGCAGTTTGGGGGACGGGATATATCTAAATGGCCGGGCAAGCCCTGGACAAAATAAAACCATCGTTTGCACCATGATCCACANNGCACCATGATCCACAACACCCTGGCAAATAATAACCGGGAAATCGGCGAAAATGGGGGTGAAGGGATCTATGTGGGTGACTATGTAACATTGGACCTAACCAACAACTTGATCATGGGACATACTAAAGGTATATACAACAACAATACCACCGGTGCCAGTACTATTGCTGCGGATACCAACCTTTTCTACAATACCAGCGACCCGGTGGTGGGGATCAATGCCCTGCGGCAGGACCCACTCCTTACTTCGGAATTCAAACCAATGGCAAATTCCCCGGTTGTGGATGCCGGGAAAACCATTGACACTGTAACCAAAGACCTAGAAGGTACCTCGCATCCCCAGGGGAATGGCTATGACATTGGGTGTTATGAATATTTACCGGACCTCATACCGTTGATTTCGCTAGACAGGACCCTGTTCAACTTTGCCAGCAGTGGTGTCCATGTCAC
>WVZO01000091.1 GCA_011772425.1 Candidatus Aminicenantota bacterium
TTTGGGTTCAAATTACAAGTGTTTCTATTATAAAAAATTGAGCGGCTCCGCCGGCTCATGGGAACGCTTTTTATAAAAACCGCCCCTGGACCCCGCAAAAATTTTTGTTTAGGAAAAAAAGAACATGAAAGTTAATTAAGCTGAAGGCTTCCCCAAGCGCTTGAAACAACATCCCTTTTTTCAATTCATAGCAATTTCAAAATTGGTTACTCATTTGGTTGATTCTGGTAAGGAAGCCTTTAGATGGTCCGAAGGACCTGCTTCGCCTCCCCCCGCTGGGGGGTTCCCCAAACGTTTGAAAAAAAATCCCTTTTTTCAATTTATGTCAATTTCAAAAGTGGTTCACTGATTGGTTGGGTCTGGTAATCGAAATTTGCCTATTCCCTTTTTTTATTATACCTCTGAGCCTACAAAATCGCTTTTGTTAATTATTTCAACCAGTTGCTCACCAACACGACATAATTGTGTCAACTTGTCTTTCTCACTGTTTTGAGCTGATTTTATAATCAGACCTTCTTTCCCAAAATAGATAAGCGTGTTATTGTCATTTAACGGATATTTATTACAATAACTCAGCAGCAGCTTTTGTATTTCAGTATTTAAACGCATTTTTTTTGAACGATTTCGAAGAAACACGCGAAAGTGTTTATTGAAGCCTTCCACTGGATTTACCACCCTGCTTTGCTCAAATATTGGCCCAATTCGCTCCCAGGAAGATATGTACATATTGGGAGCATCCAAAGAGCCAGGGAAACAAAAAGCAGAAATAAAAATAAAAGTGATACCGGAGTCGGACACACGGAGACGATATTTTGCATCCAGGAAATACATCTCTTTCGTTTCCTTCTTTTTAAATAAGAAATAAATACTAAATTGATCAGCCGAATAGCCTGAGGACGAGACCAGTGAATACAGCAAGTTTTCAATTTTCAAAGTTTCAATTTTATTATTTATCTTCCGGTATCCTTCTGGAAAACCAACCTTATCAATAATTTTTTCAAGTTCTCTCGGGTCCCCTGCATCAAATTTTTTGTACAACATATAGATGATAAACCCGAAGATTATAGCGCATCCTATAACCGCGATTATTTCATTGGTATTCATGCTATCTTCTCATAAAGACTTAATTGTACAAAAACCAGAAAAAATTATCAACGTTAAAATGTGCACGGTGCATGACAATCTGACTTTTTTGTTGCATCAGTAACAGTTGGCAGTTGGTAAAAGAAGAAGCGAGGAAGTTAGGCAGGGATGAAAGAAAAGGAAGGAGAAATTTTGAATTATTAATGGTTTCTAACTGCCCGAAGGGCGCCTTATCTCTCCTATCGCACGGGCACTATGAAATCAACTTACCTTCTTCTCTTCTTACTTGCCAACTGCTAATTGCCAATTGCCAACTGTCTTTATCTTTGCCCTCCGTGCGGATATACTGTCCAGTATTTTTATCTACAGGATGGACATAAAAACTAAAAAAGAAAAATTTAAAAAATTTAACAATGTCCATCCTGAAAATACTAAGCCTCCGGCGGCCAGGGGGCTTTTTTGAAAAATCGCCCCCTGGACCCCCAAAAAACTTTTTATTAGAGGTTTTTCAAGAACCTTATCAAAAGCTCTTGCGGATGTTTTACGGGTATTGTTGAATTTTTTTGTGTATTTTTGTAAAATAATTCCTTTAAAACGTCATGCCTTCATGTCTTTGTGGCTAAAAAACAACAAGGAGTCCTTAATGAAGATGAAAAAATGGTGCAGAACCATATTTGTTACAATCATAATGACTGCTGCTCTGCTTGCCAATTCCAATGGGAATCCGGATTCCAACTCAAAAAAAAATGTATTAAGAATCGGCATAAACACCTTTCCTGTTTCGCTAAATCCCGTATATGCCACCACGGAAACCTCCCAGGCAATTATAAATAAGGTTTTCGACTCATTATTTTACTTTGACTACAAGGGAGAAATCACCAACGGATTGGTGAAAAATCTTCACCTTGACAAAAATGAAAGGGAAATTTTGATTCAATTAAAGGAAAAGATTTTTTTTTCAGACGGGAAAGAACTGGAAGCCGATGATGTGATTCAAACCGTCAAACTTCTTCAAAATAAAGCCTTTGGGTATCCCTATATTTCAGACCTCCGATTCATAAAGAAAATCGAAAAAAAGGATCGCTTCAGCTTCAAAATAAAGCTGAACAGCACGTTTGCCCCCTGGAAAAATCGTCTCACCTTTAAAATATTGAATTCCCATGAAATTAAAGATGCAGCACCGGCAGCATTTCCTAATATGGTACTCTCAGGAACAGGTCCTTACAAAATCAAAACCATTAAAGACCCGGCAAAGATTATACTGGAATTAAATAACAATCCCAATTCCAGGCATATGCACCATATGTATCGATTTATTGAATATATTGTGGTTTCCTATACCCATTTAATGCCCCTAAAACTGCTCAATAACGAAATCGATATCGGTGAACTCCAACCTGAGCATGCCGCTGCATACCAGGCTATCCCCAAATGGCAGCAGCGGTTCAGGGTCCTGAAGTATAAAAAATTCGGATACACCTACCTGGTGTTCAATTTAAGAAACTCAACCATCAACAAAAACCTGAGGAAATTCTTTTATAACCTGTTAATTAAAGGGGATTTCCTGGACCGTTTTTTAAAAAACAGGGGTGAACGGGTGAAAACCCCTTTCTTGCTCCTGAATCCCAAAATACAAACCATCGGTTTTAAGACAATATCCCTTAAAAAACCGATCCGTATAAAAATGTTAACCAACGCTGAAAGTAAATTAAGAAAAGAATTGGTGCTGTTTTTAAGAAAGGAATTAAAAACCCACAATATCCATCTTGAACCCGTATTTTTAGAATATCATTCATTCCTGGAATATCTGAAAACCGGACGTTTCGATATGGCGATTTCCGGGTTTATGCTTGATATCGACTACGATATATCCGACATCTTTTCCAGTCGTTCTTTTTTTAACTATGCCAATTTTCATTGCCCGGAAATGGAAGTTTTGCTGGATCGAGGCTTAAAAGAACCGGACCCGCAGAAAAGGGAAGAAATATACATGAAGGCCCATCGATTATGGTTGGAAGAATTACCCCTGATACCGCTCTTTAATCTTTACTACTACGTAGGTATATCCGGGAAAATAATGGTTCCAAAAGAAACCTACACCCTGGTGAGTGCAGTAGGAGATTTTTTATTTAATATCCACGACTGGAAAACAAGAACCAAATAGATTTTCTACCTAAACTCTTTTATATGCAGTTCCCACTCTTCTTCTTTTTCATTTTCAACCATCTGATACAATTTTTCATTTGCGATTACATATGGGTAAGGGCGTTCGGCATCTATCTGCGGCATTTCCATCAACGATGTTTTTAAAAACGTTCCATTCATAGCAAATATATAAAATTTATTTTTCCCATCTTGTTCCTCATAGGTGAGTACATATATTTTATCATTGGCTGGTCGATGGTCCCATATATAGGGGAAATAAGAGGAAAATTTTACCAGATGTTTAGTGGCTTCATACTGAGGTCTTATAACAGGATCACCCAAGAAAAACTCGATAAGTTTCTTTTCATGAGCTTTGGTGAATTTTACTCTTTTAAACGGATGGCTGATGGTTTTGATTTTCTTGCCATTGACGTCAAATATATATATGAGACCTTTATCTTTGTCATCAACCATCAGTTTATTATTATACACGTGAAATACAGCGGTCCTCCTACCCACAGGATCGAGAGTTTTATTCAGCTGGTAAAACGCCACTTCCCTGTAAATCTCTTTGGTATCTTTAAAATTTGCATCGATAAGAGTGACGAGGTGATAACGGAGATTGTTTTCTACAATGGTTCGACGGCCCACAAAGTTTTTCCCCAGGGGTGTCAGATACCATAACCAGGTGGCGGGTTTCATTTCATTTATAAATTTGCCGTCCTTGGTAAAATAGGACATTTTACTAAGACTATTGACCAGGATGCGATCCGGGAGAATCTTGACATCAACATTGGTATATGTGAACTGGGGGGCGATTAGAAATTCCCCGGGCCCCTCACCTATTTTTCCAAATTTCTTCTCCAAACTGAAATCCTTTACCGAATAAATGTACACTGTCGCACCATCGGCAATATAAAGTCGATCCTTATCAATGGTCATCATTCCCGGTTTCATTAGACCGGGGAATAGCACCACTTTATCTGCAAATATAAACGTCCAACCGCCCAAAAACAGCAATAAAAAAAACAAACTAGTTCTTCTCATCATTTTAATTCCTTAAATTTTACATCCTGGAATATAGATTATTTTATACCATATCTACTAGCATTTATGCAAGAAATTATTAGCCCCCCGCCGGGGGGCTACTCGTACTTAAGTGATTTAACCGGATCGGTGAATGCGGCTTTTACTGCCTGGTAGCTGGTGGTAAGCAGGGCGATAATAATGGCAGCGGCACCGGCAGCCAGGAAGATCAAAGGACTCAACGGCGTCCGGTAAGCAAAATCTTGCAGCCATTTATTCATGACGAAATAGGCGACGGGCCAGGCAATAATATTGGCTATCCCCACTAAAATAACAAACTCCCGGGAAAGTAACCCAATGATACTTGATACTGAGGCGCCAAACACTTTTCGTATACCGATCTCTTTTGTTCTCTGCTCAGCGATGAAGGCAGCCAGGCCAAACAACCCAAGACAACCGACAAAAATAGCAAGAACAGCAAAAGCCCCAAATATTTGTCCAAGCTTCTGCTCTGCCTTGTAAACCTCATAAAATCGCTCATCCAAAAAGGAGTATTCAAACGGTTGACCGGGTAAAAACCTATTCCATTTGTCTCTTAATAAATCGATTGTTCCGGGTATATTCCCGGTATCTATGCGAAAAGACATCAAATCCTTGTGTTCTCCCAGGAACATTACCAAAGGACCTATGGTGTCCCTGAGGGATTCAAAATGAAAATCCTCCACCATCCCGATTACCGTATAGGTAGTCATATCACCTTTCAGGGAGGTAAATCTACTCAAACGTTTATCTATCGGTTCTTTCCAGCCAAACTGTTTGGCTGCTGCCTGGTTGATGATGACTGCTGATGGATCGGTGGAAAACTCCCGTGAAAAATCTCTTCCTTTGATTACTTTCATGCCCAGGGTTTTTATATAATCATAATCCACTATCCAGTTCTGTATCGAAGTACTATTTTTGTTGGCCACCTGCCCTTCCGGGAAAACCGCGCTGCTGTTCCTGCTGGAAGGTATGGGCAGGTACCCGGAAATGGTGGCACGTTTTATTTGTAGGTGGGTCAACATTTCATTCTTAAACGTCTCCGCTTGTTTGTCCAGTAAATAGGCATTGTGAAGAATTAATACTTGCTCTTTATCGAATCCCAGTTTTTTATCCTGGATATAATTGAGTTGATTCATCACCACCAGGGTACCGATAATCAGTATGATAGAAGCGGCAAACTGGAAAACCACAAGTCCGCTTCTCAACCAACCACTTTTTACCCCGGATTTAAGTTGACCTTTTAAAACAGTGATAGGTCGGAATGCGGAAATGAGAAATGCCGGATAAAGCCCTGCCAGGAGCCCAGTGAGTAATGTAATCACAATTGCGGCAAGTATCATCTCCCATCTATAATAATCCGACATGATCAATTCCTTCCCGGATAGGGTATTAAAATAGGGTAGTACCAGTTTTACCAGCAAAAGGGCGATAACCATAGAAATAATACTTAATATCATCGATTCTGTCAGGAACTGCCGGATCAATTGGCTGCGCAGGGAACCCACCACTTTACGGATACCAACTTCTTTGGCCCGGCCCGCAGAACGGGCAGTGGAAAGATTCATAAAATTGATGGAAGCAATGATCAATATAAAAAGCGCGATGGCAGAAAAAATGTAAACATACTTAATATCACTGTTGGGCTCCAATTCCGCCATCAGGTCGGAATGCAGATGGATACGCTGCAGCGGCTGCAGGTAAAACAATACGCTGACATTCCCACTGGCTATCAATGCCTCCAGCGATTGCCCAAAAAACTTCTCCACCTGGGGAGAAAAATACTTTTTTATTACTTCCGGGAACTTGGCTTCCAGGGATTTGGGGGCCACATGTTTCCCCAGGACCAGGTA
>WVZO01000341.1:0-238 GCA_011772425.1 Candidatus Aminicenantota bacterium
TCCTTTAAGGTCTGTGGAACTCCTGTTAACATATTCGCCCGAATGGGAAAAAGATGAGTTGAACCGGTTACTGCTGCACTACCAGAGGATTTCTCAGATTTACATTCATTCTGCGCCCGTTACGCGGAGGTACCTGTCCAGGAAATTTAAAAAAGTTATTTATTACACTGAGGAGAGGCTGGAATCTGCGGCCCAATGCGGTCAAATTGTTCCCGGTTATTTTACCGTAACCATTGAA
>WVZO01000341.1:290-1250 GCA_011772425.1 Candidatus Aminicenantota bacterium
TTGTCCTTCGCTGCAAAAATCTTTCGGGAATATAAGGGATACGTCATTAGAGGAAGCAGTGGAGGACCCGGAGTTCAGGAGTTTGTGGACAGTGAACAAAGATATGATAGAGGTTTGCCGGGATTGTGAGTTTCGTTATATTTGTACTGATTGTCGTGCGTTTGTTTGCGATGATAGGAACCGGTATTCCAAACCATTAACGTGCCGTTACAATCCTTATAAAGCAGAATGGGAAAAATGATAGAAAGAAAAAAGAAAGAATGTTACCTTGTCATAAAATCTTGCCACTTTCTGGCAAAATCTTTTTTCACCACAGAGGCACAGAGAACACAGAGAAGAAATTTTTATAAAAAAAACTCTGTGTCCTCTGTGTCTCTGTGGTTAAAAATAATCTTTTTGGCTGCGGCTTGTCCGGGTCCGGGGACAGGCGAATTTTTCCCTCTTTCGCCGCCAGGCGTTAAAAAACTAGCCCGAAGGGCGCCTCTTTGTTTGGAATTTGGGATTTGGAATTTGTAATTTTCTTCACTTCTTACTTCTCCTTATCTTTTTCTCCAATTCTTCCAACTTTTTCTCATCTTCTTCTGTGGGTATTCCCATGGTTTTATTGATTTGAATGGATTTTTGCCACAGGTGGGCCTGTTTTTTATAATCGCCTTTTTTATTATAAATATTTCCCTGGTTCCACCAGGTTCGGGCCAACCCCGCCCGGTCGCCCAATTCTTCTTTGATCGTTTCCTCTTTTTTGTGAAGGGCCATGGCCTCGTCCAGTTTTCCCCACGCTTTGAGTATCAGCGCCTGGTTGCCAAAGCTTCGAGCCAACCCCGCCCGGTCGCCCAATTCTTCACAGATTTTTTCCTGCTTTTTATAGAGCGCCAAGGCTTCATTCAATTTTCCTTGAGTGAGAAGTATTCCAGCCTGGTTGCCAAAGCTTCGAGCCAATTGAGCCCTGTCTCCAATTTC
>WVZO01000188.1:0-198 GCA_011772425.1 Candidatus Aminicenantota bacterium
ACCCAATGCAGGAACCGGGAGTAGTGTTGTAACTGTATATGTTAATCCCTCAGGGCTTTTACCGGGAATATATAATGGAATTATTACGGTCAGTGCCCCGGAGGCCACAAATTCTCCCCAGACAATTAAGGTGATGTTAAATGTGTTTAAACCGGAAAACGATGAATTTCCCTTTGGAACTTTTGAAACACCGCAAGA
>WVZO01000188.1:367-2512 GCA_011772425.1 Candidatus Aminicenantota bacterium
TACCAGGCCGGATGGGGTTATATGATGCTTACCAACTTCCTACCCAACCAGGGAAATGGAACATTTATCATCTATACAAAAGCCATCGATAAAACCGGTAAGCAAGTTATCCTGGGAGAGAAAACCATCTATTGCGACAATAAGAATGCCATAAAGCCCTTTGGGGCTATAGATACGCCGACCCAGGGAGGGACCGCTTCCGGCAGCGGCTTCATTAACTGGGGTTGGGTATTAACCCCGCAGCCCAATAGTATTCCTACAGATGGTTCGACGATTAATGTTTTTGTGGATGGAGTTAATCTTGGCCATCCCACCTATAATATTTACAGGTCTGATATTGCCGGTTTATTCCCGGGCTATGCAAACAGCGATAGAGCAATCGGCTATTTTTACCTGGATACTACCGCCTATAAAAACGGTATCCATACCATTCAGTGGACAGCTTCAGACAGTGCCGGTAATTTTGATGGAATTGGCAGCAGGTATTTCTCAATCCGGAATGTAGGCAGCACCGGTGCACAGGCCCCAGGAGGTATGGTACAGCGGCCGCAGTGGCAGGAAGACATTCAATATAAATCTATCCGACAACTTTCAGAGATGCCGGTGAATTCTGTTGAACCTGTCCGAGTTAAAAAAGGATTTAAGGGAGATAACCCCCGGGTTATTTTGCCGGATGAGAATGGAGATATTAATATAGAAATCAGGGAACTGGAACGCATAGCAGTGCAACTCTTTGACAATACATCCAATGATTCAAAAATAGTTGGCTGTCTCAACGTTGGTAACCGGCTCAGGGCACTGCCCATAGGCTCTTCACTTGATACCCGGAATGCAATGTTCTACTGGCAGCCTGGACCTGGATTTCTTGGAGAATATAGTTTTATATTTGTTGAAAAGGGTAGAAATGTGTTGAAAAAAATAAAGATAACAATTTTCCCGCGATATTCAAAAAGGAATTTATAGGTGCTTTTAAACAGTATATCCCCCAAAATGGAGGTTTGAATGGAGAAAAAGACAGAGTGGATCAAGTTGATCGGAGGCATCATTATGTTGATTACCGCGATAATTATGCTTTTAGTTACGATTAAACCCCTCCGATCTTGCAAAACCGAGGAGGATAAAAAAACAGAAGGTCCTATTCAACTCACTAAATCCCAACAAAATCTCAACCTGACAATAATAATAAGCCCTAATACAGTAAACGGTACAACACAAGGTAATTTCCCAATTGGTTATCGCTTGTAAATTTTATTGAAGGGTCCACACAATCATTTCTTGGGGTATCCTCCAGTTGAAATTATAACAACCTTGACGAATGGGCTTAATTAATGTGAAGTTTGTTTCAAATGGCAAATGGATAATAGCCGTTTGCCTGGAGAGCAGGGGAACCACCACCACTATCTAATAGCACAAAAATTNNACAAAAGCGTTTACAGATAAGCGGATTATTTCATATTATTACACAAAGGAAAAAGCAGAATTAGGCTGAGCGCTTCAACGTTTTAGAGCCATAGATTTTAAAGGAGGAATCGACTAACATGACAGAAAAAAAGGGTAAAACTCCAAAGAATAGTAAAAGTTCAGAAAAAAGTAAACGCTTAGAAATAGGCAGTTTAATTGTTGCACTTATTACGTTAATTGGAATTATTTTTAGTGTTGTGGTAAATTACAAAAATCAAGAATTAACAGAAAAAATTGCAGCGAAACAAGACGAAATTACCAAAATACAAATGGTAGTTGATTATATCCCCTACCTGTCTATCGATAGAAAAGAACAGCGAAAAATTGCTGTAGTAGCCTTATCCAGGATTTTAGACCCGGAAACAGCAATCCGTATGGGAATCGCTGCCGGCGGGGAATCAGAGATTGATGAAGCTGTTGAAGCTATTGGTGAATCCGCAATTGAACCTTTAATTAACATAGCCAATGACACAAAAGATCAAAAAGTCCTGGAACTTACTCGTAACGCCCTTAAAAAATTTGACCGGGAAATAGTGATCCTCAAAATTTCATCACTCAAGTACGACCTCCTGGATTACAGGGTTTTTCGTTCCAGTGAAATATTTGTCAATTTAAGAGTTAGCAAGCCTGTTCATAAACTCTGGATTGACTGGAGAAATGGCGGAGACGAAAAGGGGCAACTGG
>WVZO01000351.1 GCA_011772425.1 Candidatus Aminicenantota bacterium
GATTTCGCAGATTTCACAGAAAAAAAATAAAAAAATCTGTGTAATCTGTGTAATCTGTGGTTTTTTTCATAACAGGCAAGAAGGACTCCATGAGTAGTCAGCGGTTGTTACTCCTGTGGGTCTTCACTGATGATTACACGGTGGGGCCCCTTTCTAATGCCGGAACATGACCGTGTCAATTTTAACTGCCACCCGGGAAGTCCGGGGGGAATTTTTAAAAATATTCTGTCGTGCGAATGAGTGACGGCTAATTTCCCATCGGATAAAAACTCGAAATCAACCCATGACGGTAGATTTACCACACTCTTACTTCTCAAATGACCCGGTCCGCTGACAATGGAAATGTACAGGTAATCAGCGTCTATAACCGGTCTAAGGGGAAGGGTAACAGAGCTGTTATGGCTGATCATATGGGCACTCCCGGTGGAGTGATGATAAACATTCATGTCCCTTTTTTCCGTTATAAGCATGTTTTCGATGGTAATATTAATTTCTTTTGGCATTTTTCACTTCCTTATAGTCATACAATTCACCGGCAATACGTGATAAATTCCGAAACCCTGGTGCATTCGGCTCCCCCACCAGGGGGGCTCTTTATGTTAGCAGACTCTAATGGGCTCCCCGCGCCGCGGGGCCTGGACCCCCCGAAAAACTTTTTATTAAGTGAATTCATGCCGGGAGGAGGGAGTTTTACGGAGATATAGCACTTGCCAGTCCATCTGAAGTCCCTATGGTAACCACGCACTACCATTCCGATTACTTCATGGGTATTTTTATCGAATATAGGAGAACCGCTGCTGCCCGCATATATATCCAGGTCGGCAACAAAATAGGCATCCTTTATTTTCCGTACCTCTGCCCCGGCTGAATATTTCAACGGTAATCCACAGGGATGACCGATGACATAGACGGGTTGACAGGTAGAAATTTCCGTCTCCGGAAATTTTACCACCTGCCGCCCCTTAACGTTACGGTCCAACTGCACCAGTGCCCAATCCGACCCATTACCCATGCGATTATGATACCTGTGGATAATTTTTACTCCTTTGTAAATGTCTTTATTGGGCACCCGTGTTACCGCCGTTGCAGCGTCCTTCATTCTAAAGCCGAACACGATACGGATACTTTTTACATTATTCTCATTCACGCAGTGGCCGGCAGTGGCAATGACATCCTCTTTTACCAGGAAACCGGAAAATAAATGCCCTGCCGCAACAGGCTGTTGATAGAAGGGTTCACAGCGGCACAGGTTAAAGGTTTTACCGTAATTCTTATGTTCCAAAGTCGAGTATCGGTTGTCTTGATCGATTAAATCCTCTTCCATGCATATTGCAGCAACAGAGCGGGCATTTTTTTTGATGGGTTCATTCGCAGGGTTATCTTTCAACTGGAAAATATCCTTTCGGTCATCACTGCCGGATATCGCCCTGGTGTGGTCCAACGACACACCTTCGGTCATGTAGACCAGCGCTTCGGCCAACTCCCATGTACTGATATGACGAAGTGCCGCATCAGGCGATAGAGATGCGGCCTGGTGGTAAAACTCCTTTACCTGTGCCATTGCCGCATCCCGCGCCGGGGTGCCCTCCCGGTCGTCGAAAAGAAAGCGCTGCTGCTCCGGGATGCGGACACCCCTGGCGATCAACTCCAGGTCTAACTCCTCAACAGAACATTCATAAGGCGATTTTCTTCGATATTGCATTTTTGTTCTCCTGCCATGAAATAAAACCACAGATTACACAGATTTTTTTATTTTTTATCTGCGAAATCTGCGGTTCCCATTATTTTTTCATCGTCTAAGGATGAGCCGCGCCTCATGAAGAAATGCTGTGAAAATAGCCACCAAGACACGAAGACACGAAGGTGCACAAAAGGTTTTTTTATAAGTAAATCCCTGGTGTCTTTGTGCCTTAGTGGCAAAAATTTTCATTCGGGTTCATCTACACCGAGGGTTATATTGACGGTTGTCGGTGTATCAGGGGGTAATTCATTGGGTACGATTTTGATTGTCCAGTTGGAATCGGTTCTGGAATGTAAGGTATCCAGGTCAACATCCGATTTCACGGACGCAACACAGGTTTTTGTGTCCACGCCCTCCGGGGCAGTGACCACTACCCACTCCTCGGGTCCTAATAAGGTGATTTTCTCCCGGTTTGCACTACTGATTGTTGTGGTTGATGCCTCGCTGCCGTCCGGGAGCATGCGAGTCGCATCGATACCACCGCTTAAATTGTTTCTGACATACACATAGGCTTGATCTGCCATTTTTTTCCTCCTATTTATTTGATTGTTTTTAACCACAGATTTCACAGATTTCACAGATGAGAAGTAAAAAAACTCTGTGTCCTCTGTGTCCTCTGTGGTTAATATTCCTTTAATTGTTCCCGGCTTAAGGGTTCACAAATACCGTTTTTTAAGAACTCTTGTAAAGGCATATGGATTTCCCATAAACGGGCGGTATTATCAAAAGAGCCGGTGAGCATGTATTTGCCGTCAGGGGAAAAATCGACATCACTGACATTGCCTTTATGACCGGTAAATGTTTGAAAATGATTCCCCTCCGAATCGAATAATTGAACGGTCCCATCCTGCAAACAGGTAAACGTATACTTTCCTTTGGGTGCAATAACATTGGAAGAAGTAAGATTTCTTTCACGGTTTAAACCATGCAGGGGGTTTCCTTTTAAATCCCACCAATAGGTTTTACCATTTTCGGTCCTGGTGAAAATACGTTTGCTGTCGGGGGAAAAACCGACAAAGAGAACGCTGCCGTCATGATTCATTTTGTTGTCTAATTGCTTCCCCTGCAAATCCCACAGGCGGGCGGTGCGGTCCCGTGAACCGGTCAGCACATGACTGCCGTCCGGTGAAAAAGCAACAGCGTAAACCCGGTCCTTATGACCATCGAACTCTGTTACCATTCGTCCTTTTAAAGCCCACAACCGCAGGGTTTTGTCCCTGGAGCCGGTGAAAACGTATTTGCCATCAGGAGAGAATGCAGCGGAAACAACGTTGTCCCGGTGACCTTTAAATACCTGTACCAGGGTTCCATTTACGTCCCATAAGCGGGCGGTATTGTCTTCGGATGCTGTCAAGATATACCGGCCTTTCNNGGGAATTCCTTTAACCCGGTTTTTTTAATGTTCCATGAAAGGGTTTTTCCATTACTGCATCCGACAGCGATAAATTTACTGTCCGGGGAAAAAGCAGCGGAAGTAACGCTGCTGTCCGGGACATTGAAAACCCCGGTTTGATTGCCTTCCAGGTCCCATATTCGGGCGCTTCCATCAGAAGAACCGGTAAGGATGAATTTGCTGTCGTGTGAAAAGACTGCGAAGAGGATTCGGCCTTTATGTCCCTTGATTTCCCGCAGCAGTTCCCCCTGCCGGTCCCACACCCCGGCAATCTTATCTAATGAACCGGTAAGTATATACCTGTCATCCGGGGAAAAATTTACGCATAAGACAAAACCCCCATGGCCGGTAAGCTCCTTTATTTGTTTACCTTCAAGATTCCATAAACGGACGGTTCTCTCCGTGGAGCCGGTAAGTATATGATTACTACCGGGAGAAAAGGCAGCGGATAAGATACTTCCATTGTGTGCCTTGAAGGTTAGAAGGATTTTGCCCCGGCTGTCCCATAAGGAGATAACGCCATCCGGGGAACCGGTAACAACTTTTGTTCCGTCAGGGGAGACAGCCAGGGATGTAACAGCGTTGGTCTGCACTGCGATGATTTTATAAAAACTGTTCTCCCGGTAAATTTTATAGATGGCCTGTTTAACGATCGGGTTATTGTTCATTTTTAATGCCTGTTCAGCTAAACGGAGGGCAGCGGTGGGGTCCTGGTTTGCAGTCAATTGAGCGCGGGTTGCATAGAAATTGGCAGTGGCTTTCTTTTCTCCGCGGGATGCCTGGTCCCACAGCCACAGGGCAACCAGGGCAAAGACAAAGACCAGTACGCTTAATACCCCGCGGGCGATTTTATACCCCCTGATCATTTTCTCTCTCCGGGCTTTACGCTTCCGGCTTTCTTCCAGTAACCGGCTTCCTTCGGGAGTTAACGCCTTCATGCCCATTTGGCCCTCCTCAACGACCTTTAAATCAATTTCGTCCAGCC